>CAYYPV010000001.1:0-31558 GCA_964473665.1 uncultured Candidatus Bathyarchaeia archaeon
TTTGTTGCAAGCTTAGTGCTTGTAGCTGTTGTAACTGGAGAAACTGAGTATGTAGTTTTTGTTACAACCCTAGTGCTTATAGCTGTTGAAACTGGAGAAACTGAATAGGAAGTTCTTGTAGTAACTATAGTACTTGTAGCAGTAGTTTTAGGAGTAGTTGAACTAGGTGTATTAGCTGCATTTATGCTGGGCACTTGTACTGCGACTAAGCTAACTGCTAGAAAAATGCAGGCGATTCCTAAGGCTAGAGCAATTTTTTGCTGATTATATAGGTGCAACCTTAAGATCTTCATATTGTGACAGACTGCTTCGGTAATATAAAATTTTTGATTACATATGAGCGTGCGGGAGCCTCTACTTTTAGGGATAAGCGTGTTTTTCTAACTTTACTTCTTGTTCTTTCGCTCTCTTTTGCCGTACAATTTAACTTGGTTTCAGGGATATCAGATTAACATAAGGTAACGTAAAGAAAGCGTTTAAAATCCTGGAGAACGGATAGCTGGTAAAGGAAAATAAGTTAATTTTCGGGTTTAGAAAATGAGCATCAATATAAAAATTGACTTTAAACCCGTGAAAAACCTATTCGATCAAGCAGTAGCCAAATTTAACATTTGGTATCTACTGCTAATCTCTTTTGCGTTGCATCTGTTCTCAATAGGATTCCCGTCTGATGGCGGATTGATTTTTGATGAAACCTACTACGTTCCCGCTGCAGAAAATACCTTAAAAGGAATAGCTGCTAACGCTGAGCAGATGCCTTTAGCTAAAATCATGGTCGCTTTATCCATTAAGATTTTCGGAGATTATTGGTTTGCTTGGCGGTTTCCCATACTTATCTGCTGCATGATCAGCCTATACGCCTTCTACCTTATCGCTAAACAGTTTATGACTGAAAGATACGCATTATACGCTGCAGCATTACTCAGTTTTGACATCATTTTTTTTGTTCATGGGTCCATATTCGTTCTTGATATGCCCTCAATAGCGTTCGGTTTGCTGGGAATTTATCTATACTTAACTAAGAGGTATAGTTGGTCAGCGTTTTCATTCGCAGTATCATTCTTAATGTACGCTGTAGCTTTACTGTTCTTAGCTGCAGTTGTACTTTACCATATTTTCACTCATATCAACTTAAAGAAAATGGCTGTACATGCGAACTATAGGAAGTTTCTAACTTTCCTACTGATCTTCTTGGCCGTTAGTGGTGGTGGACTGTGGCTTTACGAGGCAGTTTATAAGCCTTCATCTGCCACAACTATCACGCAGAATGTGGCAGTAAATGTTTATGAGAACACTAACAGTTCAGCTGTGACCACAGTTACCAATACAGTTAACAGCACTAGTAACAAGATAATGGATAATCCCATCAGCCAATTAGCGTTTCAGTGGTCATACTTCTCATCGCTATCCACTACACTTCAAACGCCTGCTTCTCAGTATAGGCCAGCTTGGACTTGGATTCTTCCGGTTGGCAACTCGCTTAATCCGCCGCATTATTACACGGTTGCAGTGACGGCTAACGGCGTAACGCATACGACTATTGATTGGGTTAGTCAAATAACGCCTTTCGTCGAGTATTTCTTAATTCCAATACTCATAGTGGCTTTAATATACACAGTGTCCAAACGTGACAAAGAAAATACAGGTAAATTCTTGATTGCGTGGATATTCGCCACATTCATGCCTTTTCTAGCTTTAAGCGTAATCGCCTATCCGAACTGGACCAACTTCAACTATTACATGTTGGACACTATACCGGCTTGTGCTTTAGGAATTCCATATTTCTGGGATAAAGTGGTCAAAAATAATAGAACTCGTTGGGCAATTATGGGTGTTCAGATTGCTTTAGTCATATTATTTTTCTTTTATTATTTCCCTGTTAAGCTAATACAGTGAATTCTTTGAATTAGTTAATTTCACTAAGACTATATGAAAAGTATCAGATAGTATGTTTCTTACCGAATAGCAATTTTCTGGTTAACTGTTGCAGAGGGAAAGTATCAAAAAATTTATTTTGAGATAAATATTCCGACGTAATTCGTTCATGCGGTGAGTCAGTGTTTTTCAGGGCGAACGGTTTGAATGAACTCAATCTGCAATTCCCAGTCAGATATAAAGCTGATAATTTTTAGGTTGGAGGAGGGCGTGTACCCAGGACTACAGAGACGTTCATTGCGAGGCCGTTTCTAATTATTGTGAGGACAATGGTCTGATTTGGCAGAGTATACTCTATAAGGTATGAGATGAAGCTGTCCGAATCGATAATCCGCGTTCCATTAACTGCTATTATTACGTCTCCGCCGATGTTTATCGTGCTTCCATCTATAACTGCGGGAGTCGTTGATCCTTTGAGCCCAGCTTTATACGCTGGTCCACCCGTTGTAACCGTTTCGAGAAGCACTCCGTAGGTGTAATTGATTTTCATTGCTTGGGCTACGTCGTAGGACATGTCTAGCATTAAGATGCCTAGGTACGAATACTGGTTGTACGATCCTGTTGTAATCAGTGAACCGATTTCACGCAGAATAGTGTCTGAGGGAATAGCGAAACCAACTCCAGTTGAACCAGAAACGATGGCTGTGGTAATGCCTACTACCTGTCCATTATAGTTTAGGAGAGGTCCTCCTGAATTGCCTGGGTTTATCGGTGTACTGGTCTGGATAACATCTCCAATGGAATAGTTGCTGTTCTCCGCAGGTATAGTCCGATAAAGCGCACTCACTATTCCAGTCGTCATTGAACCGGCCAAGCCATACGGCGTACCGATAGCTATAACAGGGTCACCGACGCTCAGAGAAGAGGAGCTTACAATTTGAAGAGGCTTAAACTCGCTCAGAGGAGCGTTGACTGAGAGCACTGCGAGATCACTATAAATGTCGTAGCCTAAAATGGACTTCATTCTATATTCGTCGCCGTCGCTGAATGATATGGTGACGTTAACTGCCCCATCAACCACATGATAGTTTGTAACTATGACCATCTGTCCAGTGTAATTATAGACAAACCCTGAGCCCTCGATCGTAAATACACCTGTAGAGTTAACTATGAGGCCGCTTATTACGACAACGGAGCGACTGACATTCACGTAGAGTTGGGAGAGTGAAACATTCTCAGGGGCCACTTGATACCGTGAACTGGAGCTCTCCTGAATCTGTTGCTGGAGACTCGAAATCTGTGTCTGTAGACTGGACTCCTTGGAATTATACCCTAAATAAGAATACACGACAAAACCCGACTCAGCTACGATGACAATCACAAGAATAACGGAAAGGAGCTTCCATCCTTTTGAAGACTCAAATGGAGGAATATTATCAGAGAGGCTATACAATTCCTTAACCCCACTAAACATAAATCAATCTACACATATTCAAGGTTCAACCGTGCACATTAGACCGCTGCTACGGTACTTCGTTTTTACCCCTTTTTCTACTTTTTTCAGATTCTCTTCAGCGTCTCCTCGAACAAACTGTAATTTTCCTCGAGCTATTAATAACTCAAAGGCGAGTAAGAAGAGGTCTGAAATCTATATGTTGATGTTAAAACTTAAAGAGAAGTAACGACGACTTTCTTTTTCAATCCTCTTTTACTATAAATATAGTTGTTAAAATTAGTAAAAACCATAAACCCATAAAACTCACATAAACCCAAACATTCCAGCACATAAACTAGATTTTATCGTCCATAGACAAAACGTAAACAGAACATAAAGCAACGTAAAAGACCATAAATAAAAAACTATGCATAAACAGTAGACAACACGCCGCTATCAAGAGGAATGATAATTATTTGTCAGTGAGATGGTTTGGGACCTCTGGAATTCGAGGTCTAGTTGGATCCGAGCTTTCAACTACGCTTGTCACAGAAATAGGTCTTTCAGTAGCCACATACACAAACAGCGGCCAAATCCTTGTTAGCCATGATACTCGTACTTCATGTCCAATGTTTGAAGCCGCTTTAGTTTCAGGTCTACTGTCAGGAGGCTGTCATGTCCAGAAAACCGGGTTAAATCCAACTCCAGTTCTAGCCTATTTAACCAAATCACTTAACACATCCTCAGGAATAATGATAACCGCCTCCCATAATCCACCCGAATACAACGGTGTAAAAATATTCAACAAGGACACAATCGCATACAGCGACGCTCAACAGACTAAAATTGAACAAATAATAACACAGAACAAATTCAAGAGAGCCTCCTGGGAAAACATTGGACGCACCGAATACGTCCAAGAGACAAACCGTTACATAGACATGATCCTTGACGCCGTTAAACTGGCTGAAAAGTGGCATGTCATCTTGGACTGCGGATGCGGAGCCACCTATCATGTTGCCCCAACTGTTTTCCCTAAGCTCGGCTGCAAGGTGAACGCTATGAATGCTCAACCAGACGGATTCTTTCCAGCTAGAAGTCCTGAACCTAAACCGGAAACCCTCACCGAACTATGCAACGTAACTAGACAATTAGGCGCTGATATCGGAATCGCCTACGACGGAGACGGGGACCGAATGGCCGCAGTGAATGAAAAAGGCGTAACAGTGCCACAGGACCTAATGCTGGCCGCATATAGCCGATATATCGTAAAAAACAAAGGCGGAGGAACAATAATTACACACGTTGACGCCTCAAGATGCATTGAAGAAGCGGTTAAACCATACGGCGGAAAAGTAATCAGAACGCCAGTTGGAGACGTCAACATTGCATTAGCAATCAAGAAACACAACGCAGTTTTCGGAGGAGAACCAGTTGGATCATGGATTCATCCAAAACATCACTTCTGCCCCGACGGAATCCTTTCCTCAGCTTTACTGCTGCAAGCCTTAGAAGAAGAAAACAAGACGCTGTCACAATTCGTTTCAGGAATCCGTGAATATCCGCTGCTACGTGACAAGGTGCATTGTCCAAATGAACTGAAACAGACAGTTATGAAGAAAATTCAAAAAGCAGCCCCAGCAAAGTTCCCAAAAATACTAAATACACTAACTGTCGACGGCCTACGTTTTGAACTGACTGAAGGCTGGATAGTTATACGCCCGTCTGGAACAGAGCCTGCGATCAGAGTCACCGTAGAGGCAAAGACCGAAGAGGAAGCTAAGAGGCTTTTAGATAAAGCGCTGTCTTTGATTAGGCATGTAAGTGCGAAGGATTAATGCTCATCCGTATCCTGTAAAAGGGACATTAAAAATTTATTCCGCATTTTTGCAGAAATCTTCCGTTTTGGCCGCTTGGAAAATATGAGAATTTAAGGAGCTCGATTTACTATTTTTCTTCTAAAGCCTTTTCCATCTCTAAATACTGTTCCTTTGTTATTTCTCCCTTAGCATATCTTGTTCTGAGGATATCCAACGCCTCATCCCTATATCCCCACGAGGATCTACGGTGAGCATGTCGCGTTCCCCAGAATGCCAGACTAGCTATTAGGAACAGTAGCACTATGAAAACTATAATAAAAATGACAGCAATGATGAGACCGCCTAACGGAAAAAAGATGTATCTCGGATCCATAACAATCGGCTCTATTAATAGATACTGTTATTTTTAAAGATTTTTCAGAATTATACCCAAATATTCATTTGCATAAACCTATTATGAAGTTTCCAAAATATTTTTTAATTCTCAAAGAGAGCTCTTAATAAAAAGAATAATGTTGAAAATGTCCCAATGAAAATATTACACAAAAATTTGTAAACAATTCTGGGCGCTCGTGGTGTAGAAGAGACAATTTCAAAGGAAATAATTGATAACCATTTAACAAACAAAAAAATTTAAGTCACAATGCAGTTGGGAGTCTAAAAAACAAATATTAAGTTAAGCTCAATATAGGTTAACTGAAGCAAAAGCAAAACTCTTGGGTGGAGAAATGGTATGCCTAAATGTTCAAATTGCGGAGCTGAAAATGAAGAGGGAAGCGTCTTCTGTAAACATTGCGGAACAAAGTTAATGTTGACTGTCGAAGACGATGTCAAGAACGCTATTATTAAACGGATTGATGGTTTAAAAAATAAGGATGAAGCTGCAGTTAAAGCGCTCATGGATGATAACTATAGCAAATTTGACGATTGGCCTCCGTATCAAAGGCAGGAGAGTGCACAAGCCCTACAGAACGAGTTCTCATCATTCAAGGTTCTCTCCAACTACACCTATGAAATGAACGATTTTAAGGCTAATGTTCTAGGTGACGTAGCCGTCGCCACCTTCATCCTACATTACCGGGCAACGTTGAGAAACCAACCGTTTGATATCACCTCGCGTGTCACCGCTGTTCTTAGAAAACAAGATTCAGCCTGGAAAGTAGTTCACGAGCACTTTTCAAGATTCCCCGAAGAAAGACCGTGGCAGCAACAGCAACGGCAGTTCGGAAGAGGGGGAGGATTCGGCGGAAGATTTCCATTTTAGCTGTTTATTAGATATGTTCAAGTTTTCAGTTTTCTATAGGCTATAATAAAAGTCAACTATAAGATAGCTCAAAGCCGTTAGTATAGTTAAACACGCATTAAAGGAGAGGGCGCAAATTTGAAGGCAGTGATTCTAGCAGCCGGGGAAGGAGTAAGGATGCGGCCGCTCACATCAAGCAGATCTAAACACATGATTAAACTTGCGGGTAAACCGATTCTTGAATATGTTCTGCTAACTCTAAGGGCGAGTGGAATTAAAGAGGCCGCTGTGGTTGTAGGCTATAAGGAAGATTTAATTAGAAATTTTTTCGGCGACGGATCCAAATTTGGAATTCAGCTTGACTACATAATTCAAAGTAAGGTCTCAGGAACAGCTGACGCAATAGGGCTAACTGAAAAATACGTTGGAGACGAAGATTTTCTGACAGTGTACGGTGATCTCCTAATAAACCCGGAGTCGATGCGATCCATTTTCCGCAAGCACAGGAAAGGAGCCGCCGCAACGATGGGGGTTGTCCCAGTTAAACAGCCTGAACAGTATGGCGTAGTAGAAGTGGAGAATGGAAAAGTCATCAATATTATTGAAAAACCTATAGTAGGTGAAACAGAAACCAACTTGGTAAACGCCGCCATTTACATTTTCTCAAGTAAAATATTCGAAAAAATAAAAAAGACAAAATACTCGCAGCGAAAAGAGCTGGAGATAACCGACTCAATACGATACCTGATAGAAGATAAAATGCGTGTAAACGCCGCAGAAATTAAACCTGAAAACTGGATAGATATCGGGCGACCTTGGGATCTAATTGGAGCTAACAAGATGGTTCTGCAGGATACCAAACTGGAAATCAAAGGAGAGATTGAAGACGGCGTCCACATAAATGGTCCAATAGGCTTAGGCGAACGATCCCGTCTCCGTTCCGGTACATACATTGAAGGCCCAGTCTTCATAGATGAAGATTGCAATATAGGCCCAAACTGCTACATCCGCCCATATACAAGCATCGGCAAAAATGTCAGAATAGGTAATGCTTGTGAAATTAAGAGCAGCCTAATCATGGATCAAACGCACATGGCACACCTATCTTATGTCGCAGACAGCGTCATCGGTGAAGGTTGTAACTTGGGTGCAGGTGTAATTACCGCGAACTTGCGGTTCGACGATAAACCTGTGAAAGTTAAGATCAAAGAGGAGTTGATTAACAGCGAACTAAAAAAACTCGGAGTATTCATGGGAGACAATGTTAAGGTAGGAATCAACGTCAGCTTCATGCCAGGAGTTAAAATCGGATCAAACACTTGGATAGGGCCTGGAATGGTCATTTATCGAGATGTGCCTGATGGTAAAAAAGAACTGCCTCAGGTAATCACCGAGAAAAAGTGAAGATAACAAAAAAACATCAAGTAAATTGGAGACTATTTAAACAACGAAAAACATAAATGAATTTTAGAGCCTCAAAGTGTGAATCAGCCCTTAAATCCGAATCT
This sequence comes from uncultured Candidatus Bathyarchaeia archaeon, assembly GCA_964473665.1. GTDB lineage: Archaea > Thermoproteota > Bathyarchaeia > RBG-16-48-13 > CAYPFQ01 > CAYYPV01. The sequence goes on from CAYYPV010000001.1 coordinate 7,882, forward strand.
ACAAATTGTTTGATATGCGGTGGTTTAGATGGAAATAGATAAAGGAAAACTTAAAAAAATGTTTCCGAACTTAGCTGAAGAACTTGAAAGTGGAGCTCAGAAGAAAACTATCCACTCAGTACGTTCAGATCATAATGCTGGGGAAAAGGCAGCTTCAAACTGCTTTTCAGGTTACACCCCTGACATAATAGACTTCCTACGCAGATGCGACACTGATGAACAGTGTCTAGAAATAATCAAATACTTGGAAAAGAGGAAGGAAATAACAGCTGATTACGCTACGAAATTGAAAAAGCAACTAAAAGATAAAGGTGTTAGAAGCTTCGGCTCAAAAAAAGAAGATGATTTCTACCTAAAGCAGGGCGGATACAGTTAACATTTATGTTAACCTCTGGCCTTAGCCGCTACTATCTTTATGACATCTCTATCCTTTAGGATGTAATCTTCACCTAATCTCCTCTTAGTTCTTACATCGAGACCGTAGATGAAGCTGTCCCCCAACTCGCCATGAATAAGGTAAGCTAGCTGTCGGGCTGTAGTTCCATAAGGAACAAGATAAACGTCGGGCAGAACTCTGCCGAGATGATCGCTTATTCTTTCAGCGTCTTCAACGGGATAAACAGCAATCATCTTTAACAGTTTAAAGAAAGCTAAATTAATCGAATCCTGAACTCCTGTTGAACCCCACTTTATCAAAACTTTTTCTTTAATCGCCTCCAACGCCTTCAACTGTTCACCTGTAACTTCTTTCGGTTTTAAAATTTTGAAGCCGCTGTCTCCAGGCTTATAATCAGTTAATCCTTTTTCCGCTGCTCTACGTAAAGCCAACTCTGCTTCAGCGCAGCAAGGTACAACTAAATAACCTTCATCTTCAAGCCGTCTCAAATTTTCCTCTGCGTACGGTAAATCAATCTTATTCGCCGCAATCATCATAGGCTTGGAAATCTTCCAGAGCTCATGAGCAAAACTAATTAGGTCATCATCGCTCCACCCAGTAGGTTTATCTTGATTAAGATCGAGCTTCTTCACGGCATCAGACACATGGCTTCTCTTTATTGATAACCCGCTCAATTTCTCTTCCATCATCATCGGCAACGCTTCTCCAGAGGTTTCAACTAACCGCGCAAATTTGCTCCAATCCTTTTTGATTATTTGAACAAACCACATTGTAATCTCATTTTCAAGAAATTTTACATCCTCAACCGGGTCGCGGGTACCAGGTTTAACCATCTTGCCTTCAACGTCAGTTGCACCAGCAGCGTCTACTATGTGAATCAAAGCATCAGCCTTCCTTATCTCATCCAGAAACTGATTACCTAAACCACGTCCCTGCCACGCACCCGGCACTAAACCAGCACAATCAATCAACTCTACAGGTATTAATCGAACACCCGCAATACAAACTGAATTTACAGGATTATCTTCTACACTCAACTCTTTGTGAACGCAGTGAGTTCTGACATAGCCTATTCCACGGTTAGGTTTAATCGTTGTGAAGGGATAATTTGCAATAGGTACCGAAATTAAGGTTGCAGCACTGAAAAACGTGGACTTCCCCACGTTGGGTTTGCCCGTAATTCCAATTAAGTAACCCATCTTTAATGAGTTCCTCATTCCTCATAAATGGTAGCTGGTTTAAATTTCCTATTAATCCAACATGATACTGTTGGGCGAGGGACGCCTAACTTTTTGGAAATTTCTGTCGCAGTCTTACCATCAGCACTTAGAACTAACGCTTTGTGGTATAACTCTATTCGTTCAATGTGATAATTTAGCGCCTCTAAAACCTCTTCCTTACCTCTTTGTTTGTTTGGGAAATATTCAAGCGAAATTTTATCGAAGAATTTCATTAGATTTCCCGCTCTACTATCAATATAGAAACGATACATAGGATTATCAGACGAAGCCGTTTTTATCTTCCTCACTTCGCTGGTCATAATACCAAATTCGCTAAGCAACCCTCTCAACCGCTCCATATATTCTATATGCTCCTTCTCCAACGACTCTACCTTTGATAAGGAAAATCCAATAGCATTACCCGAGTGTTTTTTCGCAATTTTAGGTGTGCTACCCTCGCAGCATATTATCGTGCCAATGTAATTGCGTTTAACCTCATCCGAACCGTTCAACACGAATTGTGGAACTTGAAATGGCGCCTCTGATTTATTCCCAGCAGGTACTCCTAATACGACAAAAAAGTGGGCTAAAGCGGGATTAAAAACTCTTAACCTGTATGAGTTACCACATCCTTGTTTCTTAACATTGCTTATACGCAGATGCGGAAAATGTATTTGAAGAGATTTTGCTAAGTTATCTAAACTATCTCTATGCTCCTCGTAAAATGTTATATCATGAATACCACGGGAAATATGTCCATCTCCCGTGAGCCAAGCGGTTAAAATGGCAACAAGCGGTAAATGTGGATTATCAAAGTACAAAGGATATAATCCAAAATCCTCTAAAACGCGCAAATCTCTTTCTATGAAGGGAACGTGCTCGCAGTTCACCCAACGATGAATATTACTCTGTGTAGTTCTCAGCTCCCTTGCTATATCGCTACATTTCATCCCCTTTGCTCGATACTCTATGGACTTCCGATATTTCACATACAATTCCTGTCGGTGCGTAAAGGTGGCAACAAAATCTTCAAGAGTGTAAATAGGCTTCTTCTCAGTTTCTTTCCTCGTTATAGTCTCTTTACCTGATGTGCCCACCAGCAAGGGATTGTCCTCAGTTCAAATGTATTTATACCAATAGTTAAAGTGTTAAAGGGATAAATTCAGCCCTAATAAAATGGGCATTAAGGCAATTGTGGTAATGTTGGTTCAAAGGGTTCTAATTTGCGACGAAATATCTGAAAGCGGAGTCAAGCTACTCAAGGATGCAGGTTTTACAGTTGACGCTGATTTCACAATAACACCCGAACAGTTGAAGAACAAAATAGCAGGTTATGATGCTCTAATAGTCCGCAGTCGGACTAAAGTTACAAAGGAAGTAATTGAAGCGGGTAAAAACTTAAAAGTAGTAGGCAGAGCTGGAACAGGACTTGACAATATCGATGTAGAAGCTGCAAAGAAACGTGGAATAGACGTATTAAACACTGCCGAGGCTCCAGCTGAATCAGTAGCAGAATTAACTATAGGATTAATGCTATCGCTTGTCCGTCAAATCTCTCAAGCAGACCAAGCGATGAAAGCAGGTAAATGGATTAAGAAAGAGCTAGTCGGTAGCATGTTAAAAGGAAAAACTTTGGGAATTGTGGGATTTGGACGTATCGGCAGCCATTTAGCGTTAATCGCCAAAGCCATAGGCATGAACATTCTCGTCTCAGACCCTTATGTAGATAGACATATAATAGAAAAAATTGGTGCAAGATACGTACCACTAGAACAACTCCTCAAAGAAGCCGACGTTGTCACTGTTCATGTTCCACTCAATCCTGAAACCCGTTACATGATTGGTGAAAAACAGTTCCAAATAATGAAAAAAGGATCCTGCATCATCAACACTTCCCGAGGGGCAATTGTTGACGAAAAAGCACTTTTGAAAGCTCTTCAAACTGGAAAGCTTACCGGTGCAGCTTTAGATGTTTTTGAAGTGGAACCCCCCACAGACATGTCGCTTGTGGAAATGCCAAATGTCATTTGTACTCCTCATGTCGGCGCTCAAACAAAGGAAGCTCAAGATTTGGCAAGCGTCATGATAGCCGAAAAAGTTATCAGTAATCTGAAAAGCCAACAATAGCACTTAAAAGGATCCGCTGAAAGTATGGGCACTAATAAACATCTGGCTGCAATTAGGAGATAACTCATGGTGAAGTAAAATGTATAAATATCAAACTCGAAGTTGGGCTGAGAAGGATGAATCAAACTTGATAGCGTTAATGCGGCAAAGGGCTATAGAATGGCGGAAGGAATCAGCAATAAACCGCATAGACACGCCCATCAGGTTAAGCAAGGCCCGTTCACTAGGCTACAAAGCCAAGCAAGGTTTCGTAGTTATCCGCGTTCGATTAAGACGGGGTGGACCTAGAACAAAAAGGCCGACCTCAGGACGAAGACAAAAGAGGATGGGATTCAAAAGACGTGTGTCTGCAAAAAGTATGAATAGAGTCGCCGCTGATAGGGCTGCAAATAAATTTCCAAACTTGAAAGTTTTAAACTCATACTGGCTCTGGGAAGATGGAAAATACAAATGGTTTGAAGTTTTGCTAGTCGATCCAAATAACCCTGTAATTATGAGTGATCCTGACGTAAATCGGCTGATCAAGAAAGGGAATAGCGACAGCTAAACATTCTTAGAAGTGTGCATCCTATGTCAAAATTGCCTGAACCGCTCGTTAAACGTATAAACGGAAAAATTAGAGTCAGTAGAGGCTTCAGCTTAAGTGAGCTCGTCGAATCAGGTTTAACCATTGACCAAGCACGCAGATTAGGTCTACGCATCGACAAACGGCGAAGCACTAAATGGGCCGAGAACGTTGCTAAACTAAAAGAGCTTAAACTCACAATAAAACCTAAAACTACTAAAAGAACTAAAAAAATAAAGAAAGAAAACGCTAAAGAAAAGCGAGAAGAATAAATTTTGTCAACTGAAGTGCACATAGGCTCTATTGAAATAGAGGTCTTCGCGCACGCAACAGAAGATCCAAATAAAGTTACAACGGCTGTTAAAAACCTATTTCAACCAAACTACGGCAACGAAGTCTCCTTCTCTCAAACCACTTTAAACGGACATTACGGCAACCCAATAACGCTGTTCAAAACAAAAATTCAGGAAAAACCGATGATAAATGCCTTAATTGAGTACCTATCATCCCAGCTAAATGATGAAAATAAAAAAACGCTATTTATGAACATAGACCGCCACTTGAACGAAAAAGGAAGCCTATTCATAAGACTGAATAAACAATCAGCTCTGATCAATAAAATAGAACTTGAATACGAGGACCCTATTAGAATCCAAATAAAATTCAATACCAGAAATAAATCAAAAGAAAACATGATAAAATTATCACGCGAACTGCTAAGATTTTGAGTGTAAGTAACTGTCTAGTTAGTAGTTCGGAGTTAGTGCACTCGGATTAATCCAATAAAAAGATTTGATTCAGCAATGAAATCTCAGCAAACAAGAAGAAGATATATCGCAATAATAATCTATTCAAAAAAACAGCAAACAAAACAAGAAACATTTCAATCGATTAAGAAATCTATGGCAACACTCTACGAGGAACACATCTTCTATCAGGCGGATTTACGAATTCTAGAATACAATCAACAAGACAATCAAGCAATATTACGCTGCAACCACATCACACTACCTCAACTACGCGAATCCATAGCAAAAGTCAAAGAAATCGCGGGGACACCTACCACCATACGCATCATAGGGGTATCTGGAACCATTAAACGACTCCGCCGAAAATTCCTAAACAATCCTTAATTCAACCTCCCACATCTTCTTTAGGTTAGGGATGATGGCTCGCCGTCCCAAACTGAGCACTAAGATGCAAGTGCCATGAAGACCTTGCGACGACCTGAAGGCGAAAGCCTCGTGGGGCAAACCCCACGCCTACCATGATTTTTTATAAAATACAGCAGGTTTGTGTCTAGCCTTAATCCAATTGATTTTGCGGGATACATTTGTCAGGGAAGTATTATTCAACGATTGTTGCAAAAGGGTTAAGGAGTGCGAAAAACGCATAAAAAGTAAGTAAGTCTAATAATGACCCAAAATCCTTTAACGAAAGCTTTTTAGAAGAGTTGCGCTTCAACAAAAGAAGCAAATTAAATCAGTTTGATATATGAGGTGAAAAATGATGTCTATGTTTGCTGCACCAGGCGGATACGACCGCGCAATTACAGTTTTCTCGCCGGACGGACGCATATTTCAAGTAGAATATGCTATGGAAACCGTGAGAAAGGGGTCAACAGTTTTAGGTATAACCTGCCACGAAGGCATTGTTTTGGCTGCTGAAGAAAAACCTATGTCAAAACTTCAGGATCCTAACTTCTCTTGGAAAATATTTCAAATAGACGAACACGTTGGCGCCGCTATTGCGGGCCTAAGTTCTGACGCACGTATACTAATAGATCAAGCAAGAGTCTTCGCACAGAGCAATAAACTCATGTACGACGAAGCGATTGACGTCGAGGTTCTGGCAAAAAGAATTGGAGACATAATGCAAATGTACACTCAACATGCAGGCGTCAGACCATTCGGTGTTTCACTAATCTTCTCTGGCGTGGACAAAACTGGTAATCGACTATTTCAAGCAGATCCAGGCGGAAACTATTTCGGCTTTAAGGCAGCCGCTATAGGCGCGGGCGCTGACACTCTGAAGGATTTGCTGGAAAGCGAATACAGCGACGATATGAAACTAGATGAAGCCGTAATTCTGGCTATTCAATGTCTAGCAAAAGTTGTCGAAGGTAAACTGGAACCTTCAAAACTCAGAATCGTCGTCATTCCAGCCGACACAAAGAAGTTTAGACGGCTGTCTGAAGAAGAGCTTGATAAATACATAAAGCGCAGCGACGTCACAAAGAAGCCTGCTGGTAAATAGTTATTGTCTGATAAGTATACCACGGCTCGTATAGACATCGGCGAAGAACATTTTGAAATAATGGTGAAACCTCAAGCAGCATTAGACTACAAGCTAGGCAAAACTTTAGGGATGTCACAGATTTTGATTATAGATACAATTTTTACTGATGCTAGCAAGGGCATGAAAGCCTCAGAGGAAAGCCTAGTGAAAGCCTTCAAGACAACAAATCCAGTACAAATAGCTGAAATTATAATGAAGCGTGGCGAAGTTCAGGTAACAACGGATCAAAGACGACAACTGGTTGAAGATAAAAAAAAGCAGATAATAGCATTCATCTCTAGACATTGCATAGATCCAAGGACAGGTCTTCCGCATCCACCGCTAAGAGTAGAACAGGCAATATCACAAATACGCATTTCAATTGATCCCTTCAAGAGCGCCGATGAACAGGCCCGAGAAGTTATTCAAGCTCTTCGACCCATACTTCCAATAAAAATAGAGCAAATTAGAATAGCTGTTAAAATCCCCCCTGAATTCGCCTCAAGATCCTACGGCGCTGTAAAAGACTTCGGAACAATTACGCGTGAAGAATGGCAGGCTGACGGGTCATGGACAGCTGTAGTAGAGATGCCCGCTGGACTACACGCATCTTTCCTAGAAAGGCTGGGGAAGATTTCGCAGGGCACGATGCAAACGAAGATTCTTAAGTAGGTGCTGGTCTATCTTTCCTTTTAAACCATAAAAACGGTGTAAAAAATGACATTGCTATTTGAAAAAAATAAATTCGTAACTCCCGGAGATCAATTAGCCGAGGGCGATTTTATTCCTGGGAACAATACGTATCGAGATGGAGAAAAAATATTCGCGTCCAGAATTGGTTTAGCCAACTTAGACGGTAAAACTGTTTATGTTGTAGCCGTAAAAGGCTGCTACGTACCTAATATTGGAGATTTCATAATCGGAAAGGTAATAGACATGACTACTTCCGGATGGATCGTTGACATAAACTCTCCATATGATGCTATGCTATCTGTCTCTGAAGCTGTTGAACGCCAGTTTAATACTCAAAGAGATGCATTATCACGAATCTACAACATTGGAGACCTATTAATGGCGAAAATCATAGCCTATGACCGAACACGTGGGCCTGTCCTAACAACCCTCGACCGCGGACTCGGAAAAATAACTAGAGGTAGAGTCATCAGCATTACCCCAACAAAGATTCCGAGACTAATAGGTAAAAAAGGTTCAATGGTAAATCTGCTGAAAACCGAAACAAACTGTTATATTAACGTAGGTCAGAATGGTATGGTTCTCATCAGCGGTAGTACTCCAGAGGATGAGGATTTAGCGATACTCGCAATACTTAAAATCGAGGCAGAGGCGCATACATCTGGCCTAACTGAACGTATCTCAGCATTAATCAATGACATGAAGATAAAAAGAGGTTTAACAAATGTCCAAAGTAAAACCGGAGAAACTGGTTGACGAAAAAGGTCTAAGAATTGATGGACGAAAACTAGATCAACTAAGACCGATAAAACTTGAAGTTGATGTACTAGAAAATGCCGACGGGTCAGCATATATTGAGCAGGGAAAAAACAAAATTCTTGCTGCAGTCTATGGGCCGAAAGAAACCCAACCTAAACATCTAGCTCTTCCCGATAGAGCTGTAATCAAATGCCGATACCATATGGCACCATTCTCAACACAGACCCGAAAAAATCCAGCTCCTTCAAGAAGAGAGATTGAATTATCGAAAATAGTCCGTGAATCATTAGAGCCAGCAATTTTTACTGAACTTTACCCGCGAACAACTATAGATGTATTCATCGAAGTTCTGCAGTCCGACGGAGGAACAAGATGCTCCGGTATAACCGCAGCTGCACTTGCTATAGCCGACGCAGGTATTCCGTTGCGTGATTTGGTTGTAGCCTGCGCCGCCGGTAAGGCTGACGGCCACGTAGTCCTCGATTTGAACGATGAAGAGGATCAGTTCGGTCAAGCTGATCTACCTGTCGCCATGCTTCCGAGAACAGGGGAGATAACGTTGCTTCAGATGGATGGAAACTTATCTCACGGAGAGTTCGAAAAAGCATTAAACCTAGCAATTGAAGGATGCAAACAAATCCATGCTATGCAGAAAGAAGCACTCAAAAATGAGTATGTCTTAGTGAAGGAAGTCGCTGAAGAAACAGTAGTCGCTGAAGAAACAGTAAAGGTTGAAAAAGAAGAAGAGGGAGGGGAAGCATAAATGTCAGTGACACCTTCAACAGAAATCGTTGCAAAAATAAGGCAGCGCCATCTCATAGAATTAATCGCAAGAGGAAAAAGATTAGACGGAAGGGACTTAGCCGATTATCGTGAAATAAAAATTGAGTCAGGAGTAATCGGAAAAGCCGAAGGTTCAGCACTAGTTAATTTAGGTAACACAAAAGTAATGGCTGGAGTAAAAATAAGCACTGGGGAACCATTCCCCGACACGCCGAATGAGGGTATATTAACAGTAAACGCTGAACTTGTTCCACTTGCTTCACCAACTTTTGAGCTCGGCCCACCGAGTGAAAACGCCATAGAATTAGCAAGAGTCGTCGACAGAGGTATAAGAGAATCGAAGGCAATAGACCTAGAAAAGCTATGCATAGTGCCGGGAAAGAATGTTTTCGTAGTCTTCATTGATGTTTACATCCTGAACCATGACGGAAATCTAGTTGACGCTTCAGCTTTAGCAGCGCTAGCCGCTGTTCTCAACGCAAAAATTCCGAATTACGAAGTAAAGGAAGGGGCGGTGCAGATTAAGGAAGGACACTCAAAACTTCCTACAAAGAATTTACCAATTACAGTAACTATCGCCAAAATTGACGGAAAACTTCTGTCGACCCATTTCTATTAGAAGAGCAGGTTATGGATGCAAAGATCTCCATAGCTATTGATCAAGACGAAAAAATATGTGCAATACAGAAAAGCGGACTAGGAATCTTCACACTTGAGATGATCCAAGAATCTATGAAAATCGTTCTTGAGAAATCTAAGCAGCTTAGAAAAATTGTGACGGGATAGAAAAATGGTTGGGAGAAAGAAAGTAGGCCCAACTGCTAGATTTGGCGCTAGGTACGGCACTGCTCCTAGGAAAAGGACGGCTGAAATTGAAGTAGAAATGAAAAAACTGCATAAATGCCCCAAATGCGAGTCAAAGTCCGTTAAAAGACTAAGCGTAGGAGTTTGGGTTTGCCGCAGATGCGGTTACACATTTACCGGCGGCGCCTATGCACCTTTCACTAAACTTGGAGAGATCTCAAAACGAGCAGCTAAAGGCTCTGCTCAGAAAGAAGTCGCGAGAACTCAATAAACCCAGAGTAATTACATTCAAAATTTACAAAGTAGAACGAAAAGGCAGAAATACATCCTTATACAGACAGTTTTTTAAAGGAATAGTAAAAGGGTGTGAAATAAAAAATGACTCTGCTTAGCACATTTTGGTCTTATATTTCCAGTGGACAAGCATTCGGTTTACCCACTATAGTGTTTATGGCTATCCCATTTATCATCGGACTCATACTCGGCTTCCTCGTAAAGAAAATGTTGAAAATGGTTATCCCTTTAGTGATACTAGTTGCTTTAGCCGCTTACCTTGGATTGGTGACTATCAACCTGAATAAGTTGAAAGATATTTTTAATGCGTACGGGTCACAGACAGCAATGTATGTTGCTATGATCATATCCATCGTGCCCTTAAGCGCGGGACTAATTATAGGAGTAATAGTCGCCTTCATGGTGGGTTGAATTTTTAGCTATTACTTTTTCCACTGGTTTCTCTGAGATTTCAAGAGAGCTTCAGGAAACGGTATAATGCTAAACATTAAGGTAGAGATTTGTTTGAGTAATACAAGAGAAAACATGGAAGGATTATGTTAAGAAGCTTTTTTAGGCTCTTTTTGCTCAACCTCGGAAAATAATGCTTCAAGCTGCTTCTTAGCTAATCTTGGATCGTGGCTTAGGTTGAAGTAGTCAGCGAAGTATTCTGTTGTCTTTATAACTTTCGTTCTACCAAGTTTGTCGCAGTTAATCAACCCCATGTTTTCAAGTTCTCTTATATGGTCGTAGGCTTGCGGGCCTCTCACGTCTGTAACTTGAGCCTGCGTTATCGGCTGCCTATAAGCTATGTAGGATAATGTCTTAAGAGGCCCATGCGTAAGCAAAGGCCTCGTCGCCAATCTTCTAACCTGCTCAACATATTCAGGTTTAAGTTGCAGAACTATTCTTCCATCAGTTAATTCTAAAATTTCAAGAGCCCCTGACTTCTGGTGGTACCTGTCAATAAGCATCCTAACTAATTCCAGAATCCTTTTCTTTGATCGAGTTCCAATAATTGAGCCAATAGTACTTAGCTCAAGCGGGTGTCCCGCCACATAAAGAGCTGCTTCAATTAATATTATTGCACGCTCTGGATCTAGCTTAATTTTCTCTTCTTTCTCATCACACAATTCCCGTGGTGATTGGTCCTCCAATTTCCGACTCGCCTCCTGATAAACTTACGAAAATCTCACCAAACTCTTCTTCCTGCCAAAGTTGAATTTCTCCACGACAAGCTAAGAATAGCACAACTATAAGCGTTCTGACCACGTCAAGTCGCTCCATTCCAGTTACTAGTTTAGAGAAAGCTATATGCTTAGTCTCGGCGGCTAATTCTGTGATTTTTATGAGCATTTTATCTATCTGCTCCTCAATCTCCACCATGAATTGGTCAAGAGTTGGAATAGCAGGCGGCGGGAGAGTTATAGGTTGAAGTTTAAGTTTTTCCGCTATAGCCGGCTCTTCTTTCAAAGCCTCTTCAAGTGTTTTTAACAGTTGCTCAATAGTTGTTGTTGTGTATTCATAACGAAATGGTAGTCTAATTGGCGGAGGAAGATACTCCGGAATTTTTGGTAAAGGAGGAATAGGTGGTGCCTCAAGTTTTAAGACAAGTTCAGTTTTCATTTTGAAAAGAGTTGCCGAGGAAAGCAAAGCTACTCCTGAAGCCGTAAAATCAACGTATCCTCTCTTCCTCATTTCAGTCAACAGTGAGGTCAACAGATAAGAAATATTCACGTCCCAAGGTTTTACATTATGAAGCTTGATAAGATCAAATAGGATCATCCATGGTGGCCGAAGCCAGAAAGGCTTCTCTATATTTGTTAAAGCTTCATTACTTGACATGTTTACGCTATCTCTTCTGGAAGTTTGACGGAGACTACATTGGAAAGTCCACCCTGTAAGAAAACTCCGAATAACCTTTCGGCTCTATCAACAACGACATCTCTTAGCGATATTACGATAAATTGTGACTTTGCAGACTGTCCTCTTAACAAATCGGCTAGTCTTTCTGCGTTGGCTTGGTCAAGATGGGCGTCAATTTCATCGAACATATAGAACGATGCTGGAGAAATGCTTTGAATCGATAATAGAAATCCAACTGCTGCAACGGATTTTTCACCTCCACTGGTTCCACTCACAAGTCTTGCGGCTTTTCCGGGGAATTGTACAAATATATCAATACCGCCCGAAAAAATGTCGTCGGGATTTTGTAGTTGCATCCAACCTACTCCGCCGCCTGTTAACTTTGAGAACAACGCTTTAAAACTTTCATTAGACTGCTCATACGCCTTTGTGAAGGCGCTGCGTTTTTTCTCCTCAATTTCTTGCATAAACTTTACAATCGCACGTCTTTCTTCCTCGAGTTGATTACGGCGAACAGATAGTTGTTTGTAGTTGTCCTTGTACTCACTGTACTGGTCCACTGCAAGTTGATTAACTGATCCAAGCTTTTCCAATTCAAGATTCATTAAGTTAAGAGATGTTTCAATCCCCTTTAACTCATCAAGAATAACCGTGAATGGCTTATCATAACCGAGGCTATACAACGTCTCTTCCGAATGTTTTAAGTCTATGTTTAGGGTTTGAATCGCTAGCTCAATCTGATGGTATTCACTGCTTGCAGGAGTGTATCTCTGGTCTATTTTCTTTAATCCAGCGTCAATTTCTTCAAGGGAGTCTAGAAATTTTTTCCTCTCATCCTTAGCGGTTGTTATTGAGGTTGATAGCTGCTCCTTCATCTTGTTTAATTCACGTATTTGTTTTTCAGCCTCTTCTAAGGACGCAGTGGCGACGCTAACTTTCTTCTGTAAACTTCTGATTTGCTTATTAATAGTGGATAATTCAATTTTCGCGCTTTTGAAGCCTGGTCTAAATGTGCTTTCCAAGCTTGATTCGTTGAATGATATGTTGCTTGTTATTTTAACGAGTTCCCGTTGAAGATCCGTAATCTCACTGTTTAGAATTGATTTCTCTTCTTCATATTTCGAGATTACTGCAGGTTTAACTCTTAATCTGAGGCTTTTCTCTTCTTTTTGTAGGTCTACAGCTTTCTTGCGGATCTCATCCCTCTGCGCATTTAGTGCCGCTGATTCGCTCTTTTCTTTCTCGGCAATTCTATGCAGACTTTTAATTCGCCTGTTTAGAACACTAATATTACGCCGAATCCTGCTAATGTTCCCGCGAACCTCCTCAATTTCATGGTCAAGTAAACCAATAACATTGCTTCGACGCACCTTGTCATCGTTCAACTTAGCAATCTCATCGTCAGCTGTTCTTATGTCCGTTCTTCTTCTAGTGAGCATCGTGTCTAAGGCGTTAACGCTTTCACCTAGACTTTCCATCGCTGACTCACTTGGTATTATTGTAGCGAGATCAATAGGTGAACGGTAGTAGCCGCTTTCCATGCCTCCGCCAGGTTCGTACAGGTCCCCTTCTAAAGTACATGCTCGATAACCTTTCTTCATAGCTTCAAAAGCGGACTTATCACCTTCAGTGATTACAGTATCCCCGAAAACGAAGTTGACAGCGGGTTTTACCTCCGGATCACATCTAATTATGGAGGCTGCAGTATCAATTACTCCATCTATCTTAGGAGGCCTCACAGTCCTAGTTGAAGACACTTCTCTTAACGGAATCAGTTTAATTCTGCCAAGCTTTGTTCGCTTTAAACTCTCAACACATCTAAGGGCAGTGCTGACGTCAGCTACAACTATCGATTGAAGCCAACCAACCGACGTAGCTTCAATAGCTTCTCTATGGTCCGGTTTAACTCTTATTAAATGGTTCAGCCTTCCATAAACTCCAGGTATCACTCCGCCTTTACCCATTGTCTCTATTTCTAAAAGCGCTTTTTCTTCAGCTGCAACTTTTTCAGCGAAATCCTTTTGAGTCTCAACTTCAACTATGGCTTTCTTCGCACGTTGAGCGGTCCTATCAGCTTCCGATAATTCTTGCTCAAATATTTCTTTCCTTTTTTTGTTACGTTCAATCAATTCCATTATATTTCTTAAAGCAATTTTTTCTTCTTTTTGGATTCTATACAAATCTTGAATATGGGTCTTTAAATTCTGGAAAGTTGATTCAAAGCTGGCTTTCCTGGCTTCCAGTGTCTGTAAGTTTTCATCTGCAACTTTTAATTTCGCGCTAGCGCCTTCTATTTTTGTATTCAGCTTAATGATCTGCCTATTCAGTACTTCAAGTTCTTCGCCAATTTTTTCTATTCGGTCAGTATTTTTCCCGAGATTATTTTTCATCTCACTGAGTCTATCGCTGACTTCTGTAAACCTATCCTGCTTTTTGTTCATAACCTCCTGCAATCGATCTCGTTTACCTCTAAGGTTTACAAGGGTTTTCCTAGAGTCTTTGAGGGATTTTCTAATAGATTCTATGTTCTGTGAGCGCTCGTCATGCATCTTAGCTAGACCTGTTAAGCTTATCTTCCCTGCGCTCATCTCAGTTTTTAGGCGAGCAATATCCGCGTTTATGTCGCCTATACTTTTCTGGACGCTAAACAGCCTTGTATTGCCTTTATCCACAACATTCTCGTCGAATTTGCGCCACTCAGATTCAACCTGCTCTCTTTTTGTTTGAAGTTTTTTACGTTCATCATCTAGAGAGTCTACAGCGGTCTTCTCTTTCTGTAATCTCTTACTCACTTCTTCCAGTTTCTTTTTTATTTCACTTATTTCATATGAAATTCTTTGGGCTTTAAGACGTTTAATTTCCTCTTCGATGAAATTGTAACGTAGTGCATCATTTCTTTCTCGTTCTAAATCTTCAATCCTCTTCTGAACTTCCTCTATATGAGCAGTGGCTACTTTCAGGTTTATGTCGGCTTCATTTAGTTGAATTTGGGCTTCTGCTTTTTTTGAGTCATACTCAGCTATTCCGATTAATTCATCAAGTATTTTTCTCCTTTCTTCAGGCGTAACATCAGCGAGTCTAGTAATTGTCCCTTGCATAATCATATTGTAGCCCGAAGCATGTAAGTCCGCAACAGTTAGAATATCTACTAGTTGGCCTCTGGAAATTTTTCTACCGTTCAGTCTATAAGTGCTCTGACCAGTTTTGTCTACCTCCCTAGAAACCGAAACTATATCGATATCGGAAGGTATACGCCTATCAGTATTGTCGAATTGAATAGCAACCAAAGCAGATTTAGGCCCTTCCCCTTGGGCGACATTGCCGTCAAAAATTATCCCGGAAAACTTGTCAGCCCTCAAAGTACGGGCGCTTAACTCACCTAAAACAAAACGGACTGCATCCATAATATTACTTTTCCCACTACCATTCGGACCAGTTATTACTGTCAAGCCTCTTTCGAGGGACACAGATACCTTTCGCGGGCCAAAGGATTTGAAGCCCCGCATTTCAATTTTTCTGATGTATACCAAGTTAATCCCTCAACCATCCGCTACTCCAGTTATTTCTTCCGCTACAGGTTTTAATTTACTGTTCGAGCAGGTTAAGAAGGGTTTCATTTTAGAAGGGCCATCTCCGATTATCTCTTAAGAACTGGAAGATAAATATTCTATTGACGAACCTAAATCTGAAGCTTATGGTGAAATAATATGCGTATCGAAGCTCTCAGAGAACAAATGCGCGCAGCCAATCTTGACTGCTACTTTATCACAAGCATTGCTAGCATCTATTACTTTACGGATTTTCTCGACGCAAAATTTTCTAATCTATCATTCCTATTGCCAAAAGAAGAAACGCCCATTCTCTTTGTTCCAGAATTAAGCTCAACAGCGGCAAAAGAGTCAGCTAGAAACTGTATAGTTAAGACAGTGAAAATTGGTGGAAACATAGTTGATGACATTTCAAAGGAACTTTCTGCACTTAAAGCTAGAAACGTTGGCTTTGACTCTCTGCAAGCCTCATTCTTCCTAAAAGTGAAGGGTAAAACGAGAGGGATTACTTTTAAGTCAATGCCGGATCTTGTATGGAGTCTACGAAAAATAAAGAGCGATGAAGAAATTTCTCGCATAAAAATTGCAGCTAACATGGCAGATAAAGGCATTGAAGCAGCCACCAAAGCAGTTCGAAGAGGAGTCTACGAGTATGAAGTTGCAGCTGAAGCTGAGTATGCAATGCGTTCAAGTGGATCTGAAGCGTACGCATTTGACACAATAATTGCCTCTGGCCCGAGGTCAGCATCACCGCATGCGAATGTAAGCGATAGAAAAATTCGAGAAGGAGATTTCGTAACTATAGACATAGGCGCCGTTTACAAAGGATATCATTCAGATATTACTCGAACCATTACTGCGGGAAAACCAAATCGGAAACAAATTAAAATTTACAAATTAGTTTTACAGGCTCAAGAAAAAGCTTTCAGATCCATTAGGAGCGGCGTCAAAGCAAGGCATGTCGATTCAGTTGCTCGAACTATAATTATGGAGAATGGATATGGAGAATTCTTTATTCATGGTTTAGGTCATGGAATTGGGCTGGATATACATGAACCGCCGAGACTAAACCCTGTTAGCATTGACGTCTTAGCCAAGGGGAACGTAGTGTCCGATGAGCCAGGCATCTACATACCCGGCTTTGGCGGGGTTAGAATTGAGGATACAGTTAACGTTTTAAAGAATGAGGCTGAGCGATTAACTAAAAGCCCCTATGAATTGACATAAAAAGATAACTCCCATGGCGCCTCATACAGAGTTGATACGTTCGAACAGCACGACATAGGTCTATTAACCTAAAATTATGTTTAAATAAGTTTTAGAGCAGGTGTTAGCAGGCTGTTTGATTACCTTCCGTATCTCCTCTTTCTTTCCTGGTAAGTTCTTACAGCTCTCCAGAGATCGATTCTACGAAAATCTGGCCAAAAGACATCTAGAAAGAAAAGCTCACTGTATGCTCCTTGCCAAAGAAGGAAATTGCTTAATCGTTCCTCACCAGAAGTTCTGATGATTATATCTGGATCGGATTTCGGTAAATAAGATGTGTAAAGATGTTTTTCAATAGTATTTTCATCAATAGTAGATGGCTTTAAACGTCCCTCATTTATTTCCTTCACGACTTCTTTCACAGCGTCGACGATTTCAGCTCTACCTCCATATGCTATTGCTATGTTCAAATAAAAGTTGTCATAGTCTTTCGTTGAATCCTCAACCTTTCGAATTAGTTGCTGAGTAGTTTGTGGTAGTTGGTCGATTCTACCTATTGCTTTTACATGTATTTTGTTTTTATGAACTCTTTCATCCTCTATAATTTGTCTAAATTTTTCTTCAGCAATTTTCATTATTTCATTAACTTCAGGCTGGGATCTCTGAAAGTTTTCCGTAGAAAAAACGTATAGTGAGACTGTTTTTATTCCTAGCTGGCTGCACCACTCAATGAGATCTTCAACTTTATCTGCACCTGAAGAATGTCCAAACCATAATGGAAGAGTATGCTCCGAAGCCCATCTTCGATTTCCATCAAGTATTACAGCTATGTGCTCTGGTTTGGATCCATATTTAATTTGACGCCATAAAATCGCGCTATATATCCCATAAGTAAGCCTATTAGCAGCTATACCCCGTATAGCTCGATTAAAGTAATAAGACCAGCCTTCCATATTTGTAACCCTATATTCTAGCTGCTTCTAGAGATGTCGCGCATTCGCATTTTCTTTTATCAGGGACTTTTCTAATAGCATCTTTTATTGTTTGCCGCATTTTTTCCGCTGATTTATCAGCCACCTTAGAGACTTCTTCTGTCGTTAACCTCTTTTGCATCCCAGCAGCCATATTGGTTACGAAACAAATTGCGGCGTAGCACATCTCTAATTCTCGAGCTAAAACTGCCTCAGGAACTCCAGTCATCCCGACGACATCGCAACCAAATTTATGGAACATTCGAATTTCGGCAGGGGTTTCATACCGGGGACCTTCAGTACACAAGTAAACTGCATCCCCCCAAGCTTTACCTTTAACTCTCTTCGCAACGGCTAACAGAACACGACATAGTTCAGGGCAGTATATGTTTGTTGAATCTATATGCGTAACTGGAGCATCATCGTAGAATGTTGTCGGCCTATTTTTTGTGAAGTCTATCAGGTCATTGGGTATGACAAAATCTCCTGGTTTGAATTTTGGATTAATTCCACCCACAGCATTTGTGGCAAGTATTCTTTCAACACCCAAAGCGTGAAGCGCCCATATGTTGGCTTGATAATTGACTTTATGCGGGGGAACCGTGTGCTTCTCCCCATGCCTAGGCAGAAATGCCACATCTTTACCAGCAACTTTTCCAATGGTAATTGGTGGAGATGGGCCGTATGGAGTTCCGATTCTCGTTTTAGCGGATGCATCTATTAGAAACTCTAAACCAGTTCCGCCGATTATAGCAATTTTAGCTTTTTCCAACTTCCTCAGCCTTCCTAAAGTAGTCCGAAAATCTACGGTGTGCAGAATAGACTGCAAGAATTGATACGACGGATGCGGCTATTCCAATGCTTACCCAATATGTCAAATTTTGCAATGGATAAGTTGGAGTTATTAATATTTTTGAAATTTCTAAAACCACAGGGTAAATAGTTATAGTAATCACAACCCCAACGATGTTCTGCCAGATTCTTACGTCATGCGTAAAGTAGTGGTGTATTACACTTCCAATCAGAAAAATTGCAACCCCTGTGACAATTAGATAGATGGATTGCTGTAAGAAATAACCAAAGAGAATTACAAAGCTACTCTCTATTGGCATATTTTTTACGCTGCCATATGTAGATGCGACATACGTTCCTCCGCTATAGCAAGCAACTATCACTAAGATGATTCCTACCGCCGCAGCATAGATTCTAACTTGTTCAATAGGGGATGGTAGCACCGGTATTTTTTTCATTCTATCCGTCACATTGGATAACATTTTGTCAATACCGAAGCCTTTTACGAATAAAACTATGCCAAGTATTATCAGCGCAACTTCCCATGCGTATTGCCATACTCCTAGAAAGTAGAAAACGGCGAAAAATACGAGCAGAATACCTGGTACCCCTAAGATAATGCGGGAGTATTTAGGATTCTCTACCAGCAGCCTCACGTAGCGTCCGAAGACAGCCCAAGATTCTTCTACGGCTTCGCTGTGGCGAACTATCACTCTTTTAACGGACATAATTGGAACTCGAGATTGAATAATTGGAATCACGATCTCATCACTGTAGCCATCAGAAACAAGAATGGCATATTCGGCTGGAAAAGTTTTCAAAACATCATTCAATTCGCGTATAAGTTTTCTATCAGCTTGTACGCCCCCAACTTGAGAACCGGATATAACGGCAACTTGGTGCTCATGCTCTTTTTCTTCATCTTTAAGGTTGCGGTATGTTCGAACGGCCTCAAACATTGCATTGGCGTCCGCTTCTTCAGGATCATTAAGGGCCAATTTAGTTGCAGCATTTGATACGTTTTCGTTTCCAATAATAGGTGTTTTTACACCACCTTTAACACCTATATCATCATCTCTATCAACGCATAGTATGAGAATTTTTGAAGGCTTCTCTACAGCTTCCGACCTCGGTTCAGCCATATTTTTGTCGCCTATTTCCTTTCAAGGTATTTCTCAATTGCTTTAACCTTATTTAGCATTGTTACGTTTTTTATGTCACGTCTATCATCCATAGTTAAAATTGTCATCACTCTTTTGGCCCCAGATTTAAATGCGGCTTCATGAGAAGCCTTAACAGCCATCAGTAGGTCATCCAGCGTTTTAGCCTCGATTGATGTCGATGTTGGTCCAACTTGGAACTTTATTCCCTTAACTTTCCTAAGCGCTTTTACAGATAAAACGACGTATGGACTGAGACTTGTTGAAGATGTACCCAGAGGTATGACTGTGAGACTTGCAATTACAGCCAATTTTATGCCCCGCAATTAGAAGGCGATATTATCACAAAAACTTTTCTAATTATTTTTCAAGGGATAAGGCTATAGCTAAGCTTCCTTCCAGCGCTCTCCACTTATTCTCAGCGCCACAGATTATTACTGCATCGCCTTCACTGAGTTTGAATGAATTAATAATGCTTTCAGCTAACCTTGGATACTTTGTGGCCAAATTAGAATAAACATTGGGAATAACCAACGTGCCGTTTAGATAGTTCAAAAGAATGGCTCCACGAGCACCTACCCGCACTGCAATGTCCCTCTGATCCATTGCTGATTTAACTAATTCAGCCCCGCCTTTAATTTGTACCGCAACATTTTTTTCAGCTATTTTAAGAGGACCCGTCATTTCAAATTCTTTGATTTGCGATATCTGATATTCAGTTAGCAATTTTTTAAGGAACTTTTTTCCTTTCACCGTTAATCTACAACCCAATTTGCTGGCTGCTATATCTTCATTTTTTAAAAAATTCAGAAGAAGACCTCTAACCACACCCTCAGGTAGGTTAAGCATATCATCAAGGCGATACCTGCCTACGGGGCCCTCATTTTTAATCAAAAATAGTAGCATAAGTGTTTTCGTATCCCGCTTTTCTTCAAGTGCTCTCAATGTTGATCAAACTTACTTTGTTTTGAAACTTGTAAAAAGTTTGTTACACAATAAATAAACCTAAAGCAGTTAATAGTTTAGGCATGGTTAACCTGGAGCACTTTTATTAATATTAATCAAACAGGGTATGCTCCGCATGTCCGGCAATAAGTTGCCCTTTCAGGGACGTTAGAGTTGCATTGGTGGCATATCTTACCTTCCATGCTTGTTGGATGTGGCGCGCCAAGAATCGGCCGATAAGCTTCATAGTAAAATAATTGCTCTTTATCTCTGATGGCTACTTTGTCCTCAACAAGATACTTCGCTGTTTTTTCTTTGAAATAAGCGTCAGAAATTATCGAGTTGAATAGCCTTGTAAGGGTTGCAGTTCCCGAGCCAGCTTCTATTGGGGTTTTAACCCTCCACACAATTTCTTCTGGCAAAATATTTCCGAACGCCCTGCGGATTATCCATTTCCCCCACGTTTGGCCACGTTCAACTTGAACTTTTAGTTCTGGATCCATTTCCATGGCAAACTTCTTGAACTCAGAGTCAAGATATGGAAGTTTAGCTTTTATTCCAAACATGTCGGCTAAGTCTACTGAAGTGAAAGCCATCCCGTTCCATACTCTTTGAAGTTCTAAACGCAGTTTCTCCTTTTCTAATCCGAAGAAGAAACTATAACCTGCAAAGAGTTCATCGCAACCATCACCAGTCATAACGCTATTTATTCCGTCCTCGTGAGCCGCTTTCAAACCGATAAATATGGTTACGCTATTACGGATCTCCATCGGGTCAAATGATTTCAGTTTTCTAATAACTAATGGAATGGCTTTGTATAGATCATCTTCACCGAAAATTTGAACCGAGTGCTTCAAGCCAAAGCGATCCGCAACCAGTTTAGCATATTTAATATCAGGCGCTGGGGCGCCCTCAAATGCGACTGTGAATGCTTTAGGGGATCTGTATTTTGACGCTAGCGCTACTAAGGTGCTTGTATCAAGACCGCCAGAAAGAAGGATGCCTTCAGACAAATTTCTTTTAACAGCTTCTTCTAATAATAATCTGAGCTTCTGGCAAATTTCATTTATATTATTATGCATGTAGCTCTCTCCAGAAGTAAACTGTAAACTGTAACCAACTCTTACTAAATGTGTGGCAAAAGATATTTAAATGTAGGATAATTATCCTACATTATGCCTAACAAGCCTTCGAAATTACGTCGAATAACTTTGCTCAGCATTATGGCTGCTGCCTGCATAGCTATTCAGTTAATTCCTAGACCCCCGAATGTGGAATTCACCTCGGTAATTACATTTACTGTTGGGGTCGTCTTTGGCAGTGTTTTTGGAGCCACGCTTGGGGCTCTAGTTATGCTCATTAACGGGTTCCTTTCGCCATTTGGCTTCGGCGGACTATTGGTGCCATTTCAAATGCTAGGAATGACTATAATCGGGTTCGTCGGAGGTTTGTTTAAAGAATTTGGTATTTTTAAAAAAATTACAACCGAAGGGACTGCCCGATTATGTGTTGAAGCTGCTGTGTTAGGTGCTTTTTTAACACTCGTTTATGACATCATTACAAATGCTGGATTCGCTGTAACATTTGGAGTCCCTATAATCGCAGCAATTCTTACTGGCGTAGCATTATCCGTCATTCATGTTTCTTCTAACACCATTCTTTTTGGATTTCTAGCTATTCCCCTGTCCTATGCCATGCAAAACGTTTTGGGAGATCGAAAACCACGGCAATGAAGAGTAGAACATTTATTTTTATAACGGTAGCACTTTTAGTTTGGGCAGTCATGGCCACATCATTAGCGACGTATTACTTTACACAATACACACAGACAACCACAGTGCTGAGTAAGGTCTCGATAAAAGTTAATGTGTGCATAAACTATGGTAACGGAACGTTTACTTGGCATAATGGAACCGTAGTGCCCTTAGGTTCATCAGCTTTCAACGCAACTACGATAGCAGCAAAGGTGAAATCCACTTACTATACAGGAGAAGGTGAATTTGTGCAAAGTATAGACGGTGTCGCGGGAAATAATACGTATTACTGGTCGTTCTGGTGCTGGAATAGCTCAAAGTGGAGTTTCAGTGAAGTGGGTGCAAGTGAATACATTCTACAAAATGGCGATGTAATTGGATGGCGCTATACCAGCGCGTATCCTCCCGTGCAGCCTCCCTCTTAGCCCGATATGGCTTCTTCTCCACCCGCAAAAATTCTAGTCAGTTGTGCGTTTAAATCAACTATTCCATCAGAAGTTTTGGCTGACACAGGAATTAACTCGAATGTTAATCCAAGCTCAGCGATTGCTTGAAGAATGCCGTGACTTAGAAGCCTTTTCTGGTCAGTTAGCTGAGTTTCCATCGCTGATTCAAGAGCCTCATCATTTTCAGACCAGTCCAACACTTCATCCAATTTCTCCGGTGGAAGAAGATCTATTTTTGATAAAGCATAAACTTGGGGAAGTAGAAATCGGTGATAAACGGCTGTAGCTAGAAACATATTAGAAACGTAGTTCAGGGGATTGCTTGAGAATGAGGCGTCGAACAGGTAGGTTATCACTTTAGGATCTTCTGTCAACCCATCAACTATCATTGGGCCGCTTGCTCTAAAGGCGAAGAGCTCCATCTGACCAGGCGTATCAACTATAACGTAGTCCGGCTTAAGCTCCTCCACTTCCCTCCGAATTTTATCTATCTCAGTCGCTATCAAGTCAGCGGCCATAACTAAGGCTCCGTTTGGCCCAAGTCCATATTTCTCCATTAAATCATCAATCACAATGTAATTTCTAACATCCACATCTGGCTTGTAAGGCAGCTTTACAGCTCCAGGATCTAAGTTCAATGTGATCGGATATTCTTTTTTTTCATATAACCAGTTAGCGTAGGTTCCTACAAGAAGTGATTTGCCCGCCCCAGCCGTCCCAATTATGAATGTTGTGTACATATTTTATTTCCCTGAGGAAGTTAACTTTCCTCCATTATTGACAATTAATTTTGACATTTCTCTAGTTGCTTTTTTCACTCTATTTTTAGATAGAATCTTGTTGCTGGAAACCGCATACAAATGCAGCTCAATTTTAGATATAGCCTCTTCCCTTCTCGGATGAGATTTTATGTAAACGCCCGAATTTTTACTCATTACCTCGTCTATTAGAGGAGCCAGTTCGGATTCGACTATTCCTCTCACTTGTAAGCTATATTCGTATGGGTATCTCTTTCCCGCAATCTTACGAACAATCGGTACAAGGTTTAGTTCAAATATAGCTTGCATCTCAGACGGAACCCCCGGAAGCGA
>CAYYPV010000002.1:0-12424 GCA_964473665.1 uncultured Candidatus Bathyarchaeia archaeon
GTGCCATTTGGATACATCACTTGGAAACCGGAAACAGACAATGTTGAGGTTCCGGCATTATTCTTGAAAGTGAACTGGCTCACGCTGTATACGCTTAAATTGTAGTAGTATGTTGCGGCGGAGCCAATTGTTACTGTGGGCACTGTCTGTGGTCTGACGTTTGAGCCTTCCCACGTTACAGCTGTCAAAGTAGTAGTCCCCGCAGGCATCCATGCGTTTGCCGGGGGATTGTTCGCTGTAGTGCCGTTTTGCATTAAGACTAAAAAGCTTGGCGGATTCGAAATAACATATGTGCCAGAACTGTCCTTGAAGCCTATTGTTACTTTGAAGTCGTGGCGCCAGACTTCGGCGTTTACTATTGTATTTGAAGTTAGAACAGTGCCAGTAGAGTTCAGCAGCATGTAATGTTCGGTTGCGGAGATCGTGATGGGTGTAGTTAAGGAGACTGTCCCAGTCTGTACTTGTGTCATGTTGATCCATCCCAAGGAAGGAGTTTTAGCAATGACTGTTCCGTTTGGAAATGTCAGCGGTACATTTGCGGCCAGTAGGTTGTTTAGTTGGTCTTTGTTCTCGATATTTAGTGAATAGACTCGACAATTTACAGTTGGATTTCCGTTCGTTGCATCAAAGGAAGTTGAAGTTGAAGGCGCAATGTTGCTGCCTTCCCAAGTTATTGATTGCCATGTTGTCGTGCCGTTCTGTACGTAATATGAGCCGACAGTCAAAGAAATAGTTGTGCTGTTCGGGAAATTCAGTTGGAATGAGGAAGGATTAACATACAATGCGTTTTCCGAGCTGTCCTTAAATGCGCCGACGAAGTTCACGGCGTAGACTCGGCAGTCAACTGTCCAAGCGTAATTTGAAGTTAGGGAATTTGTAGGTTGAGATGATGGGATTACATCGTTTCCCTGCCATAATATGCGTGTCATTGCCCATGTTCCGTTCTGAGCCTGAGGTATATTTCCAACAATAGTGCATATGGTCCCATTGGGTGCTTTAATTCCCCAGTTAACCGGATTAATCGTTAAACCGCCACCATTATCTTTGAATGTGAATGAAAGCTGGTAGACATTGCAGTCGAAGACTGGATTACCGTTGGTCGCATCGAAGGTAGGGTGAACTAATGGAATAATATTATTTCCTTCCCAGTAAACGCTTACGAGTGTCGATGTGCCGTTCTGAATATATACAGATGATGAAGGAGAAAGCGCCTTCGATATCGTACCGTTCGGATATTTCATCTGGAAACTGGTAACAGCCAGAGTTGAGGTCCCAGCACTATTCTTGAAAGCCCACTGGTTGACATTGTAGACGCGTGCAGACACTGTCCAAGCATAGTTGGAGCCGAGCGAAACTGTTGGATGCGCAACAGGCACTACATCGTTTCCCTGCCATAATATCTGGGTGATCATCCATGTTCCGTTCTGCGCTTGAGGAAAAGAGCCTGTTACAGTCAATATTGTTCCATTAGGGGCTTCAACCTGCCACGAAGCGGGGTTGATTGCGGTGATCCCAGCGTTATCTTTGAATGCGAACGAAAGCGAGTAAACTTTGCATTTCACATAAACAGTCTGACTAGATGTCATTGTAACCGAAAAAGTTCCATCCACCCAACTATTCTGCCACTTAACACTCACCGCAACTGATGACGCTGTTATTCCAGTGAAGTTAGCCCATCCATTGACATTAACAGCTTTAGAGTACGCTGTGCCGTTGTTAATGTAGACAGTTGCACCGGCCAGGATGTTTCCACTCCAATCCTCGGCTTGCAGATTTAAATTAAGTGGAGTTCCGAAGGCGTAAACATTACCGTCGAAAGAGCCTACGTATACAATGCCATTAACAATAGCTGGAGAAGACAACACAACATTTCCCGTTGTATAACTCCAGATGACGCTGCCGCTTGTAGCGTTCAAACAGTACACATTACCATCGTCAGAGCCTACGTAAACCATACTATTGACAACGGCAGGAGAAGACTCCACAGAATTTCCAGTTAGGTAGCTCCAAATCTCGTTACCGTTTGTAGCGTTCAAACAATAGACACAATCGTCATATGAGCCTACGTAAACCATACCGTTAGCAACAGCAGGAGAAGAATCCAAAGTATTCCCTGTCGTGTAGCTCCAAATCTCAGCGCCGCTCGTAGCGTTCAAACAGTAAACATTATTGTCGTAGGAATCTATGTAAACCATGCCATTAAAAACAGCAGGAGAAGACACTACAACATCCCCTGTTGTGTAACTCCAGATGAGGGTGCCGCTTGTAGCGTTCAAACAATAGATGCAATCGTCATATGAGCCTACGTAAACCATGCCGTTAGCAACAGCAGGAGAAGAATCCACCCAACCACCCGTTTGGTATCTCCAGATGAGGCTGCCGTTTGTAGCGTTCAAACAATAGACATAGTTATCCTCAGAGCCTACGTAAACCATGCCGTTAGCAACAGCAGGAGAAGAAAACACAGCGCCTCCAGTCGTATAATTCCATAGCAAGTTACCAGTGGAAGCACTAAGGCAGTAAACATTTCCTCTATCAGATCCTGTGTAGACCCTTCCACCGGAAACAGCAGGAGAAGAGTCCATAGCAGATCCGGTCGTGAAGTTCCAAAGCTTGGCACCAGTGGAGGCGTTGAAACAGTAAATATTATTGTCCTCAGATCCTATGTAGATGCGTCCACCGGAAACAGCGGGAGAAGAAAACACAATACCCCCCGTTGCGTATTTCCATAAGGTGTTGTTCGTCTTCGGCGCAGTGGATGTGGAGTATCCTGTATGCGTCAAATCGTGGTGAAACATAGTCCAATCATTTGAAGAAGGGCCGGTCGTGAATCCGTTTACAGTGGTGGGTACTGCGATCGCCTTAGACGTGCTGTGTAATAATCCTAGGGAGAGGACTAATACCAACGTGAAAACTAGGACTTTTCCTCTCCACAATAGGCGTCCCTCCTAAGCGTAATGCCTCAATTAAGCATAAGTTAGAGCCATTTATTATACTTTCTTCTATATTTTTAGAACTTTGTTCTACAAAATAAGGCTGGCGAAGTGAAAGTTATGGCTATTTAACAAATTGTTTGAGAATTTCTAACATAGACGCCTCAGCTAAAAGACATGCGCATTCCTCTTATTTCGTGCACCATTGACTGTGGTCAGGTTGCTATTCTAGAGATCAAGAAGGAAATATCGGAGTCAGCACAAAAAAGGGAACAGGTTAATCCACATCGTTCGTAGAAGGTACGCATGAAGAGAAATAACAATGCAGCCTTGGGGAGAACCGATGGAATCTATGATTGAATAACTCAAAGGGGTTGGATGCTGCTTGAAAAATCTCTGCGCATTGGTTTGGCTTGGTAAGAACTGCGAATATTATTTGCAACAGCATAATTACTAGCAAAAGATGAGGATGCAAACCAAAAGTAATAAGAACAAAGGCTAAACTAAGAACTCCACTTATTTAAAAAGGTGGAATTTTGAAGTTCATCGCGCCATCGTGGGACGAAATCTACTCTTTTTGCATCTCACTTTCTCGAAGAATTAAGAGGAGCAGATTTAAACCTGACATAATAATTGGGGTTGCAAGAGGAGGGTGGCCTCCAGCAAGGATTTTATCAGATCTGCTTGAGAACCCTAACGTTGCGAACATTAGGGCTGAATTCTATTTGGACATCTACAAAACGAGAGAAAAACCCAGAATAACTCAGCCAGTTTCAATTCGAGTTAAGAATAAACAGTTGCTTGTAGTTGATGACGTAGCGGACTCTGGAAAGAGTCTTAAACTTGTTAAGGAGCATCTGCTTGAAAGAGGCGCCTCAAGCGTTAAGACATGTACTATTTATTATAAACCGTGGTCGGTAATAACGCCGGATTATTACATCAAAGAGACAAAGGCTTGGGTCATATTCCCGTGGGAAAGAAGGGAGTCAGCACGTAAAATTGGTCAGAATTTAAAGGAGAAGGGAAAAACATTGGGTGAAATTGAGAGTCAGCTGACTGAGATTGGTTTGGATAACATTATGGTTAGAGAATTTTTAAGGGAAATATTCGGAGAGTTAGATTGATTTGTTTAAGGAGATTAGAGAATTCAAAAAATGGTTAGTTATAGCCGGCTTCAAAAATGTTGAAGTCGAAGACGTTGACGCCGTTTTTAGTAAGATACGTAAGGAAACGAAAGTATCCGTTCAAATTTTTAATTCAGATAGCATTGCTGGTTGGCGGCACATTTATTTCGCAACCTTAAATGCGTTGAAGTCGTTCCATGATGCTTCTAATATTTCAAGCAATTTGGCTGTAGAAACGCTTCTTTACGCTTCAGGAGTTAGGCAGATTAAGAGATCGGTTGAGGCTTTAGGAATAAAAACAACTTCACGCAGGTTGGCAGTTCTAATAATAGCGGATAATAAAGCGGATGCAGCCGAAACCCTGAGCATAATTTCTAAAATCGTCGGCGGAAAGCAGGATGATGATGTCTTGGAAATTAAAACAGCTGATAAATACGCATCCATAAAGAAGACGTTCAACATATCGAATTATGAAATAGAAGCTGAGACTGAGAAGGCTGGTTTAGAGCGAAAAGCTTTAACAGATCTCATCATTGAAAGAGGAGCAATACTAACTGTAGGCCATTAGAATAGCGCTCTTTATTTTGGAATTTGCAGGATATTGTTTGGCTTAAGAACAGACATTCCAGTCAGTACCTTGAACCTCGATCTGTAGGATTCCGCCAGTGTTCTTTAAGGTAGTTTAGGGTTTTCCTAGTTCTTAGCCAGTTCTCTGGCTATCTGTCCCGTTCATGGACTGCCCTTTATACTGGTATCATCCGCTGCGACGAAAATTATGCTGTTCATTTAATCCACTTTTTAATACGTTAACTGTAATCTTACAGTTGCTGAGAGAAAAAGGCGGTTGTATTTTTATTTGCCCCGATATGCTTATCGGGAACAACGGTTAGATAACTTTGAACTTAACTTAAAATAAAGCGTTTAAAAGTGACCGATATGGATGGTCGTTATTTTTCAGTGCGTCAAATTGCCTTCCTATCTGTTATGGGTGCATTCAGCTGTATCTTGGACTCTTTCCACATCCCATTACATACGCCAGGAAATCATAGCATATTTTGGGTAATTCCAATAATCTTCGGTGTAGGCATGGTAAAGAAGCTAGGTTCAGCTACATGCGTTGGTTTTATAGGGGGCATTCTGATAGCTTTCACCGGCCTCGAGCCCATCGGTCCTTTCGTAGTCTTAGAGTATTTAGCAATGGGGTTTATGATTGATATCTTAGCGGCAGTATTCCGAGGACATATAGGCAATATTGTCGTTGGTTTTGTTATAGGTGCTGCTGGCAGCCTGTCAAAATTGGCTGTTCATTATCCTGTGGTTCTGTTACTTGGTATGACTAGGGGGCGTCTGATCTTGGTCGGCTTTGGGGTAGCTATGATATCGTACTTTGTATTCGGAGGCCTCGGCGGAGCGATAACCTCAATTATACTAAGGGGCTTCGAACATTTACCACCAATTTTAACAAATCTTTCAGGGAAACCTGTAAAACAAATGAAAAAATAATGTACTGTGAAGTCTTCTAGGAAACGTTTACTTCAAGTTAGCTTGACACGTAAAGTTTTAGCTATATCTCTTACCTTGATAGGCCCTGCTCTCAGAATTTGGGGTCTCTCTGAAGTTACATCGATAACGGTTGAATCTTCTCCAATATTGGTTGGCCCTGCATCAAGAATTAGGTCGACGTATTTTCCCACCTGATTGGCGGCTTCAATTGCAGTTCGAGGGGATTTTCGACCAGTAATATTTGCGCTTGTTCCGATTATGAATCCTCCTGAAAGCCGGATTAATTTTAAGGCAACATCATCTTTTGGAACTCTTACACCTATGCTCCTTGAACCGCAGGTCACCGTTGTTGAGATTAAAGGCTTTTTTCTAAGGACCAGCGTCACTGCACCTGGCCAGAATTTTCGAGCGATTTTACTAGCGTTTTTATTGAAGTACGCTACTTTCTCAGCTTTTTTAATCGAGGACGCCAATATTGGCAGCGGTTTACCATCTCTGCTCTTGGCCTTCATAAGCAACCTAACGGACTGGATGTTTAGAGGATCGCATCCAAGCCCATAAACCGTGTCTGTAGGATAAACGACTAATCCTCCATTCATAATAATTTTAGCTGCCTCATGAATTGCGCCGTTAGTGGCTTTAGCTATTTTGAACAATGGTCTTCGCCCGTGAAGTAATGTAATAGGAATCAGAGTGAGCCAGCTTTTAAACGGATAGGCCAATGGCTAGAAAAAAGATTTAAGAAAAAAATTTAGTTTAGTGTTTAGCTGGGCTTAGAGACGGCGCATAAGGGAGAAGTACGTTACCATTCTTCTTCTTCTGAGCCCTCTTCAGATTCGTCTCCTTCGTCGCCTTCTTCCCAACCTTCGCCCCATTCTTGGTTATCTTCCAATTATCTCACCCTTAAAAAACTGATAGCTTAAACATAAGTTAGTTACTTATAAATTTTAGGTTAATGCTTATCCTGTTGAGAGTTTAACGCTTAATTTAAGGAAAAGAATTTTTATGATTCGCATCGCGGTTCTTGATAAAGATCGTTGCAGGCCTGAAGATTGTGACAGAATCTGCTATAGGTTTTGCCCGAAAGTTAGAAGCAAAGTGGAAACTATAGTGTTTACTGAGGGTCAGGAAAAACCAGTAATAGTTGAAGCGCTTTGCAGTGGCTGTGGAATTTGTGTCAAGAAATGTCCGTTCTCCGCGATATCGATTATTAATCTTCCGGACGAGTTAGCGGGTGAAACGAGCCATAGGTTTGGGCCGAACACATTCAAGCTTTTTAGACTTCCAATACCGCAGGAAGGCACTGTTACAGGTCTAATTGGTCGGAATGGTGTAGGCAAGACAACGGCGATTAAGATACTGTCGGGTGAGATTAAGCCGAATCTAGGCAGATATGATAATCCGCCAAGCTGGCATGAAGTAATTCAATACTATAGAGGTTCAGTTATTCAGGATTATTTCAGTAAGTTAAGTCAGGGAAAGTTAAAAGTCGCCCATAAACCGCAGTATGTCGACATTCTTCCAAAAGTAGTTTCGGGGAAAGTTAAAACTCTGCTCAAAAGGGTTAACGATAGAGGAGAACTGGATGAAATAGCGGATCGTCTTCAATTAACAACAATCTTTGATCGAAGTTTAGATGTGTTAAGCGGAGGAGAGCTTCAGAGAGTAGCTATTGCCGCGGCGATTTGTAGAGAGGCGGACGTCTATCTATTCGATGAACCTTCAAGCTATTTAGATGTAAAACAGAGATTACAAGTGGCCAAGGAAATTAGGAGACTAAAAGAAAATGGAGGCATGGTTATTGTTGCTGAACATGACTTGGCTGTTCTAGACTACTTATCTGACCAAGTCTGTCTTCTTTATGGTGAACCAGGAGTATACGGAATAATTTCTCATCCTCATGGAGTCCGTGTCGGAATAAATATTTACCTAGAAGGTTTTATCACCGACGAAAATATCCGATTTAGGGATGTTCCCATAAAGTTTCCAGAGCATTTACCGACCGCAGCATGGTCCGCCCGCAAAGTCATTTTGAAGTGGAGGCCCTTTGAAAAATCATTCAAGGATTTCTCGCTCGACATAGATTCTGGCGAGATACATGAAGGAGAAGTTATAGGCATACTCGGCCCAAACGGAATCGGCAAAACTACCTTTGTTAAACTTCTCGCCGGAATAGAAAAACCGGACAAAGGCAGCTCACAGGTTCAAAAGAATATTAAAATTAGCTACAAACCTCAATACATTTCAGCTGAATATGACGGCACAGTCGAGAAGCTTCTACGTGCAGTCGCAAAAGAGGATTTTAACTCAAGCTGGTTTAAATCGGAAATTATTCAGCCCCTAAACACCGAGAAACTTCTCGATAGGCAGGTAATGGAGCTCAGCGGGGGAGAACTGCAGCGAGCCACAATTGCAGCATGCTTGGCGCGGAAAGCGCAGATATATCTGTTAGATGAACCTAGTGCCTATCTCGATATTGAGGAACGGCTGTCCATGGCTAGAACAATTAGGAGAATAGCGGAAAGCCGCGGAGTAACCGCGTTCGTCGTTGAACATGATGTGGTGGCTGAAGACTTCATAGCTGATAAAATAATGGTTTTCTCAGGTGTGCCCGGAGTAGAAGGTCATGCAAATGCTCCAGTCAGTCTAAGAGATGGGATGAACAGCTTTCTTAAAGACATGGCTGTAACTTTTCGGCGAGACGCGGATACGAAAAGACCGAGAGTGAACAAAGAAGGATCTCAGCTAGATAAGCAGCAAAAAGAAACTGGTGAATATTACTACAATTTGCAGGCGTAGATAAAGTAGAAGTTATAAGTAAATATTTTGATAATATAAACACTAACAATTTTTAAAATGGTGAATTGAAAATGCCGGAAAAGACAACAATAAGTTTAATTAAAGCTGACGTCGGAAGCCTGGCTGGACACTACACCACTCACCCAGACAAGATTACTTTGGCGCGGCAGCTGATGGAGAACGCGAAGAAAAGTGGGCTCATTAATGACTACCATGTGTTCCATTGTGGTGATGATTTACAGCTGCTTATGACTCACAGGAAGGGAGAGAACAGTCAAGAAATTCATAGGCTTGCTTGGGATACATTTAAAGAAATAACTGAAAAAGTTTCAAAGAAACTTAAGCTGTACGCCGCTGGTCAAGACCTTTTATCTGACACTTTCTCTGGGAACGTTAAAGGCATGGGACCTGGAGTTGCTGAGATGGAGATTGAAGAGAGACCGGGTGAACCTGTGGTCGTTTTCGCCGCTGACAAATGTGAACCGGGTGCATGGAACATTAAACTGTACAAGATTTTCGCTGACCCATTTAACACACCTGGACTAGTTATAGATCCAGCGCTGCACGCTGGTTTTCACTTCGTAGTTTACGATGTTATTGAACATAAGGAGGTTGACTTAAAGTGTCCAGAGGAGATCTACGATTTACTTGCGTTGATCGGCACACCTGGGAGATACGTAATTTCAAGAATCTATAGGCATACTGACGGAATGCTCGCAGCGGTCGCAAGTACATCAAGATTATCATTGATAGCGGGGAAATATGTAGGGAAGGATGACCCAGTCTGCATTGTTAGAGCGCAGCATGGATTGCCGGCTGTAGGTGAAGTTTTAGAGGCGTTTGCTTTTCCACATCTTGTTGCGGGATGGATGCGGGGTTCTCACCACGGGCCATTAATGCCGGTTGGTTTAGATAACGCTGTATGCACCAGATTTGACGGCCCGCCAAGAGTGGTCGCATTAGGATTCCAAATTAACAACTGTACACTAGTAGGACCAGCAGATATGTTTAACGACCCAGCGTTTGATAGAGCAAGAAAAATAGCGAATGAGTTAGCTGACTACATGAGAGTGCACGGTCCATTCATGCCACACCGACTTGGGCCTGAAGAAATGGAGTACACCACTATAACCGGAGTCTTAGAACGGCTTCACGGAAGATTCAAAAATGTCACTTTAGAACAAACCTGAAAAAGCCACAGCAGCAATCCCCGAGGCGCCTTCCCAAATACAGTTAGAAGAGATATGAAAAATAGAAAAAGTGAATGTACCAAAAAATTAACGGAAGAACCTGCCTCATGGTAGAAGTTAGAACGCCGATAATACTGGTTAACTTCAAAACTTACATCGAATCAACTGGAAAAAAAGCTTTAAAACTGGCTGAGACAGCTGAGGAAGTCAGTTTAAAAACCAAAGTATGCATCGGAGTCGCTCCACAGTTCACTGACATTGCAGTTATCGCGGGAAAAGTCAGCATTCCTGTTTTCGCACAACATATCGATCCATTTAAACCCGGAAGCTCAACCGGACATATACTTCCAGAATCAGTTAAAGAGGCAGGTGCAGTTGGAACACTCATAAACCATTCTGAAAGAAGGCTAATTCTAGCCGATATCGATGCAGCTGTAAAACGAGCAAGAGAAGCTGGATTAACGTCTGTGGTCTGCACCAACAATGCAGCTGTAAGTGCGGCTGTTGCAGCGTTAAAACCGGATATGATTGCGATTGAGCCTCCTGAACTTATTGGGACAGGAATACCTGTTTCGAAAGCGAAACCTGAAGTTGTCCGCGGAACTGTAGAAACTGTAAAAAAAATTAATCAAAAAGCCATCGTACTATGCGGCGCAGGAATAACTAAGGGTGAAGATGTAGCAGCCGCTCTAAAACTTGGAACTGAAGGCGTTCTGCTGGCAAGCGGAGTTGTTTTAGCCAAAGATCCACGTGAAGTGCTTTCGGATTTAGCTAAAGCAATCATTTAGTGACCAATAACGTATTACTTATTTATCTTGGTTGTAGAGGCCTAATTCGGCGTTTCCTTTTCAATCATACAGCTTCACCCTAAGTAACAAATTTTTTCATCAACTGAGGAATCAATTTGTGCATTTTAAGAGAATCTGATGTGCCATTTCAACAACAATTCTAACGATGGCAGGATACATTCTGATTAAGGTAAATCTATTAATATTTGCGTAACTATACTCTTTCATTGCGAGAGTATGGTTACAAAGAAAATAATGCTTGGTAGTAACGAGCTTAAGCTGCTCTTTACTGTTGAAAAAGAAGAAAAGACGGCTTTCTCCATAGATGACGCAAAGAGGATACTTAGAACATCGGAGGCTTCTATATGGAACGTCATCTATCGCCTGAAGGCTAAGGGACGGATAGAAGAAATAGAGAGAGGCAAGTATCTGCTGATACCTTCCAAAGCAGGCTATGAAGGCAAGTGGTCGGAAATTCCATTTCTCATTGTTCCGAACATAGTTGATGAGTACTATATCAGTTTCTGGTCGGCTCTCAACTTCTGGAGAATGACTGAACAGGTTCCACA
The DNA here is from genome assembly GCA_964473665.1 of uncultured Candidatus Bathyarchaeia archaeon. GTDB lineage: Archaea > Thermoproteota > Bathyarchaeia > RBG-16-48-13 > CAYPFQ01 > CAYYPV01. The sequence goes on from CAYYPV010000002.1 coordinate 10,907, forward strand.
CACCGTTTTTGTCGTAATCACTAAAAGAAAGAGAGATGTGGAGTATGGTCCAACTACATTCAAGTTTGTAACATTGTCAAAAAAGAAGTTCTTTGGTTTTACAGAAGAAACGATAGCAGGCGGCAAGTTCAACATAGCCACTAAAGAAAAGACGATAGTAGATTGTCTTGCCTTTCCAAAGTATTGTGGGGGATTGGAGGAAATTGTTAAAGGAATATGGACCGAAAAAGACGAACTTGATTTCTCGAAAGCATTTGAGTATGCAAGAAGAATTGATGTAAGCATAGTGGTCAGAAAGCTCGGATACATTCTCAGTCTTCTGGAATTAAAAGACAAAGGGACATCGAAAATAGCCTCTACGGAATTTAAAGGCTTCCAGTGGCTCGACCCATTGGGACCAAAGAAAGTTTTGGAATATTCAAAAGAATACGGTCTTATGATAAACCGAACAAAGAAAGAACTAACAAGTTGGATGGAATATTAAATGAACGCTGACCAACTAAGAAGGCTTGCTAAGAGCACTGATTTTGATGTCGCAACTCTGGAAAAAGATTATGCTTTGACTAGTCGAAGAACCTGAACGCAAGAAAGTCAAACCTGAATATGAAGATATTCTGGAGTTTGAAGTACTGGTCTACTCGTTGAACGAAATCTTGGTTGAGAAGATATGCAGCATTTTCCAGCGAGGCAAGGCTAGAGACTACTATGATGTCTGGCGATTGATGAATGAAAACAATTTCAAGTCACATAAGATAATGGAATTGCTATTTCAGAAGTGTACGATAAGCGGAGTTGAATTCAGACCAGATCTGATATTCAATGGAGCAAGACTTTCTGAGGCAAAGAAGTTCTGGAGTGTTTCTCTTGCTAGGCTTACCAAAAACCTCCCTGACTTTGATAAAGTGATTACTGATCTAGAGGATAGACTAAGTTTTCTTCAAGAGTAATTCGGTCAGACAATTTCGTTCTTTCCTTTTCCAGTTATCATCTACTTTAGGTTTATGAATAAATAAGGCGGTCACCTCAAACAGCTCTTCATTGAAAAATTTTGTCAGTTATTTTTGCCGTAAGTAGTTACGTGACTCAACTCATCCAATCACCTATCTCATAATTTAAAGTTGTAGAAACCTAAAGCTTGACTTTATTCAGTTCGATTCACTGCAATTTAAACTCCCGCAAAAACTTCATATCATAACAGATATGGAAACTTATTCCTATGAAAGTGCAAGCTGAATGCTGTCTCTGCCTAATTGAGAGAGGATATAAAGAAATAATTAGAGCGACCAACGATCCTAAAATTCAGTTTAAAGCAACATCAGCTATCTTAACGGCGATCAATAGTGGCTTCAACTATAATGCTGTTCCTGCCCGAATAGGAACAATCAGAGACAGGACAATTAAACAAATTACGGGAAGGGACCCCTACGAAAAAGAACGACATAGATCAAACGTTATTGCGCTTAAACTGTTACCTAAGGTTGAATCAATGATTAGAAAACGAAAAACGGATTATGAACG
>CAYYPV010000003.1:0-9335 GCA_964473665.1 uncultured Candidatus Bathyarchaeia archaeon
AGTAATGCAGATGCTTTATGAGAGCATAGGCCAAAGGTCGAACCAAACAGGCGTCGGCTTCAGCCACTCCAATTATCCACTGCCACAGCAGCAGATATATAATATAATGAGTGATCAACATGGCCAAGAACCACACAATGATTGGCAGTACGAGCAAACCCAACCTAAAGAGTATATGGAACAATGGCTTGGAGCAGGATCATCTGCGTGTTGGGATCAGACACTTCCAACCACTAGCTATTATTGGGGTTCAGGTCTTGCTACCGAATGTAATAACCATGAGATTATTCGAGCTGTTTCAGATAGCTTGATAGCATGCTCATTCTGTGTGATGAGCCAACCATATACCTGCGATCTAAGCGTAAGTAATGCCACATGGTCGATTGGAACCGGTCCAAATACAGGTGACGCGCTCATAAATAGTCCTAACGGAGCGCCCGAGTACCTATCCGCCGTCTTCGGAGAAACCGTAGCTTGGAATGATTGTTTGACAGTGGGATCAAGGATACTTAATCAGATAAGGTGCAACTGGATCAGAGATGGATGGACAGGACCCGATGCGATGTACCAGACTGTCTACAATTGGCAAGCCTCAGGCTACCCCTACAGCGGACCTGGAGGAGCAACTACAGTGTACCCGCAAGCCCAATTCCAAAACTCGATACAGCAAATCTATGCGCTTAGAGGATGGTCAACAACCGGCGTCCCGACGTTGGCGACGCTAAACAGTCTAGGCCTATCAGACGTAGCCAAAGCACTCAATATAACGTCATAAATGCCGAATTAATCTGGGGTGGACATTCCACCCTAGGATTATCGGAAGTCGCACTAAACAAGCATATCATAAGGTGTTTCTATGGTAGCTCTACCTCAAAAAGATGAAGCTGCACGCTTCTGGTGTTCAGCGCTTTTAGCTTTAGCGGAAAGCATAGCAAAGGAGAAGAACCGGAGAGAAGTCGAAGAGACCTGCGTAACAGTCGTTAGAGAAAAGATTGCTCAATCCCCAGGAACAGTGCCGGGAATATTCGGAGTATTTGAGTCTCTAGCACAATCACCTGAACTAACAGGCAGAAGAGAAACCTTAGCCAGAGATAAGAGTTGGAGAGAGGTAGAAGAGGCCTGCATTGGAGCAGTTAGAAGAAAGTTTTCGCAAGAAGCAAAAAACATCGCGGAAGCGCAGAAAATGTTTGCAGATAAAGAGGCAAAAAATACCGCTGAAACCCATAGGATGTTTGCGGGGAATAAAGCGGAGAAGGATGAATCATCAACTAAGGTATTAGAGGCATTCGAATCCTTAGCCCAATCAGCTTTAACCGGATGGAAATTTGAAATGCAAGATACTGCAGGAGATAGAATAGTTCTACATCAGGTGGGAAGTTGCCCGATTTGGGAAGCCGCTAAAGATCTGGCGATACAGGATAAGCTTCACGTATACCGAATCTGCCAATCAGGATGCGCTGTATTGGTTCAAGCCATCAAACCAAACCCAGCAATAAATATCGGGAAATCTATTTGTAGAGGCGACGAGTACTGCGAAATCTCCATCACCACAATGCCTGAATATAATGGGCCCTAAAATGCAGTGCTAGAAACTTCTTTATAAAAAGAATATTCCATCAACAATACATTTCTGCCACGAACCTTTTAGAACATTTATAAAGTAACTTCCTTCTTTTAGCTATAGTATCTTCAGCATGGTTTAACCAACTATTTCTTTTAACTGCCGATTAGATTTACACACCATAGGCACTTTATTCTCTTGGCTCCCTACGTAAAGTTTCATATTCATAGCCCTGAAGAATAGCGGAAACAATGTAGTGAAAGTTGCGAAGCCATACATTACGACAGCGACGAAATCAATGATAACATAGGATGAGATTGCCGCAATTGGAGAAACGTTTGAGATTATTTCTGCTGTAAGGATTCTGGAAACATAGGCATATTCTTTAGTGGCTATTGCACTACTATAACTTAAATAGGTACTGAACTTCTCTTTTTTTTGGTCTTGACATTTGTATGTCAGATGTATTACTTGTAAATTCACCCGTTAAAGATGCTGAAGCAGACCAACATAACCGTATGTGTCCTCCTTTAGGTCTAGGATATATAGCTGCGGTTCTAATTCAAAACGACTATAAAGTCGACGCTCTAGATCTTAATATTCCCAACATTGATATCAACCTCACCGACCCATATTTTCTAAGAACCATCGACACCAAAATTCACGAAGCATATCTCAACTCCTTCAATTCTCTTAGAAACGTAATCATGCAGGAGAAACCGTCCATCGTAGGAATTTCAGCTCACACAGGAACCTTTTCAAACGCTCTGAAAATAGCTGAAATGGCTAAAGAAGTCAACCCCGACGTCACCGTCGTCATTGGTGGGCCTCATGTTACTTTTCGGCCTGAGGACGCCTTGAGTTCAAAGAGTGTAGACTTCGTTGTAAGGGGTGAAGGGGAATTTACGATGCTGGAGTTGACAAACCATCTGCTTAGAGGCAGAGGAGACATTAAAGAAATCAAAGGAATATCCTTCAAACATGAAGAAACCGGAATAAAGTCGAACCCTGCGAGGCCGCTTATTCAAAATTTGGACGTCTTACCTTATCCGGCGAGGCAGCTTTTCAGACTGAAGTTATACCCATATTCCGGATCAGTATCCTCCGCCAGAGGATGCCCTTATCAATGTATATTCTGTGCAGCGCGCGCTATGTCGGGTGGAAGATACAGAATTAGAACCGCTGAAAACATTCTTGGAGAACTAACCTCACTATACAATGATTTTGGGATACGTTACTTCAACTTCATAGACGATACGTTCGCAGTTTCAGCTGAACGGGCTGTTAAAATCTGTGACTTAATCAAGGAATCACATATGGATGTAAGTTGGGCATGTTCAACTAGGGTTAACACGGTGAACGAGAAGCTGCTCGAACTAATGGCTAAATCGGGATGCAACAACATTCTTTTTGGAGCTGAATCAGGTGTTCAAAGTATCCTAAACAAACTATGTAAAGGAACGACAGTGGAACAGATAAGGAAAGTTGTAAAGTGGTGCATAAGCTTCGGAATATCGCCCACCCTCAGCTTCATGGCCCCACATCCCTGGGACACATTAGAAACAGTTGAAGAAACGGCGAAATTTATGAGGGAGCTTCTAGATTTAGGGGTAAACTCAGGCGTGCCAACTAAATGGGGGGTAACTGTTACATTGGCTGTTACAACCCCGTTTCCGGGAACCTATCTATATGAAAATGCGGAAAAACTGGGTTTAACTTTCACCTCTAGGAATTGGGAAGATTACGATTGCGGCACACCAGTTTTCTACACAAAAAATCTTCCTAAGGAAGACGTATCTAAGGCGATTAAAAATGTTGAAAACTTGTTAAATAAGTCATCGGCAGTTACTTCGTCAAAAACTAGATTTCGGTTGCAAACATAAATACAAACTTGTTGAACAAGCTAATTATAATCGACTGAGTTCAAATTCTTTAACCCACCAGCGTACTTTTAAACACTTCTTTACTTTAAAAATTCTCTTACAAAAATTTCTTCATTCAAAATGTTTCTGTAAGTACTTCATAAAATTTGGCGCCAATTATTTTGAATCATCAATCACTTTATTCTGTTTCTCAACTTTGCCAACCACATTTTTGTATTCTTCCCATGCTTGCTGTTCTATACTCTTGTATTCTTCCCATGCATGCCGTTCTATTCTTTCGTATTCTTCTGTTGCCTGCTTCTTCCTAAGCTGGTATTCTTCTGTTGCCTGCTTCTTCTTGGACACGTATTCTTCCCAGGGTTGCTTTACTTTTTGTTCGTACTCTTCTGTTGCCTGCTTCTTCTTAAGCTCATAGTCGTCCCAAGATTGATGCTTATTTTGCTCTTTCTCTTCGTTAATTTTTTGTTCTTGCTCTTCACTCATTTAAATCTCCTCAAACAATTCACTTAGCTAATCTTTACCATGGTGATAATTAATTTTATTTAGTAACACTTAGGCGGCTCTTAAATTGTAACATAATCTTGTCAATGTGCTGTTCGGCATTCCTCCATGTCACAAACTGCTGCAGAGAAAAATGGGAATGGAATGTAATAAACCAGACCATTTCGACAATACTTAAAAATTTCAGATAAGTGATAACTTTCATTTATTCAATTTCGAATAAATGATGTTCAACTTTATTTTTTGTGTTGGAAAGCTTAGTTATTAACCGCTTATCTAATACACTTAATAGCGTGATTTTACAAATTTTGAGCATCATATCTCTTGGGATGAAAATCGATGAAGATATTGGCAATAGATATCGGAGCAGGCACCGAAGACGTTCTTCTTTACGATGACCAAAAGAGGAGCATTGAAAACTGTGTTAAGCTGGTTCTGCCTTCTGCCACTAACGTTTATGCGGCAAAAGTTAGAGAAGCAACTAAGCTAAAAAAAGATCTTTTCTTAAAAGGCGATACGATCGGCGGAGGTTCTCTCGCATCCGCTTTAATGACGCACATCAAAAACGGGTTACACGTTATAATGACAGAAAATGCTGCTTACAGTATCAGAAACAATTTAGACGAAGTAAAGGAACAGGGCATCGAAGTAGTTAAAGAAGAAAATGAACCCAAGGATTTCCGAGGAGAAATATTAACCGTTGAAGAAATTAACCTCACTCAGCTGCAGAAGTTTTTAAAAGAATTTAATGAACCTCTTCTCGACATAGACGTAGTAGCTATTGCAGTTCAAGACCACGGTATATTTCCAAGAGGAATAAGTAATAGAAGGTTTCGCCTTCAGAAGATGAAGGAACTATTAGAACAAAACCCAAAACCGGAAAACTTAGCTTTCAAAGAGGAAGAAATTCCACCTTTTTTTCTAAGAATGAAGTCCTCAGCTCAAGCTACAAGGAGGCAGCTTCCTAAAGCGAATGTTTTACTCATGGACACTGCACCCGACGCCATACTAGGATGTCTTAAGGATAAAACTGTAGAGAAGGCAAATAATGTCCTAGCGATCAACGTGGGCAACGGTCACACTATGGCTGCAATAGTATCCGGAGGCAGTATTGTCGGAGTGATGGAGCACCACACTCAGTTACTGAACCCCCAGAAACTGGAAGAGCTTTTAGTAAATTTTGCGGACGGGGTACTTTCAGACGAGGCGGTGTACAAAGACAATGGTCACGGCTTATTCTTTCTGTCAAAGCCAATACCATTTTCTAAAATCGATATAGTTGCCGTAACAGGACCTAATAGAGCTATTTTGGCTGGCACTAAGCTGCCTGTTCTTTTTGCAGCTCCAGCTGGTGACGTGATGATGACCGGCCCAGTAGGCCTAGTTGAAGCTGCAAAGCGAAAGTTCAAATTAAAACAAAAATAAAAAAAGCCTAACTATCTACAATAGCAAGTACACCGATTTCTGGTGGGCTGTCCACTGTTTTTGCGAAATTTTCGTTCCCTAGTTTTAGCTTCTTCATCTGTTTAGACTTTAGTCGGGTGGGGCCGCTGTTCCTCCTTCTCTTTCAAAAAGCGTTCAATTTTAGTAACGATTTCTGTGAAAGACTTTGTTGCAAGAGTATCTCTGTGCTTAAACATGTATGGTATCCCTTCATCAGAGTCAGAGCAGACATCGGGGTCAATAGGTATGCTTCCCAAAAATGGAACTCTTAGTTCTTCAGCGATTTTTTGTCCTCCGCCCGATTTGAATATCTTGATTTCCGTCCCACATGTTGGACAAGTATAACCGCTCATGTTTTCAATTACACCAATTATCGGCATGTTAAACTGCCTTGCAAAGTTCACAGCCCTCTTAACAACCGCCTGGGAGACCTCCGATGAAATCGTAACTATTATTACGCCGTCCATTTCTGGAAGCAGCTGCATAATGCTCAGCGGTTCATCCCCAGTTCCAGGCGGCAGGTCTATGAAAAGAAAATCGAGTTTCCCCCAAACTATGTCAGATAAGAACTGTCTAATAGCCGCCATCTTCATTGGTCCACGCCAAATTACAGGACCCTGATCTGCCGGAAACAGAATATCCATAGATATAACTCTAATTCCCATCGGACCTGTAACCGGCATTACGCCTATGGAACTGGATGGAAGACTTTTACCGTGGAGACCAAGCATCCTCGGCACGCATGGACCGTGAATGTCAGCATCTAGAATTCCCACACTGTTGGCGTGACCTCTCATCGCGAAAGCCATCGCCAAATTCACAGTTACTGTGCTTTTACCCACTCCTCCCTTGCCGCTTATTATAGCAATCTTGTGCTGGATCCTACCCATCTTATCCTTAAGCTTCTCATGCTGTTTAATCAACTGTTCTTGTCTAAGCCGCTCAGTCTCGGAAAGTTCTTTACTTGCATCATCAGAGACCTCCTTCTTAGAGTCCTCTTCACATTTTCCGTCTTTCACATTACTCACTTTATATCCTCTCATTCATGCCTTGCTTTTTTATTATTAGAATAGTTTAACGGATTAACCATAATTAAAATCATCAACAATAATTATTTACACACTATGTTCTTCGCATTTACATGTTTATGAATATTCCATTTTACTCCTTAGAATGGGTTAAAAGTATTAAGCCTAAATCAATAGGCAAGAATAAGTATGTGGGTTAAGTCAAGTGAGGGTGGGCGAATAAATGAGCAAAGAAAATGTACCTGCTAAATGTCCGCATCCGTTAATTTTATGGGATGAATCAGGTAGAAGCGGTGTTTGCCAAGTCTGCAAAGAAAAAATAGAGTTGGCGGCCGAAGAACCAGGCGTGAGACTTAAACTAATCGAACGCTTACGTGAAGCATCCTCACAAAACCCAAATATGAATATTAACTGGGAAAAAATTGATAGGATGTCAATATGGGAACTGCGATCGATGGTGCAACGCGTTGGGAAAAGGGAAGACGAGAAAGGAGAAGATTGGTACTATAAACTGGTCCCCGTATCAACTGGTGAGTTTATAGATAAACACTTAGGCAAATGCGTGTATGAGAGTTTCTACATCACAAATGATGTTGTCGGAGGCTATTCTGCTAAATGTGAGGACGGCTACATATCCTGCGACTTCCTTCCTTCTCTTGAAATTGTCCGTAAAGCTGAAGCCGTCGGAATGAACATTTCCTTAAACGGAAAAATATGGTCACAGGTCGAAAGAAAAAACGGTGAACAAGTTACTCCTGAAGAAGCTAAAAAGCTAGTTAAGCGATTGCAAGAACTGTATTCAAGCAAATAGTCAAAAATGGAAGATATATTCAGATTTTTCTAGGCAAATAAGCTGAACCTAAATGAATATTTCTATCATTAAATCAGTAAACTAGATTCGTTTTAAAATACATTCACAAAATCGGACCAGAATGAATTCTCTGGGGATGTGCTCAGAGTCTCTTCTTTTCAGCAAAAATAATAGTAGAATATGCTAAATCATTGCCTGTCATACGAATATTATAACCCCTCTGTTCGAGCAATGGAACAAGGATTTCATGGCTCGGTCTGCCATTTATAGGGTGATATGCTCCGATAGCTAATTTTGCACCACTCTTTAATGTTTCCTCCATTCCCTTCAACGCCTCAATCTCTGAGCATTCAATGTCCATTTTTATAAAGTCTATACTTTTTACTTTCAATTCTCCAAGAATATTGTCTAACGTATCTACCTCAATCTCTACACAATTACCCGTGAACCGTTCATGAATATCAGGTGGAAAGATGCTGTGGCCCAACGATTGTTTACTTAAGTAAAGTTTTATGTAGCCCTTTTTGCTCCAAACCCCTTTTGGAACAACCGTCACATTCTTCAATTTATTCAATTCAATATTTCTTCGTAAAAAACTCAAATTACCCGGTTCAGGCTCAACAGCAATCACTCTACCTTCATCACCCACGGCTTTAGCTGCTTTTACTGCATATCCGCCCATGTGCGCCCCTAAATCCACAACCACATCGTTCTGTTTAAGCTCACTGCATTCGTATATGTCTTCTATAAATTGTTCATGCATTAGGGTTAAGAAGCTCTGAAATGTTTTCAGATCTTTGATAACACCCAATCTACTTGGATCACTGTATTTGAAAGAAAGATCAACAAAATGATTCACCTCTTTATCTGGGGGTAAACAGAATTTCAGACCATTTTTAAGAGTCGCAAATAAGACCCCATCTTGAAAGTCCACGCTATCCACAATTCTCGCAACATCATAAAGAGGATTCCACAACCTAAAGCTAGGGCTTCTCAGAAACGCTTCAAGTTTATCTTCTGACAAATAACAACTACACCTGTGGACGCTTGGATTTCCAACGCACTCAATATACCGTATCTTATACAACACCTTATGGGAATTTTACTTTATTACCTGTAATTCTATCTGAAAGTTTAGAAAAAGAAGGAATTAAAATATTTGTTGTAATACTGGCTTACTACTCGCGATCAAAACATAGAATGCTAGGCGTTTAAGTCAATAATCGTTTTCAATGTGGAGAGTTCCTGATTTTTTATAAAATTGCTGAGGAGTATTACGGAAGACAGCTCTTACGCATGAAATATTCAATATAGCTAACACGCGATACCTCATCACAGCTGTTATGAGAAAGAGCTTTAGCAGCTGCAATATTTGCTGGGCAGTACGTCCAAGTTGTGATGATGTAGCCTGAAAATTTATCTCCACGTCAACTTTGAGAGGGCGTTGAAGAAGACACAGACCTCACGGCCGCTTCCTTTTTAATAATTTTCCTATATACCGTGAATCCCGCTATGGCAATAATCACCACTATAACTAATGCAGCAGCAACTACAGGAACTATTGTCGGAGTTATTTCAACAATCTCAATCTTATGGGAACCGCCAGTGTATGTTACATGTATTAAGTAGTAGGCGACGTAAGAAGTCTGTATTGGGGTTATTTGTCGTCCATCTTCTAAAATGGTGTACGGTCCGCTGAAAAGCGCTTTAGGTATAGTTACATTGCAGAAGCACGATACACCCGACGCTCCTCCGACATTGAAGCTAATCTCTCTCGCTGTAAGGTTCAACTGGTTAAAGGAAAAGTTGGAGATTAAAGAGTTGGACAGTGTAGATACAATATAAGTGGTCCCACTTTTTATGACAGGGTAGGTTGACGATAGCATGCCGAAGGCATAAATATTACTATCATTAGAGCCAACATAAACAGTTCCATCAACAACGGCCGGAGAAGAATCTACTACATTCCCAGCTGTATAGTTCCACATCTCTTTGCCTGTATAAGCGTTTAAGCAATAAACATTTTTGTCATCTGAACCCACATAGAGGTATCCATTAGCAATAGCTGGGGAAGAAAATATGGTGCCCTCGGTTGTATAGTTCCATAT
>CAYYPV010000004.1:0-8849 GCA_964473665.1 uncultured Candidatus Bathyarchaeia archaeon
ACATTAAGTCGCACGGCGTTCTTTATTTTAAAATTTATTATTTTTTTATTTAACTCTGTTTTAGAAGCGGTTACTATTATTAGCATTGTCTTCCAGTGGCATGTATTAGCCAGTTTTATGATTTACATAAATAGCAGACACTTTTGACTTCGATAATTTTGGATAAAAATATCAGTCAATAAACCATTGTAATAGTTTCTGAGAATGCTCACCGCTACCGTTTTCACAAACAAAATTTTGCTCAATTCGGAGGTTTTATGGGCTATTGCTGTGTCACGGTTTTACAATGAAAAGTTTTTATCTAAGGTACAGTTCTTCAAACAAGAGAAAAATTAGGGGACAAAATAAAAATGGGCGGCGGAAAGAAAAGAAGCTTAGCGCAGATTGAGAAGCAACAAAAAGTAAAGGGAAAGGAAGAGGTTAAGGCGAAGGAAAAGAAATCTAAAGGCTCGGCGGAAAAGAAATCAGGCATATTAAACTTACCGGATACTTCAAGCAAAGAGTTTTTAGATGAACTGTCAAAAATGCGAGCTATAACTCCATATGGTCTAGCGTCAAAATACGGATTAAAATTAAGCATAGCTAAAGACGTTCTAGACGACCTTGAAAAACGCGGGACAATCCAAATGGTAGCGGGAAACAATAGGCTTAGAATTTATATGATAGCTGCCGGTTGATTTTATAGGTTATAACGTCCATTTATGTAGACGTTCGTAACTAGGATGCTCATTTTTATGCCTATGATGCTACATTTATGAAACTCTTATGTTCTTCATTTCAACTATAGGCGCGCCTTAAGGTGTTCTGAGGCTTACCTTCCTAGGAATTTATCATATTCAATGCTGCCCCTTGTGATTTTCTCCTCAATACGCACACGCAAAAGAATACTTTTTCAAGGAATTTTCTACGTGGCTGTACTTTAGCTTTGGCGGTTTCTTTCCCTGAAGCCCAATCCTACGACATGCTTAAATATACATAACGTATTTATTCTGAGGAATAATAATCAATTAAAAAAGTGAGGGTTTAACCATGAGTTCAGGATCTGAAAAACCAGGACTTGAGAAGAAGGTAGTTAGTAGGAATGTTGCTTTAGCGTTGGGGGTTATCTGTATTTTGGTTCTTGCCGCTCTAGTCGGTGTTTACGCAAGTTACACCTCAACAATTAACAGCAAAAACACCAAGATAACCGGTTTAAACTCTCAAATAACAACTTTGAACACTGAACTAAGCGGAAACATAAGTGCAATATCAAGTTTAAACACTCAAACAAGCACTTTAAACAGTGAACTGAGCAGCGATTCAAGTTCAATATCAAGTTTGAACACTCAAATAACAAGCTTGAACACTCAAATAACAAGTCTGAAATCTGAAGTTGGAGCTAACGCAACCACAATCGCCACTTTGGAATCTGAAGTAACCAGCCTGCAATCAAATGTAACAAACCTTCAGAATATACTGACTTTAGCGACTAAATTAGCAACCGCTTACCCAACAATAAATATTACACTTGTAGGCGCTACTGGAACAAAGGTAGTGTTAAACGCTTATGGGATTGCAAAGCTTTACGCAACCGCTGTCTCGGGATACGGAGGACTCAGAAATAACTCCGGTAAACTTCAGAACTACGGCAACTATACTGGTTTATCCGTATTAACACTCCTCAACCAAGTCGGTGGCGTAACAAGCAGCCAATCTGTCATTTCAGTAGACGACAATTACAATGTAACCATGTCGTATTCAACGGTAACCTGTGCGCTGGGATCATCAGTTGTGGCCTACTTTTCGAACGGAACTCAGGACACTGGGCCGACTCATTACACATTAAATTCTCTAAACATGATAATAGCCTACGAATGTAATGGCACCGCTTTACCCTCTAGTGAAGGGCCTCTTAGAGTAGTCGTTGTAGGGAGCCAAGGCCTGTATACAACTGGCAGCATATGGAATTATGATGTCTGGGAACTCGTAGTTTGATAGTGTCAAATTCAGAAAGCACTCCAACGATTTAAGGAAAAAATGAGAAAGACATACACCCTAACTGATGCTTTAGGAAATAAATGCTATAATTGTTCCGTATTCCTAAAGCATCAGTTTCATTGCTGAATCAGAAAAACAGTAATAATAGACAAACAAAATTTTGCGAACATTTGAATGAATCAATAACTAAATTTTCTTCACTTTATATAGACATTTCACGAAATAAGGCTAAAGGCGCATAAAATACCAAAAATATTGGGCATCTCTGCTTTACAGCGAACTTATCCAGGAAATATCGGCAAAATGTTCGAGAATACCGCCTAGAATTCTTATTCTCACAATTAGCCTCCAATGACTTAAAGAAGTCTATTTCGGGGTAACACGACTCCCATTTAAAGAACTACTCTCAATGCACAAAAAGATTTGACTACATGCGGGATTTTATATACAGAAGGCATCTATTCTTTATGCGTTTATCATCTTTAACAAGCTATTGAAAAGATTACAAAAACTTTAACATTTATATATTTAAGCCATCTCGCAATGTGAACATAACAAAGTTTAGGATTCAGTATTAAAGAAGGATGTTCAAAGTTGCTCGAAAGATAGGGGCAGTTGTCTATGAAATGTGTGAAACTACCTAAAGAAAACCTAAGTTCTTTCGTTGAAACCCTAAAAACTTTCGGAAAGGTTTATGGCCCCGTTAGAAACGAGAGGTCACATTTTTTTCGGGAGATAAATAACTCCAATGAGATGGACCTCAATTATACCCGGACGATGATGCCCCCTAAGAAATTCTTCTTAAAACTTAAGGAAATAATATTCAATTTTGATCAAGGAAGGAGCGAGTACCAGGAGACGCCCGAAAATGAAAAAACCGTGGTATTCGGGGTGCACTCCTGTGATATTCATGCTTTAAAACTAATGGATAAAATATACCTGAATAGTGCCCCAGACAAATACTATACGATTCGAAGACAAAACACGGTAGTAATAGGTTGTAGCTGCAGGCCGGATAAGTACTGCTTCTGCAACTCTCAAGGGACAAGCTATGCAACGGACAGCTTCGACTTATTCATCCATGAGCTAAGTGACGCATACTTCGTAAGAGTTGGCAGCGATAAGGGAAACAGCATCATAAGAAGAAGTTCAAGTCTGGTGAAAGAAGTTGATAGCAAAGATGTGGACGAATTCAGAGGTGCTGAGAGAAATAGGGATAGAGAATATACGCTTAAACTAGATATTAATGGACTTACAGACATGCTTTCACTGAGTTATGAGAGCGACATCTGGAACGAATATGCAGATAAATGCTTCGGGTGTGGTAACTGCAACCTCGTGTGCCCAACCTGCAGATGTTATGATGTCGTTGACTATTTAGACGCGGACCTGAAAACGGGGCACAGGTTAAGGCACCTCGATTCATGCATGCTAAGAGAACACGGTTTAGTCGCTGGAATGTTGAATTTCAGGCCTACTAGAGCAGAGAGGCTTAGGAACAGATTCAACTGCAAGGGAAGCTTAAGAGAGGACATGGTGAACTGCGTAGGCTGCGGAAGATGTACCGTATACTGTCCATCCAAGATAGATTATGTTGAAGTCCTCAAGAAGGTGAAAGGTGAGCTCTGATGAATAACGTCTTTCTACCTAATAAGGCGAAAATAGTGAAAACTGAGAAGATGACGAATATAGAAAAGCTTCTTCAAGTGGAGATTCTTGATAAAGAAGCGGCTGAGAAATTCGATTACAAGCCAGGGCAGTTCGTAGAAGTGAGCGTCATGGGTGTAGGAGAAGCGCCTATCTCCATCTGTTCAACGCGAATGAAAAAAGGTTTAATCGACCTATGCGTTAGAAATGTAGGGCGTGTATCAAACGCAATTCACCGCTTGGACGAAGGATCCCTGATAGGAATAAGAGGGCCATACGGAAACGGATTCCCAATGCAGATAATGGAGGGCAGTAACTTACTTCTGGTGGCAGGGGGTTTAGGTGTTGCACCTCTTAGATCAGTTCTCCATTACGCCATAAACGAAAAGGCGAAGTACAAAGACATATCTGTCTTCTACGGAATCAGAGGCTACGATACTATGCTATTCAGAGAAGAATTCTCCAATCTCCTTAAGGGAGGTTGTGAGTCAGGATGCAAGATGTACCTGTCTTACGAAGATGCGGACGACAAAGAATGTATCTCATTGGAAGCGGAACATAGTGACCGATGCATGAGAGGGGTTGTAACCAAATTGTTTGGGAAAGCAGAGATACTCTTGGAAAACACGTATGCAATAATCTGTGGGCCACCAATCATGTACAAGTATGTTGTCCAAGAACTTACAAAGAAGAATATGCCGCCGGAGAAAATATACATGACACTTGAAAGAAGGGTGAAATGCGGATTAGGAAAATGTGGGCACTGCATAATTACTGACGGTGCATCTACAAAATTCGTCTGTAAGGACGGTCCAGTATTCACCTACAGGGATGCTTTGCAAACTAAGGGCATGATATAGAAGGTGCTAGAATGTCAAAACCAAGAGTCGGCATCTACAGCCTTACTGGCTGCGCAGGCGACCAACTTATGATTTTGAATCTTGAAGATGACCTGCTGGATATTTTAGACAAGTTAAGTATAGTGGCGTTTCAGGAGGCGAGCAGCGTCAAAAAAGATGAAGAAGTTGACATAGCCCTAGTTGAAGGTTCGGTAAGCACTAAAACGGATTTGAAACGTTTAGAAGAGATTAGAAAGAAGAGCAATATGGTCATCGCCATCGGCGACTGCGCTATTGGAGGGTGTGTGCAAGCCATGAGAAACGGAGAAACAACACTTGCGGAGAAGATGAGAGATGTGTACGGTAAAGAGGAAGAATATTTTGACGTTGTTGAACCGTACGGCCTATCAAAATATGTTAAGGTTGACCTAGAGATACCTGGCTGCCCAATTGAGACGACTGAAATACGCCAAGCACTACTTTCTCTGCTTCAAGGCAACACGCCTGATATAAAGGACTACCCTGTGTGCGTTGAATGCAAACGCAACGAGTATCCATGCATCCTAGTGGATAAAGGAATGCCCTGTTTAGGTCCAACGATAACAGCTGGGTGCTACGCCCGATGCCCCAGCCTAGACATAGACTGTGTCGGGTGCAGAGGTCCCATAAAGGGAGAGACAAATGCGGCAGAAGGGATTCGCACAATAGAGAGTAAAGGCTTTGGGGAAAGTTACATCGTGAATCGGTTGAGGTTCTTCGGAGCAAACTCTGAGGAAGTATCCAAGGTGCTCAAAGCGAAGCAAATCAACAAATTAGAGGGAGAAATATGAATAAAGAGATCTTGGTTGAACACCTCACCAGAGTTGAGGGGCACGGACGGATAGAAGTTACAGTTGACGGAAGCAAGGTAAAAGACATAAAGCTCCCAATTTTTGAAGGCCCGAGATTCTTCGAGTCTTTTATAAAGGGAGTAAAATACGACAAAGTCCCAGATGTGATGAGGCGAATTTGCGCTATATGTACAGCAGCACACAACTTAGCTTCGATCCGCGCCATCGAAAAAGCTTTCAAGGTTGAAGTTACTCCTCAAACTCGCCTACTAAGAGATTTGCTCATCAATGGAGAAATAGTTGAGAGCCACTCACTCCACCTATTCTTTCTTGCGCTCCCAGACTATCTCGGGTACCCTGACGCTGTAAGTATGATAGGCAAGTACGAAAAAGAAGTCAAAGCCGCACTGCAACTGAAGAAAGCTGGGAACATGATTCACAATGTGCTGAGCGGCCGGGAAGTCCACGGCATGAACGACCGTATAGGCGGATTTTCAACTGTTCCAAAAGAGGAGGACCTAATCAAAATCAAAAAGGCGATGGAAGATTCGAGAGCCACAGCAGAACTTTCTGTAAAACTCTTCTCATCTCTAGACATAGCCAACTTCGCTCAATCAGATAACACTCTAATGGCATTGGACCCTGGTGAAAAGTACGGATACCTCGGAGACCATGTGCTTATATCGAACGGAGAAAGAAGAAGCGTTAACGATTACAGAGAACTGACAAATGAAGTAGTTGTGAAGCACTCCACTGCAAAGCATTCGTCATATAAAGGGTCGCCTTTCATGGTCGGTGCCCTATCCAGAGTTTCACTGTGCAAGGACAGACTGTATGGGGCATCCAAAGAGTTGTATAACCAACATAAGAATAAATTGGATCAGAGAAACTCGTTAAACAACAACCTAGCCCAAGCCATAGAGCTGGTCCACTCCGTGGACAGAAGCATCGAAGACATAAATATTCTTCTAAGTTGGGGTCTTAAAAGAGAAGGCTTAACGGAAATCAAACCAAAAGAAGGCGCAGGAGTCGCCGCAGTAGAGGCTCCGAGAGGAATTCTTTACCATGATTATACTTTCGACGAAAACGGGTGTATAACTAAAGCCAATGTAATTACACCCACTGCAATAAATGCGGCTAACATCGAGAAAGACCTTAGAGTTTCGGCGGGAAACCTGCTCTCTCAAGGAAAGGAGAACCTTCAAGAGCCCCTTGAGCTAATCGTCAGAGCTTACGATCCATGTATATCCTGCGCTGTACACCTAGTAAAAGTAAACTCTATAAAGTGCGTATAAAAAAATTCTTGAGCCCCCTTAAATGGAATACAGTTTTTTTCTGATTTTTTTATTTTGACAAAATGTTTTCAGCGTTAAGGCTGAGCGAACTAGACATATAGTATCTGTAATTAAAGAAATGTCTAACAAGAGCGATAGACATTGAGGCTGCAGTGAGAACTTATGACTCTAATTAATGATTTAAGAGGATGGTTTTCCAATGCTCAGAGAGTGGTTATAGTGGGAGTTGGAAATCCGATTCGAAGAGATGATGGTGTAGGCGTTGAAATTGTTCATAGTCTTAAAGGAAAGGTTTCTAATGATATTTTACTGATAGAAAGCGAAACCATTCCGGAGAATTTCATTAATCAGATTATTGAGTTCAAGCCAACACACATCCTGATTATAAATGCTGCTCTGATGCACCTAAACCCAGGAACGGCCAAGCTAGTTAAATCCATTGAAGCGCCAGAGGAATCTATCTCGACTCACGGCTTACCTATTCAGATATTTGTCCAATACCTCACAAAAATGACTGAGGCTAATACTGCTATGCTCCTTATTCAGCCTAGAGATACCGGCTTCGGCGAAGGATTAACCAGCGAATTAAATAAGGTAAAAGAGAAACTTGCTAAAAATCTATTTACGATAATAGCGGAGACATGCTAATATCTAGTAAATGCAAAAAGGCCAAATCCTAAACATTTGTTCCGTTCTTAATTTCTTTTCTGGCTAGTTTGAGCTAGAATAATTATCAAAATTTTGGTAGTCTAAATAATTTTAATACCTTCTAAAAGATAAAAGCATAAAACATCATTTTTCACCACTTTATATTACTATGGTTATGGTAAGCGTTATGGATACAGTGGGTTTATGATCGACTGTCACACGCATCTAGAACAGAAGGCCTACGATCTCGACAGAGATGAGGTTATATTGCGGAGTGAAAATGCTGGTTTAAAGGCGATTGTTACTTGTTGTGCTCATCCTGATGATATCGATGTGACAATAAAAATGCTTGAAAAGTATCCAAACTTTATCTTCGCTACGGCCAGCATCCACCCAGAATATATTGAAAGGATGAATGATGAGTGGTGGTCAAGGATATTGGCCTTACTAAAGAATCCAAGTGTTATCGGTGTCGGTGAAACTGGTCTTGATTTTAAGGCAGTAGAGACAGAGGAATTACGAAATAGGCAGGTAGAATTATTCAAGAGATTCATAGATATTGCTGAGGAATTGAGTAAGCCTCTCGTGATTCATGCAAGGGGTGCGTTTAAGGAGACTATTGATGTTTTAGAGTCAAACAGAGCTAAGAGGGTCGCTATGCATTTCTTCAGTGCAGTAGACCAATTGAACCGAGTCATCAATAATAACTGGTACATCATGGTCAACACAACGGTGTGCAGAAGCAATAATATGGAGAAAATAGCTAGAGATATGCCGATTGAGAGAATACTGCTGGAGACCGATGCCCCGTGGCTTGGCCTAGAAGGGCGAAGAAATGAACCAATAGCAATTAAAGAGGTCGCAGAAAAAATAGCTGAAGTTAAAAAATGTTCATTTCCCGATGTATGGGACAGATGCGGTAAAAACGCCGCTCAGTTTTTCGAGTTAGTAATCTAATTATTATATTTCCAAATAGATTGGGGATAGTAAATATAACAAAAACCCGAACGCCAGGTTTTTTGAAAAGTTATTACAATTACCTTTCTAATCCCCCCAAAAAATTGGAGTGGACATTGTAAAAATATCTAAATTTCTTGTGATTAATTTAAAAATTAAACGAATTATTGAGCGAGATCAATCATGGCTGAAATCGTGGATGAGCCTATTTTAAAGAATAGAGTTCAAGTGTTTGAAAGTCGGCTTCAGGCTGGTAAACTATTAGCTAAAAAACTAGAGGAATATATGGACAATAAGAACGCTTATGTTCTTGCAATTCCAGCAGGCGGTGTACAGGTAGCTATCATAATTGCTAAGAGGTTAAATGTTCCTTTTGATCTCGCAATAACAAGAAAGTTGCACGTCCCATGGAACAGAGAAGTCGGTTTCGGAGCTTTATCCTGGGACGGAACGATGTTTCTTAACGAGCCTCTCATCACATCTCTTGGATTAACAAGAGATGATATCGACCGATGCATAGTTGAAGAAAAAGAGGTCATAAGAAGGAGGATGAAGAAGTTTAGAGGTGATAAACCATTTCCCAACCTTGAGGGTAAGATAGCAATAATTGTCGATGACGGATTGGCGTCAGGCTTTTCAATGCTAACCACCTTGAA
>CAYYPV010000005.1:0-2767 GCA_964473665.1 uncultured Candidatus Bathyarchaeia archaeon
AGCTACGCTGTAAGTTTCTTCCAAAAACACTCCGAATATAAGGAGCTTATAAGTTGAAAAAGTGCCCAGGTCAGAATCCTAGCTTCTCTTTTACTAATATAATTGTGATTCTTCCCTTTTGAATTTCTTTGTTTACTATTAGGATCTTATTGACTTCGCTTTCTATTCCGTAAGCCTTTTTGGCGCGCTCATTTTCCAATGGGAGGCAGCAGTCGTAAATTCGTTTTATACCCTCATTTGTATCCTTGACTATTTTTTGGATGCCCACCACCCATATCACTGTACCTGCGCCATAAGCGTATGCTGGGAGCTGGCTTCCAGTTTTAGAAGCAATCAATATGTGACCATCTTCCGTAACGGCGTGGACGCTTCCGACTGCCCATTCTGGGGCTGCTCCTAAGCATCGCATTTCGTGGTCAGGTTCAGGCTTCCTCATCGTAATGAGCTTTTTGCGAACAGAAATAAATTTACTTGATTCCTCAATCTCTTTTGCAACATTTATTGTTTCAAGAGTCATAGATGTCATGTTCATGACCTCAGCGCCAATAGGTATTTTTTCAAAGACCTTCTTCTTTGCCTCCTCACCGTTTTCGACCACAAACACCTCAAAGCCATTACCCCTTAAAGCAGATACTGCCCTTTCAATCGACTCTTGATTGGCAAGTTGTTCCCATTCAGCCATAATTTCACTTCCGAAACAATATTCTATAAAACTAGTATTTTAGCATAAAGAGAATAAAAATTAACAAAGCCAGAAATTTTGCTACGACGAAATAATATAAAGCAAATCCATTTTGACGTTAGCAAATAAGAGTATGGCCATATGCCTGTCATATGGCACTATACCATTCAAAAATGGTGATTACTAGCATTATATTCTAATTCGTAGCATAACTTACGAATTCACCAAAATCTAAGACATGTTCAATTTATCTATTATTACCGACTCACTTCGGGATTCCAGTATTTACCGCCTTATCATCTTGTCCTAGGTGGTCCAAGCATAAAGTTTGCTCTAAACAGGATATCTCTAATTGGCAAATGTTGCGGGCATCTCTCCTCGCAACGTCCACAACTAATGCATTTATTAATCCCATTTCCAGCATTGAGTAGTTTTTGATATATCTTTTTTATCTCCATTACCATAAGTGCATCATCTTGGTTCCTGTAGTAGTCGTTGTATAATTTCAGAATCTCGGGTATTGTTACACCCTGAACACACGGTTGACAGTATCCGCAGCCTGTACATCCAATGAAGCCGTAACTTAAAAATGCCTTACGGACCTTTGAAACGAATTTCAAGTCGCTTTCAGTCATCGTATCTGGACCTGAATTATCCGCACTTTTAACGTTTTCAACAACCTGATTCATCGAACTCATGCCACTCAGAGCTAAAGATACCTCAGGCTGATTCCACACCCATCTAAGAGCCCAGTCTGCAGGGCTTCTCTTTGTTTCTGCTTGGCTGAACATATTTTCAATCTCTTTCGGTGGTTTGACTGCAAGATTTCCTCCCTGAATAGGCTCCATCACAACAACCGCTAGGCCATTATTGGACGCATATTTGAGTCCTTTAGTCCCTGGGGTGAGATCGCACGATTCGGTGTCAATGTAGTTGTACTGAATTTGGCAGAACTTCCATCCTTTATAGCTGTCAATAACGTCTTTGAATACGTTAAAGTTGTCGTGAAAGCTGAAACCTAAATAATGGATTTTTCCCTCAGCAATCTTCTTTTCCGCCCAGTCAATAACATTCAACTCATTAACTTTAGTCCATATTTCTTCATTGAGGCCATGAAGCAAGTAATTGTCAATGTAATCAACTTTTAGCTTTTCAAGCTGATCATTGAAGATTCTTTTTAAATCCTCACAGGATTTAACTTGGAACATGGGCATCTTCGTTGCCAATCGTACCTTTTCACGATAGCCTCCTTTGAGTGCTTTTCCGACAACAATTTCGCTATTTCCTTCATGGTAAACGTAAGCAGTATCAACGTAGTTAACACCATGATCGATTGCATACCTAATCATCCGTATTGCCAATTCTTCATCTACAACGCCTCGATTCCCTTCAATAATGGGGAGTCTCATAGCCCCGAATCCAAGAACTGATACATTCCAGTCGATATTACCGAATCTTCTATACTTCATAGAAAAACCTTAAACCATCCATAAATCTGCACTTATCAAACTAATTTTCTCAAAGACATCCGCTGCGAACAGCTTCGAATTCACTTTTATAAAACACATGTTGTATCATAAAACGGTTATCACCTAATTGGAAAAAGCGGCCAAAAAACTATAGCCTAAAACTAGTCAATTCTAATTGGTCATTAAGGTTTTAGTCAAATTTAATAATAAGAATCTGCGGCCTATTTATGCAGTAATTTCGATAATAGATAACATGAGGTGAATAAGTTGCCTATTATTCAAAGTGATGAAGGTGAGAAAGAGGCGATAATGCAGGTTTCAAAGCTAATGCTTGTTTCAGCTCGAACCGCCCCAAAAAGCGGTGGCGTCGATGATTTATTGACAGCAATAGTCTCCGAATCCGAAAAAAATTCTTTGGCAGTCGAAATGGAAAATATGGCTGAAGAGAGGAAGATCGAAGGGTTCAAACGCGACGCAAAGAACGTAAGAGATTCTGAAATTATAGTGCTAATCGGTGTACGGGGAATAAAGAAGTTTGGCATGAACTGCGGAGCATGCGGCTATGCAACCTGCAACGAATTTGAGAAGATTGAAAAGAAGATGGGAAACGATTTCG
>CAYYPV010000006.1:0-14714 GCA_964473665.1 uncultured Candidatus Bathyarchaeia archaeon
ATAGAATTCAACTCTATAGGTGAAACATTAAATGTGCGGAATATTCGGCTGCATACTCACAGAAGGAAAAGCTGCACCAGTCATTCACGCAGCACTAAAGAGACTTGAGTATAGAGGCTACGATTCTGCAGGCGAAGCCACCATCTACGACGGCCACCTATACATAAAGAAGGATGTTGGAAAAATAGATCAAATCCACAGTCACTTGAACTTAGATGATCTACCGGGTAAACTTGGCGTGGGACATTGCCTCCATCCTGACACTTATATTCAACTTGCCGAGGGCAAGATCGTTAAAATATCGGAGATCAATCCATCCGCCGACCTCATTTCCTGTAGCGTCGGCGATTTGAAATTTGTAAAAGACCAAGCAATTAGCACAAAACATCTTTCTCCACCATATCTATTCACCATTAGAACTTCCTCGACA
This sequence comes from uncultured Candidatus Bathyarchaeia archaeon, assembly GCA_964473665.1. GTDB lineage: Archaea > Thermoproteota > Bathyarchaeia > RBG-16-48-13 > CAYPFQ01 > CAYYPV01. The sequence goes on from CAYYPV010000006.1 coordinate 431, forward strand.
TCCTTGACCTGCTCAGAAAACCATAGAATGTTCGTCGTTCAGAACGGTCGCTTAATAGAAAAAAGAGTTAAAGAAATTTCTGTTGGAGATTTACTCGTTAAAGCCAGAAAGATAGAGATCATCGGTGAAAGCAAAAATCTCAAGAATGTTAACGCAAAGCGGTATTATAGATTAACGCAGAAAGGTTTGAGTTTGATAAAGGACCGTGTTAACTCAGCCGGCAGAAAAACGGTAATGGAAGAATCGGGACTTACGAGAGGGTACCTTTACCACATTCTTCGATGCGATCGACATGTGAGAGAAGACAAGCTAAAGGCTTTGTTGCAAACCCTCAACTTGAGTTCGGACAAGGAATTATATGTGCTAATCGACTCAACTCATGGGAAATCCATATGTCTACCAGATGTTACATCACCGGCATTATTGCAATTGATTGGCTATTTGGTTGGCGATGGCTACGTCGGTAAGAAATCCGTCCGCTTCAAAGATGCTGATCAAGAAACATTAAAAGTATACAAAAAACTAACAGAAAGTCTCTTCGGAATTAGGAGCCGCATCGTCAAGCTACCAGAGGCAAAAGCATTTCTTCTAGAAGTAAACAGCAAGTTTCTATGCGAATGGTTGAATGTGAATTTTCTACATCGATTAAACGAATTCATAATTGGTGTGGGTCAGCTAACCCGAGATGAAGTAAGGGCTTTTCTTAAGGGATTATTCGACGCAGAAGCTTGTGTAAATACAAATTCTAGACAAATTAAGTTCAGTATTTGCAATGAACGTTTAGCCAGAACAGTTCAGCTCCTCCTCCTCCGTTTCGGCGTATGTTCATCATTTAGTCAGGGCAGAGAGCGTCATGAGGGCTGGAGCCAAGTTTCTTCTCTCTCAATTAACAACTATCAAGATATACAGGCTTTTAACGAAATCATAGGTTTTTCCTCACCTAGGAAGCGAAGCAAGGTTAATCTAATCATGGCTGAAATGCACCCTGGCCTTTCATACACCCAATTCCCGCTTCCCATCGAAAAGCAAGCTCTCCAGAAAGAGTTGAAGGGACTAAAGTTCGCAAGCCTTCTAACAGGTAAAGGATATCCCACGAGACTCACGCTGGAGAAGATTCTACATATCCTCGAGAGTAAACCCCTAACTGAGCAATCCTCAAGCGCCATCTCCATGTTAAAGAGATATCTTGATTCCGATTTAATCTTTGAGCGCGTTTTGGAAGTGAAATATGAGCCTAGCAATGTTAAGTTTGTATACGATCTTGAAGTAGACAAGAACCCCAATTTTATTGCAAACTGCCTGATCTCGCATAACTCAAGATGGGCAACCCATGGTGCGCCGTCAAAAGAGAACGCTCATCCATTTGTAGACTGTAAAGATAGAATAGCTGTTGTTCATAATGGTATAATTGAAAACTTCCTTGAGCTTCGTGAAGGGCTTGAAAAAAGTGGGCACATATTTAAGTCAAGAACAGATTCGGAGGTTATTCCGCACTTAATTGAGGATTTTACCGCAAAAGGATCAAATTTGGCTGAAGCTGTTAGACAAGTCTCTCAGAAGCTTAAAGGATCCTTCGCCATCGCCGTTATCAGCGTGGATGAACCTGATAAAATTGTCTGTGCCCGAAGAGAAAGTCCTCTTGTAATAGGAATTCAAGGTAAATCACTGTACTGCGCATCGGATGTTCCAGCGTTTCTGCCGTTAACAAATAAGGCTCTATTCCTTGAAGAGAATGAGATGGCTTTGTTAACCGCTAAGGGTGTTAAGGTATTCAGCCTAAAAACAGGAGAATCGAAACACTTTGAAATATCAACTATTACTTGGTCTCCTGAAATGGCGAAGAAAAGTGGATACCGCCACTTCATGTTGAAGGAAATCCATGAGCAACCTCTTTCACTGCGAAATGCTCTAAGAACTCAGGAACTATATTACGACCTAATGGCCGCCACAATCAATTCAGCCAGCCGCGTATTCCTTGTGGCTTGCGGTACATCCTACCATGCTTGCCTAGCAGCTGCATACATGTTTTCCAAAATAGCTCACATAGACGCAAAATCTGTCGAGGCTTCAGAGTTTATTGAACATTACGGCACTATTTTGGACCGCAACTGTGCAGTACTTGCGGTAAGTCAATCTGGAGAAACAGCTGACACATTAACCGCTATACGGTTTGCTAAGGAATGCGGAGCATCAATTTTAGGTATAACCAACGTGATGGGGTCGACTATAACTCGCTTATCAAGCGTCTACATAGGTCAGAACTCTGGACCGGAGATAGGAGTTGCAGCTACAAAAACATTTACAGCTCAACTAGTAGTTCTGGCTAAGTTGGCCATAAAACTAGCTGAGAAACGTGGAAAAATAACGCCTCCTGAATCGAAATTATTGAAGAAAAACTTGATTGAAATTCCCGAGATAATTGAGTCAATACTAAGTGAAAATGAAGGCAAACTGAAACATTTAGCCGAAAAATACTGGAACAGATCAAGCGTATGTTTTCTCGGTCGAGGTATAAATGTAGCTACAGTTCTAGAGGGTAGACTAAAACTTCTAGAGGTTGCGTATATCCCCGCCCTCGCCTATCCTGCAGGGGAAAGTAAGCACGGTTCTATAGCAATTGTAGAGAAAGGATACCCCGTAATTTTCGTTTCACCAGGAGGTAACGCGTACTCTAAGATTATTGGAAATATCATGGAGATGAAAGCTCGCGGAGCCGACATACTGGCACTTATTGAGAAGGACGATAAGGAAATCAAAAAACTAACCGACGAATACGTAGAAATTCAGTCGAACATACCTGAGATATTCACACCTATCGCCTACGTGGTCCCCCTGCAACTATTCGCCTACTACATGGCCATCGAACGAGGAAGCGACCCTGATAAACCCAGGAACCTCGCCAAAAGTGTTACCGTGGAATGATTTAGGCGATATTTTAATGAAACCGTTCAGCTTCGTTCATATGGCAGACTCTCATCTCGGCTGCATGCAGTACAATTTAGAGGTTAGACGCGACGACTTCACTAACGCCTTCAAAGAGGCCGTAGACCGGACAATAGAGCTTAAGCCTAACTTCATGATCATAGCGGGGGACTTGTTCCATCAACCTAGGCCCACAAATCCGACGCTCGCAACAGCTATACATGAACTAAAAAGGTTAAGGGACAATAACATCAAGGTTCTAGCAGTCGACGGCACCCATGACTCTGCACCGAACATTGTGACGGGTACAATTCTAACGCCGCTGGACAATGCAGGTTTAATATTCTATCTGCCCGCTCATGAAGGCGCCTTTTGGCGGACTGAAAGCTATTATATTTACGGTATTCCCAGCTATCAGACCAAAGTTAAAGTTGAAGAAATGCTTCCCAAATTTTTCTCGGAAAACAAGCCAACTCCAGATAAAAATCTATTCAACATTTTCGTATTTCACGCAGCGGTTGACGACCCAAAAATAACGCCTCGTGGTATGGAGGCTGAATTAAACCGCGACATTATACCCAACGGCTTTGACTACTACGCTGGAGGGCACATTCATAAGCCTTCAAAAATACCGTTCAAAACCGGAGTACTTGCTTACAGCGGATGCCTAGAAACAACAACCTATGAAGAATCCAGTGTCGAAAAGGGGTTTTATTATGTTCAAATTAATGAGAAAAAGGAAGCAAAAATACAGCGAATCAAACTAAATTCAACGCGTAACTTCATAACGATCAAACATGACTTTTCAGGATTAAGGCCGAATGAGGTAACTGCGGAAGCCAGCGAACTTGTAAAAAACTCAGACACTTCTAACGTTATTCTGGCGGTAATTCTTGAAGGAATTCTTCCCACCGACGCCAAAAGAGCTGATGTAAATTTAACCGGAATTAGAAACGCCGCTAATAAAGCACTCTACACCCACATAATCAACAAATTAGAGGAAACGGGAGTAAGTGAAAAAGTTCAACGAGCAATTTTTGAAGCTGGCAGAGACATAAAAACTGAAGCATACGAATACTTCATACGAATTTTTGCTGAACGCCAAGACAGGAAAACAGCTGAACGCTACGCAAAAACAGCGATCGAACTAATTGATCCCCTTTTGAACGGAAGAAGAGAGAAAGCTAAAGAACTGATTGAGGGGCTTCCCTGAAAATGAAAATACGCAAAATATCTATGGAAAATATTCGATCCCACATAAAAACCACTGTTGAATTTAAAGATGGGTTCAACTGCATAGTCGGAGGCGTAGGAGAAGGAAAGTCATCAATTTTATATGCACTTCACTTCGGCTTGTTCGGCGAAAAAACTGGAAGAAGCTACGACTACCTCCTGAGAGAGGATCAAAATGCGGGAAAAATTGCGGTCGAATTTGACAATCTAGGTAAAAACTACCTAATAATAAGAGCCCTAAAACGGGAAAAAAATGATAAGATAAGTCAAGATATGGATAAACTTGCTCTTTATGAATCAGGGAAACTTATCGCTAGCGGAAAAAAAGTAGCTGTTGACGAACAATTAAGCACTCTAACAGGAGTAGACGAGGATACCTTCAAGAACATCATCTGGATACAGCAGGAAAAACTAAAAGAGCTTCTCAACATGGAACCCTCTGAAAGGCAGCAAACTCTAGACAAGTTATTACAGCTATCCGACTTTCGGGACGCCTGGGAAAAAATAGGCGACTTCAAGAAAGAGTACGAGTGGGAAAAAAATAGCTACGATAAAGAAGCCGACATTGTTGGCATAAAAGATCTAAGAAAATATTATGGCGAAATATACGAAGAATTTCTAAATCTACAATTAGAAATGGAGGATCTAAAAACAGAGTTAAAAAAAGTTGAAGAAAGCTTCAAAGAATCTGAAGAGGCACTACAAAAACTGGAAAGTTTAAGAAATAAAACTGAAGAACTGCGTAGGGAAGAATCAGGCATTAACGCAAAAATTGAGAGTGCAATTAACGGAATAAATCAGCTTGAAGCTGAAATTAAAAAGAAACAGATACGAGTAGTTGAGCTTGACGCTCTTCTATCGAATATAGATGATGAAATAAAAGAAAACAGCAAAAAACTCGCTGAACTGGGCCTACCCAAAGATCAACCGATAGAAGCCCTTCGAAAAATAGAGAAATCTCTTGAAGATAAAAAGGAAACAATCTATTCACAGCAAGAAGGCATAAAAAGCAAACTTCAACAACACGCAGAAGCCAGCAGCATAATCGAGAAAGAAAATAAATGTCCAGTATGTCAACAACCCATATCAAGTGATTATAGAAAAGGTCTTTCAGCATATTTCGAGGAAGAACGCAGGAAAGACGAGGAAGCTCTAGTCAAACTGCACTCAGAGCTTGAAAATGCTACTAAACAGCGTCAGATAATTCGTGAAATTATAGTTGCTCTATCCGACTATTTGCCGAGGAAGGAAGAAATAACACATTCTATGCATAACGAATCCAATGCGTCGGAAGAGCTTAAGCTGCAACTAACCGAAAAACAACAATCACACATAGAATTGAATGAGCGTCTCACCGTCATAAGTAAAGAGATCTCCAAATTTGACACTAAACAACTTGAAGAAGCTAAACTAAACCGGGAAAACTTCTACCACCGTTATTTAAGCCTCAAAAGTAAACTGGAGTCCGGAGCGAAAACAGTTGAGGAGCGAAGTAAACGAGTGGAGGATCTAAAGAAGCGGTTAGATTTAGCTGAAGGAAAAATTAAACGAAAAGAGAGAACTGAAAAACTGCTCAAAGCAATAGGAGACTTACGAGACGCGTACAAAGCTGTAGGACCGAAATTGCGTGAAGAAATTGTAAGTGGACTTATCTACTATGTTCAGCAAGTTATGGATAAAATGGAAGCTGGAACTGAGAAACAGTATACTGTTGGAATAGATGAAAACTATACCCCCACCCTGCGAGAAGCCGAACATTGGAGGGATGCATCTCTGCTCTCAGGCGGAGAGCGAACGATACTTGCCTTTTCATATAAAATTGGGTTAGGGCAGCTCATAATGGGTGCAAGAGGCCGCACACTAGACTTCCTCATTCTTGACGAACCAACTGAGAGCCTTGGCCCTGAAGACGGCTCCATAGATAGACTTGCAGACGCCATATCCAATCTAAAAAACATTGAACAGATAATCACAGTTACCCATAGCGAAGAATTCGCAGAAAAGGCTGAGCACATCGTCAGAATTAAAAAAACATATGGAAAAAGTTCAGTAATTTATGAGCGCTGAACTGAGCTTACGCTTTCGCAGGCTTCTTTTCCTCAGTTTTCTCTGGCTTCTTTTCTTCAGGAGTAACCGGTGTTTCCTCTATTGGTGTTGGCGGTGGTGTAGTAGCCATGGTCCAACCGATCCACATACCGATGAAAGCTAATACAACTACGCCGATTATCACTGGAAGAGCTACTGCCCAGAACTGTATTGAAGGCAAGAAGAATAGCCAGTATAGCCAAACCACTAGGATAACAATGCTCGCAATAGTCAATAGCGCGCCCAAAACTCTATCATTCAAATTCTATGACGCCCTCCTTTACGCTTTAACTAGAGATTTTAAACGATTTTACCTTATAACTCTTTTTTATCAAAATAGTGGTATGAAACGTAATTTTTTGACAGTTTTCGAATCTTTAAGCCGTCATCACATATTTTCAGCGTAACAATTTTAGGTTTGAGTTAGTAATTAGTTGCGTAATAGCGTTCAGAGCTATAGAATTAAATACTCCTAAACGTTGTGGAATAACTTCATGGAAAGACAAAAACGGGTGATTAAAGCTCTGGAAGTAGCTGTTTCAAATCTTGAAACCGCTATAAAACTTCTAGTCAGCAGAAGTGGCGATGTGGAGCAGCCTATATGGCAAGCAGCTTCTGAAATAGAGTATGCTTTATTCCTATTGTCACTAACAAAAAATTCTGAAGGATCTTCGTGGAAAACCGAGCATATAACAAAAAATGTCGATGTGGGACAATCACTTACTGCGGCTGAAGATCTACTTACAGAAGCTAAAAAAACAGTTAACAATAATTCTGACAATGCCTACCAAAAAGCTTGGATTGCACGACGTTACGTACTAGTTGCGCAGGATTTTCTGAGAGCTCAGAAGAAAAAAGAAGCCTAGAAGCTACTCGCCGTATCTTTTCTTATCCTTCAATATGAATGAGTTTTTTCCACCTGAAATTATCCGGAAATCTGTTTCCAAGTCAGCTTGATGTAGAAACTTCCGGAGAGATACACGCAAATAACTTCTATTTATCGCAATTTTCTCCTTCGACTTAAAAATAAACTCATTATCAGCAACCTCTACACTTCCACCGATTCTATCTTCCAAAAACTTCTTCAGTTGATCAACCTTTTCAGAATCCTCGCTCTTCAGCTTTGATACATCAATACGATACTCAGACATAGGAATCACAACTAACTATCTTTACTTCGCTTCGGATAAAACCTTCGTAGCACAGCCAATCCGAGAGCCCAAGATGCAAATATGTCTATCACGCCTTGGATGGAATTCCAGAACCCGATTTCAACTATGAATGCTGATAGTCCAATAACTCCTAACAAATGGCTAATCGGGCTGAGGTAATTAGAATTACTGAATACTTCTACAGCTGAAAAGTTGAAAAAAACTGGAAATGCAAAGTAAAAGTTGAATAAAATCGTAACTACGTCTCTAACGATAATCGCAAAAAATGCGGATATCGCAAAAAGCCATTTAGTTTCGATGAAAGAACGCCTTTCTCTACGCATCAGAAAAACAAAAAGTGCTGGTATGCTAAACATCCACACACTAGCTACAAACTTCATAACTGCACCGACCGGACCACCTGCAAACGGTCCAATAATTGCTACGATAGGTAGCGTAATTGCTGAACAAATAATTGCTGCGGTAAATCCCAGTAGAATCCAGCAAATAACCCAAGGCACCGCAACTAAGTCAATCCGCATAGACCATGGCGTTGCAAACAGAGGTGGCAAAGCCTCCATAATAATCGAGAGAGCTGCCAAGACGATTATTAGCGTAATTTTAACTGACGGTTTCTTTAACTGTAATGTTTCCGACGTCATAGTTTCAAAACCTGGTATAAAGCCTATGCTGAGAGAAGACGTAATAAATATTGCGTAGTCACTCAAAAATGATTAGGGTTTTTCACATTAGCATTCAGAGGTTCTTCAAAAAATCCAGCTTTAGCCAGTAAATTAAGTACCCTCTTCCCGCCGATCAACTGTATCCATAGTCGAAGGCCCTGTACTGATGATTTTTACAGGTACCTTAACTTCTCTTTCAATCTTCTTAATGAAACTCACAGCTCTTCTCGACAATTTGTCAAACCGTTTCACTCCTGTGCATTCTGGAAACAAAACATCAATCTTTGTTATGGCGAGCTGAGTTGCACCGTTAACTATAGCCGCTCTCCTTGCAAGCTCATAATTGAAAGGCGCCGCTCTACGCATCCGTCCGGTAACAGTCGCTATTTCAACCCAACCACGCTTTCTAGCTTCTTCCTCCGGCAACTCCCCGGGCAGTGGACCTCCGCCAACTCTTGTAACATAAGCCTTGAAAACAAGCAGCACATCATCAATCTTCGTCGGAGGCACACCCGCCTCACCACAAACACTAGCGCTTGAAGTATCCCTGCTCGTTACGTACGGGTAGGTTCCATGATAAAGTGAAAGATAAAAACCCTGCGTCCCTTCTAGCAGAACCTTATCGCCACGAGCAATCGCTTTGTTAACCTCAAGCGTGACATCGCTCAAATAAGGTTTCAAACTAGGAATTTCACGCGCCATTTTCGCCACCCTTTTAACTCTGTCCTCAACAGCAGGTCCAACTCCTTGGCCCGTTGTACCAATTTTTTTCGCTAAAAGTTCCGATCCCTTATCACGTTCAATATGCTCCTTCTCAATTATGGAGCTCTGATAATCAACCCAAACTCTATCTTTAACGTCCATATTCTCAATTTCACTAAAAAAAACCTCAGGATTGACATTTGCTCCTGGGCCGATGAATAATCTACATTTGTTATAAACAAATGCACACGGAACCAAACGTAGCTTGTATTTTCTATTGTTAAAAACCACTGTATGGCCTGCGTTAACAGAGCCGACTCTAACCGCCACATTAATCTTGTCTTTCAAAGCCATATAGGAGACTATTTTTCCTTTTCCTTCATCTCCCCACCAACCGCCAGTAGTGACAACAACAGGCATAATTTTTTCCCACACTAAGAAAATAGTCTCTCATTTATTAAGATAAGATTTAGCCAGCCTAATATCACAGTTGTGTGTGACACCCGATTTTTCTCTCATGTCAATTAAATAGATATACTATTTGCTGAAATCTTTAACTCTATATTTGTCCTCGACCTAAGAAAGGTAAATGTTCGGTTCTAAGAATAAAATGTGCACATCAGCTGATCGGTGGTGCTCCAGTGCTTAAAGTTAACAGTCCATACTTAGATCTATTCAATAAAATCAAAGAGAAAAAGGAGAATTTCACAGTAATAGACTGTCACGTGCACATAGGATATCCGCCGGATGCCGATAAAAAGTTCAAGTGGTTAATCTCGGCGAGGCCCCTTCTTCATTTTTCATTTGAAGAATGCCTAAATGAGATGAATAGATGGCTGATAGCAAAAACAGTAGTATTTCCGTTAGGATCATTAAACGATAGATATCAAGGCATTTCATACGAAAATGCAAACTTAATGATAATTGAAATGTCGAAACAATTTAACGAAAAAATAGGCGAAACAGCCCTCATACCTTTTGCGAGAATTGACCCAGCCGACAAAGAGAAAGCGATAACTCTACTGAAGAGAATGGTCAAAATTGGCGCAAGAGGTATTAAAATTCATTCAGGCAATGAAGGCATAGCTCCAGACGGATATACTGTGAAGATTAAAGAAAATGGGAATAAACATGCAGTAGCCCCACAAAAAATTCCTGAATATAAAGAAATCTATAGGCAAATTTTCGAAACATGCGTATCACTTGATATTCCAGTAGTTCTACATGCTGGAGAATCTTCAGTTGAGCTTATTGGGAGAGCCGTCAGCGTTCTAAGGAACGTGCCTGAAGTTAAACTAATTATCGCCCATGCAGGTAGCGGTGATGAAACAGCAAGCAACATAGCTAATAAATTTCAAAACGTATACGTCGACATTTCAGGGTTAAACACGATCAAAATTGCCCATGTTATAGCAAGAACTAAAGTTGAAAAAGTCCTATTCGGCTCCGACGCTCCATTTATAACTCAAGGAAGCAGCATCATCAACTTACTTGAAGCTTTATCAATGCAGAATTACACTGATGCCGAAAACATTGAAATTCTGGAAAGAATCTTACATTCAAATTCAGAACAACTTATCTCCGATTTCCACACTCACTGACCTCTACGCCGCATAGTCCACCTATTCATTAGGCGCTTCTACAACTTCTCTAAGGCATCAGTGTTTTTTACAATTCTTCTTATACCTGTACCATCTTGCGAATTGTTTCTACAATGTCTGGATTTGCTAAGGTTGTCACGTCACCGTAATCCTTCTTGTTTGAAATCGACGCCAAAACACGGCGCATAATCTTGCCTGAGCGCGTCTTCGGCAGGTCTGGGACAATGTAAACGTATTTTGGTCTAGCTATAGGTCCAAGCTCCTGCGCTATGTTCTTCATTATTCTTTCTTCCAGTTCTTTGCTCGGACTGAAACCAGGCTTTAGCGAAGCATAGATGACTGGTACGTGTCCCCGCAGCTCGTCGACTAGCGGTACAGCTGCAGCCTCTGCAACCTCCAGCGTTGTTATCGCAGCGTTTTCAAGCTCCTTAGTCCCAAGCCTGTGCCCAGCCACCTTTATAACGTCGTCCACCCGCCCAAGAATTCTGAAGTATCCATCAGCTGCAGGCACTGCTCCATCGCCCGCGAAGTAGGGCCAGTCATGCCAGTCTTTGCTCTTCCTATCCTTATTGTACTTCGCGTAATATACCGCGATGAACCTTTCATGATCACCCCAGATAGTCTGCATAATCCCTGGCCATGGATTCCGAATACATATGTTGCCTGCTTTATCTTCGCCAGGCTTCACTTCACGCCCATCTTCATCATATACTATGGGATAAATTCCGGGCATGCCTGGGCCAGCGCTTCCAGGTTTCATCGGCTGTAACGCAGGAAGTGTACTGCATAGGAATCCTCCAGTTTCAGTCTGCCACCAAGTATCTGTTATAACCGCCTCATCTTTACCGATTTCGTGGTAGTACCATCGCCAGACATCAGGCTCTATCGGTTCACCTACCGTAGTCATGTTTTTGAAATGATAATTATATTTTTTCGGCTCTTCAGGGCCAGCCTTTCTCAGCATGCGTATAGTGGTGGGTGCAGTGTGAAAGATGTTGACACCAAGCCGCTCCGATATTCTCCAAAGTCGTCCAGGGTCAGGATATGTCGGAACTCCCTCATACATTATCGATGTAGCAGCTACTGCGAGTGGTCCGTAGACAATGTAGGAGTGACCAGTAATCCATCCGATATCTGCGAAGCACCAATACGTGTCTTCAGGATGTATATCCTGAACATACTTTGACGTTCCAGCGACATAGGCAAGGTAGCCGCCCGTCCTATGTTGGCAACCCTTGGGACGTCCAGTCGAGCCGCTTGTATACATAAGGAATAGAGGTGCCTCCGCATCCATCGAGACTGGATTTACATGCTTCCCTCGGAATTGTTTGATAACTTCGTCAACGAAGAAGTCCCTTCCTGGCACCATTTCGGACTTGGAAATGTACTTGCCTGGGTGGCGTCTCCAAACCAGAACTTTATCCACATTTATTCCAAGCTTATTCGCCTCATCCACGGTTAAGTCTGCATCCGCCTTCTTGTCAATTAGTTGGCCATTTCGGTAATATCCATCACAGGTGACCAGGACATGGCTACCGGAATCAGCAATTCTATCCGCACAAGCCTTGGCGCTGAATCCTCCAAACACTTGATTGTGAATAATACCTAGTCTAGCGGCTGCAAGCATAGATACTGGAAGAGCTGTTATCATAGGTAAATGGAACGTAACTCTGTCACCGGTCTTCATGCCGGCAAAGTCTCTAAGAACTAGCGCGAACTCGTTGACTCTGTTGTAGAGTTCTTGGTAAGTTACGATATCGTCGGGTTCTCCTTCAGGTTCGGGCACCCATATTATAGCTGCCTTATTCCTATACTTAGCTAGATGCCTATCAACGCAGTTGTAGCTTGCATTAAGTTTTCCGCCTACAAACCACTTCCAGAAAGGTGGATCACTTGTATCCAAGGTTGTTTGCCAATGTTTGTCCCAAGTGAGTAGGTCAGCGTACTCTTTGAAGCACTCAGGATAATTTTTCTCCTTGAAACGTTCAAATATACTTGGGTCAGCCATGTTCGCTTGTTCGATAAATTTTCTCGGGGGGTTAATCAGTGATTCCTCTTTCCAATAAACAGCAATCTGAGCTTCGCTTAAAGTATCGGATTGAGAGTTATTATTTTCTCTACTCAATTTATCTGGTTTTGACATAGAAGAACACCGTTTAGTAATTTATTTCATGAATAAATTGAGGTTATAAACTAATCTATAATCTATCATAATAAATTATTACAGTTTACTTTCGGCAGCTAATCCTAACAAAAGCGCAGTCGAGCCACCGCTGTAAGAGTAGCCTATACAAGAGTAAGCTTTTACACAAAAAACGGCGCCGTCTAAGGGCTGTAGAAGGCTATTAAGCCTAATGTTATTAAGTTAGTTGGTGAACGAAAAGATGTTCGTTTAGTGCTAGAAGGGGTTCTAATTGTCTAAATACATATTCATAACAGGCGGCGTTTTGAGTAGCGTAGGAAAAGGCATCGCAATGGCTTCCATCGGGAAGCTTCTTCAAGTGCGAGGCTTCACCATTACCTCAATTAAAATTGATCCTTATCTGAACTATGATTCTGGAACAATGAATCCGTATATGCATGGAGAAGTCTACGTAACTGAGGACGGCAGTGAAGCCGATCTTGACTTAGGGCATTATGAGCGGTTTCTCGACATTAACCTTTCGCGCGACCATAATATTACTACGGGTCAGGTTTACTCCGCAGTTATCGATAAAGAACGCAAAGGAGACTATCTAGGTCAATGTGTACAAATTATTCCTCATATCACAGATGAGATTAAAAATAGGATTCGAAAAGTTGCAGAGCGGAGCAAAGTCGACATAGTTTTTGTTGAGGTCGGCGGAACCGTTGGCGACATAGAAAGTTTACCGTTCCTCGAAGCTATACGACATCTACGTCTTGAAGAAGGATATGTTAACACGCTTTTTGTTCACGTAGGATTAATTCCTCATCTGGACGTAACTGGCGAATTTAAAACTAAACCGATACAGCACAGCATTCAAGAGTTACGCAGAATCGGGATTCAGCCAGACATAATTGTAGCTCGATCACGTGAACCACTTTCAGGAGAGCCTAGGAAAAAGATAGCATTATTCGGGAGTGTTGAAGAGAGAGCGGTCTTCTGTTCACCTAACCTGCGCTCAATTTATGAGGTGCCATTAATTCTTGATGAACAGGGTATGGGCGACTTTATTTCTGAAAGGCTTAGTCTTCCGAAAAGGAAACCCGATTGGGCTGAATGGTATCAAATTGTTAAAACCTTCTTAGATGCTCAGAATGAAGTTAAGATAGCGATCTGCGGTAAATACGCCAAACTGGCAGATTCATATGTGAGTATAAATGAAGCTTTAAGGCATGCAGGTGCAGCTTGCGGGACTAGAGTGCTGATAGAGTGGATGGAAACAGAAGCCTTCGAGGAAGATCCTACAAAGATAGAAACCTTGCGAGAATATGACGGTATTTTGGTTCCCGGCGGTTTCGGCACACGCGCAACTGAAGGAAAAATTAACGCTATAAATTACGCTAGAACACATAATATACCATTTCTAGGAATATGCTTCGGCTTTCAGTTAGCAACAGTTGAGTTCGCCCGAAATGTCTGCGGATTTAAAGATGCTAATAGCACTGAAATAAACCCTGAAACACGCCATCCAGTAATTGATTTTCTCCCAGAGCAAAAAGGAGTCGAATATAAAGGCGCCACGATGCGGCTGGGAGCCTATCCAGTCTCAATTAAACCCGGTACACTCGCGCATAAGCTCTACAAAGCAGACACTATCTACGAGAGACACCGCCACCGCTATGAAGTTAATCCTGATTACTGGGATATTTTACAAAAAAATGGATTACTATACTCTGGATGCACACCTGACGGAAAGCGAATGGAAGTGCTGGAAATCCCGAA
>CAYYPV010000007.1:0-1690 GCA_964473665.1 uncultured Candidatus Bathyarchaeia archaeon
AATACTTGTATAAGGCAAAATAGGACCGTGTGAACAAATTTCTGCTGTATTTAGCTTCTAGTTCTTGCTTTGTTACTGGAGTATGCATGTAGATTAAATTGGTGTTCCAGAAAGGGTTGTTTCCGTAAGCATTAAACGTAATATCGCAATTTTTTTTTAAAGAATTAATATAAGGCGCTGGCAGGAATTGCCTATAAAGCTTCATACCTTCGAAGTCGGGTAAAGCGAAACATTTCCCTTCCTCATCAGGCTTGTAGACCCACCCCAAATCCTTCTTAATCGTATTCCAGTTAGTCGGTTGAGTTGTCAATAAAACTACTTTATGCCCATTTTCTTTTAGCGCCTTCAAAAGATAAACCACAAATACATCGCCCCCTCCAGCTAAACCGCTCCCTGTGACAGCGATATTCCTATAAATTAAACCAACCTTCATTGGGGCTTCCTCACTTAAAGTTACTTACTAGTTATACCCCTAAGTGTACCTGCTGCATAAGCCATTGAAGAAGCTGTTAATAGGAAAGGTAGTAGCGGGTGTTCCCTTAACTTAGTTAAATGTTTAAAAAAGGTTAGAGGCGATAAGATGATTAGAAGCTTAGATTTTAGTGCAGGTTCACCTGAAAGTTTCCTTGCTATTAAAGACCATCTGCCAAAATCATATTGTTGATACAAAAACTTACCTAATGTTTCAGGGTGTCTATGGTAAACTATTGCTTTTGGTTCAAACTCTATTTTGTATCCCTTACGAATTATTCTCCAAGCTATTTCAACATCCTCTGCTGCACGTAGACTTTCATTGTACATTCCAACCTCATGCAGAACATCTCTTCGATAAAGTACGCATCCAGTTCCGTGAGGCGGCTTATCACGTAAAATTAGGTCAATTAACCTTGGAATTAGCCTATCTGCATTACTTGCGTATATGTTACTATTAACTCCAGCTACATTCCTCTCCGTAATGTGCGCCACTAGATGTTTTAACCAATCTTTGTCTGCTGTAGCGTCAGAATCTATGAATGCAACCATCTTGCTTCGAGCCGACATTATCCCCCTGTTTCTAGCTCTTCCTCTGCCAGGGATAGGCTCGCTAACTACGGTAGCGCCAGTCTTCAGAGCTATTTCTGATGTTAAGTCAGTTGAACCATTGTCCACAACTAAAATTTCTGATGGAGGTAAACTTTGGGACTTAAGTGAGTTAATACATTCTTTAATTGTACGGCTGGAATTACGGGCAATTATGATCACTGAGCAATCATTCATCATGGAATTCTCCTTAAAATAAACCGGGTAGACATTAACAACAGGACGCCTGGAAGGTATTTGGGTTGTCTAGAAACCTCTTTTAAAATCCTTTTTCTATGAAAGTTGGCTCTTACTATGCGACTGAAACTATCTGCTCCATAAGTGCGTTTTAACAGTCGAAAGGGTCGTCTAGAAAGAATGGTTTTCCGTATTACATTATTAAAGCCCACATCTTCATCATGTACAATGTAACCATTGCTAATGGCGCCGACTTTGTATCCGCTACGCAGGGCTCTTTGAAGAATTTCTAAATCATCACATAAAATGAATCGTGGATCTAATAATCCGATTTTATTCAGAACCTCACGTTTGAAGAACATTGTTTTAAATGTGCTTTCTCTTACGATGGCTATACAGTTGGCTACATATGATTTTGTGGGCTTTTTAACTA
>CAYYPV010000008.1:0-74370 GCA_964473665.1 uncultured Candidatus Bathyarchaeia archaeon
TATTTCATTTGATAAGTCTAAAGCAACTGGAAATATGTCTAATAATGAGGCTAAAGAAATTTTAATCCCCGATGAAGTTGGCAACCGGAAGAGACAAGAGTATAAGAAAGAATATGACCGAAAACATAGAGCTGAAAAAAGTGAATACAATAAGAATTACTACCAAGAGCATAAAGAACATGAAAGAGAATACGATAGGCAATACCATCTAAAGAATAGGGAAAAAGAAAATGCACGAAAAAGGGAGGCATATCGGAGGAATCGCGATAAACAGCTTGCAAGGAATCGGATCTACTACCAAAAAAATCGTGAGCGCATTATTGCAAAGCATAGGGAATATTACTCTGACACTGAGCATAAGGCTAGACTCTTAGAGATTAAGAGAGAGTGGAGGAGAAAACATAAAGAGCGGGAGAATGAACGCCAGAGAATTTACCGTAAAAAACTTCGAGAAGAGTTTAAAAGGTTTAAAATTGAGTATGGCGGGAAATGTATGTTTCCAGGCTGTGAGGAGCGTAACCTCGATGTGCTTGAACCACATCATCTAGAGGGAAAAAAGGAGAGAAGTAGTTTTATAATGAGTAAGGAATTTAGGGATTGGTTAAAATACGATATTAAGCCAAAAATAGTTCTTATATGTTCTAACCATCACACAATTGTTCATCTACAAAAAACCCAAGAGGAGTTAGCTAAGTCCGCTAGCTCTTAAACCGTAGGAGTATGGGGATCTGTTTTAAACGCGGATTGCTGCCTTTGCCACTGGTCTAAAGAAACAGCAAAATTCCTCTCAACATTTTTCCTGTGCAACGAATTGTATGAGCAGAATGGGATTATTCTTCCGTCAGGGAGGCCGTAGTGAATTGCGCATCTTTGTACACGTTCTAAGTCGAAGTTATATGGGTCCATAAAATGCATCATTCCTATCATTATCATTTTTTTGTGTAGGTTGCCTAGTGCTTCGTAGGATCCTTCCATAAGTATGCCGGTTACAAATGGGCGTAGCATTGACCATTTTATGTGGCGTGTCCCTCCTAGTAGACGAAGTTGTGCTCTGCGTTTTCGGCCTTTCTTTACGTCCTGGTAAACTTTCTCCATTGTTTTTACGAATTTTTCTATTTCGATGTATCTGCCTATTGGAACGTATTTTCCGTTGTTTGGAAATATGTATGTCGCCATTCCGCAGTGCGGGTGTACTGTGAATTCTACGTAGCGTTTGCCTTTTAATGCGCCTATTGCCTGCGAGATTGGTGTAACGAACGGCACCGTGTAGAAGTCTGAGGTCTTTATCTGTCCGCCGGTTTGTTCTTCTATTAGTTTTATGCAGTCGGGTATTGTTATGCGCATTTCTTTTCTTTTATCGTAGTCGACGCGGCCAGTTATGGATACTGGTTGAAAGTTTACTGCTCGGATTATGTCAGCGTTTTCAACAGCGAATTTTATTATGTCTCCGAGTTGGTTATCATTAACGCCTTTAACTATGGTCGGAACGAGAACCATGCTGTCTAATCCCGCTTTTCTGCAGTTTTCGATAGCCTGTAATTTTGTTTTTAGAAGATCTCGTCCCCGAGTGGCGCTGTATACATTTGGGGTTACTCCGTCGAATTGAAGGTAAATTGTACTTACTCCAGCATCTAGCAGTTCTTTACAAAATTCAACACTTTCAGCCAGTCGAATCCCATTCGAGTTGACTTCAACATGGGAAAAACCAACTTCTTTCGCCATTCTGACAAGTTCAGGCAGGTCTTCCCGAATTGTGGGTTCTCCCCCCGAAAACTGAAGCGCAGGAGGCTTAACAGGTTCATTTTTATAAAAATTTTCAAGAACTCCGCGGATTTGCTGCTTGCTAGGTTCATACACGTATCCAGCTGCAGCCGCATTCGCGAAACAGATTGGACATCTGAGATTGCAGCGGTTAGTTATGTCAATTATAGCTAATACTGTATGCGTTTTATGGTTAGGACAAATCCCGCAGTCATATGGGCAGCCCAACACTGTTTTAGTTCTTGGGTTGTATAGTCCATCTCCTTCATGTCTAAATTTTTCCGCTCTCATGTATTCGTCATAGTCTGACCAGTAGAGGTCTTGGAAGCTTCCGTGCGTGGGACATGTTTTCTTTATTAGGACTTGCCCGTTTTCTTTGTAGATGGTCGCTTTAATTACTGTTAAGCATTCGGGGCATATGCTTTGAGTTTCTTTAATCGTGTCCATTTTTATCACAAATAGTAATAATTGAGTGGTTAAAACTTCGCTCACTTTTAATGTTTTTCGTTAACCTACGAATCCACTTTACAATAAGATTAATGTGAATTAATAGTGTTCTAGATTAACTGAAGTTAAAGTTAGAAGTCAAATGTTCGAAGACCGAATGATTTCTGAGAAAAAAGCTGCAATGTTCCTAAGTAGATGAGATTAGGCCTAATGTTACAATTTTGCCAGACCACATTGGGTTGCTAAGTTCGGCTAAGGATATTTCGAGTCTCTGGAAAGATTCATTAAGGTTTAAGTAGCAAGAAAAAGTGGTATTTAAATCGTATTACATTAAAAATACGGAGCGTGATAGGTTTGGTTATGAAATTAGTCACAGTTAAGCTCCCTGACGCTTTAATTGACGGCTTAGATCAGCTTGTGAGAGCGGGTATGTATAACAGTAGAAGCGCGGCCATAAGGGCAGCTGTCAGGGACTTGGTTAAGAAAGAGGTATGGCGGCAGGATTAAAAAACTCACGATTTTTGTTTTGTGCGTTATTTAACCCTGTTTAGAGTAACGGCTTACGTCTCTCTATCGTTCTCTTTTGCCTTTAATGAATTCGTCCACCCATCTCTTTGCCACTTCGTATGGTGCCTGAACTGGCGGATGCTTGAATGCGTATGCAGATATGCTTGTTAATGGGCCTGAAATTTTCCTATCTAGCCCTATTTTCGCGGCTCTTATTGCATCAATAACTACGCCGCCGCTGTTCGGTGAGTCCCAAACGTCTAACTTAACATCGATTGTACAAGGAGTGTCTCCGAAGTATTTGCCTTCAATGGAAATGTAACATATTTTTTTATTTTCAAGAAAATCTACAAAATCGCTCGGTCCTATATGTAGCGGAATCGTGTAGGGAACCATTGCTTTCACGGCGCTGGTTTTACTTATTCTTTTTGAAACTAACCGTGTTTGTTCAAGCATATTTAGAAAATCGGTGTCGCCGCCTATGTTTAGTTGGTAGCTTTCACCTATTCTTACGCCGCGTTCAACCAGCATTTTAACGATTGACTTATGCAAGACAGTTGCGCCGATCTGCCCCATGACATCGTCGCCAATTACTGGCAGTTTTGCTTTCTGAAATTTTTCCTGCCAATCTTTATCGGAAGCTATGAAAACAGGCATACAATTCAAAAATGCGCATCCGGCGTCGATTGCCTGTTGAGCGTACCAACGAGTTGCCTGTTCGCTTCCCACAGGCAAATAGTTTAAGACTACGTCAACCTCTGTTTCGCGAAGGATAGCTGCAACATCTGCTGCCCTATTTTTCTTATCGACTTTTACGATTGGTTTTACGTATTTTCCTATACTGTCCATGATCTGCCCTTGCATAACTTGGACTCCGAGTTCTGGAACTTTGCAGAAGACTCGAGTATTGTTTGGTGGACTGTAAATAGCGTCTCCGAGATCTTTTCCTACTTTTCGCGAATCAATGTCGAATGCTGCAACGAATTTTATATCCCTGATGTGGTATTCGCCGAATTTAGTGCGTAGCAATCCTGGTACAGTTTGATTCTCCTTAGCATTCTGATAGTAGTGTACTCCTTGAATTAATGCTGAGGAACAGTTCCCCACTCCGATGATTCCAACATTTATTCCATTTTTAGCCAACTGTATCCTCTTATTTTTCATTGACTTGAAGGAAAATGACCTTGTTGATAAAGTTATATTTAAATAATTTTTATCAAATTGTTTTCTGTTTATTGACTTAATTAATCCCTTAATTTATTCTAATAGCCTTCTTATCCTGTAATCCAGTAAACAGGATTAAGAAAATGAATGCTGTACAGTACCAAAGTTTGAAGAATTAAGGAGATTAAGCGGCTTTACGCCTTCACTATCTCTTCTGCATTCAACTTATGTTTGCCGGTTACCATTGGTGACAGGTAGTGCAGTATAGCCATCGAGTAGACATGCAGTATTATCAATGCTACGAATAGGTAAGCGAGGAACAAGTGAAGTATTCTAGTGGCTATCATCGGGTCGTTTACGCCGAAAATTGAACCTAGCCAACCAATCCAAGTGTATAGAAAGTGGAAGCCAACTTTTGTTAGGAAGTCTGGGAAGCCCTGCATGACTCCTGTTAGACCGATAAGCAGAGTTAGGATAGCAAATCCCCAGAAATCAATCCATACGCCTGGATCAACTTTCCGTATGAATTTTTTCTTGTCAACATCATATTTGATAGGTTCTCCTGGTCCCGACCTAAATCCTAGCCACGCCATTGTTTCCGCATAAAGATATTTGATACCCCATATGTTTGGGATTTCCCATTGGATTGCGCCGGTTATACTGAGGTAGTATATGTTTATGATTACTGCGGCAAGCCAGAATCCGCCTATCCAAACATGCAGCTCATGTACGTTGTTGAAGAATCCGAGTACGTTTTTCCCGCCCAACTCGTATAAGCCGCTGATTTCAAAGCCGGTTATGAGCAGCAGTACCATAGCTGCGAAGTTCACCCAGTGAATAATACGTAAAGCAAGGGTATGGCGTTGGACGGTTACTCCTTCAACCATTTTTCATCCTCTCCGCCATTTACAGCACTAAAGTTTTGTTATCAGTCTTTTTCCTTCGGGTGTTATTATGTGGACAGCGCATGCGAGGCATGGATCGAATGACCTGATGATGGCCAAGGCTAAGGAAGTATTATAACTGTCGACACCAGCGGTAACAGGTGCAGGCTCCATGTTAAGGTCTGTTAGATGATGCGGCGCCAGCGCGATTCCTAATGAGTCACCCCACTTTTGCGGTGCAGCAACACCCCACGCTGAGAGATTAACGTTTGCAGTTGGGTATATGGCGTTGGCTACGTCTGAAACTCTCAAGTTTTTAGGCAGCCATGTGGTTCCGCAGGATAGTGCATATTCAGCTATGCCCAGTCTACCCTGGTCATCTCTTGGTGAAAAGAGCCAGGTGCCGGGTACAACGCATTGGTATCTGCTGATCTTCTTGCCGCTGATTTCCAAATAGTGTAATAATGCACCGCGTGGAGCATCCCATAATCCAAGCCCTGAACCTGTTGTGGGGACATCTACATAGTTAACAATAGGACTGTTCATGTAGGATTTTAGGGCAGCTATCCACTCGAACATTTTGTTGGCAACTGCTAAGCTGAAGAAAACTCTTCCCGCAACTCTATCAACCACTGAACCGTTAGGATTCAGTACGGTCCATGAAACACTTCCAGTTTTACCTGGAGAAACATCTAATCCGGTTGCTGGATTAATTGTGCTGAAGGCGACAGGGTCCTTCCACGTCAGTCCCCATGTGTTAATCATTCGTGCAAGCGGTCCTACTTCGTATACTTTATTGTTGTAGCGTGGAGCCTTTAACCATGAGTAAGCTGCGGGTTTTTGGGATGACTGATTTGCAGGTTGTATAGGAACTGTTTCGCCTACTGTTGGATTTAATTCACTTCCACTGCTGTACCATGAATATCCTACATCCTCTAAAACCAGAGTTGGGTCAAATAGTGTTTGCTTTGGAGCAGTATCACCGCTTTGCCAGGCACCACTCCATGCGAGTGAATTCTTTCTTCCGTTCTTAGGGTCAATCCAGTCAGCGTAATTTTGATAATCAGGGAAGCAACCGTATGATAAGAAGTTCCCGGTTCCTTGACCGATTTTGTCTAATCCAACAGATGCGCCGATAAGACTGTCTATTGCGCTGGCTATAGTGCTGTTTTGAGCAACTACTGCGTTAAAGTCGGCCTGCATGGTTGTTGCTACAAATTCCCATAGATTAACCATTCGGGCGTATGTGGCCGCTATTTTATCAAGTGTTGGTTGGGCGCTAATACCTCCTGGATATTCCGTCATATGGTGCGGAAATTTTCCTCCCCAAATTGCTACAATTTCACTGGCGAGTCTTTGGATCTGGACCGCTGCTGCGTAGCTCGATCCTAGGTTTATGCTTGATATACCAAGAGTACCGAGTGCAGGTGGCACCATTGGCGGGTATTTGGCGAGTACACCTAGTTCCGGTCCCATGAGTATGTAGAAGTGAAGTACGTGATCATACAAGTAGTATGCACCGTGTAGGATGTTTCGAATTAAAACAGCTGCAGTTGGTAAACTGTCTTCCACGCCGAACGCTTGGTCTAGGGCTAATATGGATGTCTGACCATGTGGAGCTGGGCAGACGCCGCATATTCTCTGAGCGATCATCCATGCATCTCGCGGATCTCTTCCATTAAGGAAAATTTCGAATCCTCTGAACATTGTGCCTGTGCTGTATGCTCCTCCATTTTTACCAGTTGAGTCAACAACTTGTACTCGCTGCCATGGATTTACAGCACCTGTTCCAGATACGTTTTCCAGATTCATCTGTATCTTAAGGTGCCCCTCAATCCTAGTTATCGGATCAATTGTTACTGTTACCATTTTTACATTTCCTCCTGCTTCGGTTTTCTTACAGTCCTAATTACTAAGTGAGCTGCAACTCCAACTGCGCTAGCGATTACTAGAGCTTCACCCCAGTCTTTAGCTGAATATCCTAATAATACTGGCAGATTTGGAAGTTCACCGTAAAGTGCGCCTTGGTTTCCCGGAATGTCGGGGAATGTTGGTTGAGCGCAGCCAATGCAAGGCGCGCCTGGCTCCACACAGTAGCTAACATGGTCATTCCACAGTCTAATAGCGCAATCTGTGTAAGTCACTGGACCTTTGCAGCCGAGTTTGTATCGGCATCCTTCTTCTCCAGGTTTAAGCGCGAACTGCCCATGATCATAGTATGGTCGGAATGGGCACCTATTGTCATGCATAAGATATTGATAGAATGCTTCAGGTCTACCGTATTCATCTAGAGTGGGCACAATGCCCTGAATGAGGTCAGCTAAGGTTAATATAAGGTGATCTGGATGACCTGGGCATGTGGCGCCTGCAACTATTGCTTTTCCAGCTATGCCGACATTAGTTAGACCCTGTTGATCTAGGAATTTTTGCAGCCCGATAGCGCCTGTCACGTTGTTAGCGACTGTAGAATATGAGAGGGGAGAATATTCGCCTGGCACTCCTCCAAATGAGCCGCAGTTTCCAAATGAAATTAAGACATCAGAGGAACCTAGAGTTTTTACAGCGGCTACTACAATATCCCTGAAATCTTTTCCGGCTACTGTAGTATATCCAGGATCCTGCATTGCTCCTTCAACTATTAGAATTCGTTTTCCAGGTGTAGCGTTCGCCCAGACAGTATCCTTTAGGTACTCTAGTAATGAGCCTGATGCAGGATGTAACGTTTCTTGGTAGTCGGGCAGCCTTATGCCTAATGGTTGGTTGCCTACCATTGTAGTGTCGTTGCCGACTATTATTTCTGTGAGCAGTTGCACTACGTCTGGGTTGACTGCTTGAGCGAAAGAGACAGTACACCCACTGCACGCTGCTCCATGTAGCCAGCATATGTGCCAATAGTCAGTTGCTGCTGCTGCGAATACTTCCTTTATCTCTGGTTTGTATAGCTCGATTGTTGCTGCTGCGCCGATTACTCCTGCTAGCTTTATGAAGTCACGTCTTTTTATTTTCATACCCTATTTTTCCTCCAACAATTCTGAAAATTGGATAACGTTTGTCATTTTTTGTCACTTTAAGGTATTTAATGCTTATCATCATTTGCAATACATCTTTTCGGATATTTAGAAAAAACATAACAATCATTAAATTCATTTATGTGAGATACAAATCCATGAAGTTAAGTGATTACCGGGATCCCGCCTTAACTAATGCGATCGCTGAGAAAATAAAAGATTTAACTTCGACAGCTCACGTTAAGTTTTGTCATATATGCGGCACTCACGAATATGCGGTTACTCATTATGGTCTGCGCACTCTTCTTCCAAGAAATCTTGAGGTAATAGCTGGGCCTGGCTGTCCAGTTTGTGTAGTCCCAGCTAGGGATATTGATGAGGCTGTTTGGCTTGCTCTTAACGGTGTAACTGTTGCAACTTTCGGCGATATGCTTCGTGTTCCGGGATCAGACATGTCTTTGGCCGATGCGAAAGCTAAGGGGGGCGATGTTCGGGTTGTTTACGGTGTTGATGAAGCAGTTAAGATGGCGTTGAAATATCCTGAGAAAAGTTTTGTGTTTTTCGCTGTCGGTTTCGAAACTACCGTTCCAGCTAATGCTGCTGAAATATTAAGTGGCCCTCCGAAGAACTTGAGTTTTCTTGTTTCACATAGATTGATTCCTCCTGCTATGGAGCTTCTTCTTGGTGTAGGCGACCTTAAAATCGACGGCTTCATCTGCCCTGGACATGTTGCAACGGTAATCGGCGTTAAGGCGTTCAGAATGTTTCCTGAAGTTTACAGTATGCCTACAGTGATAGCTGGCTTCGAACCTGTGGACGTGATGATTAGTCTTTACATGTTGATGAAACAGTTGAAGGAGAACTCAGCCCGTGTTGACAATGAGTACACCCGTTCAGTAACTGAGGAAGGGAATGTTAAGGCTCAGAAAATTATTGAAGAAGTCTTTGAAGTTGATGGGGGTAATTGGAGAGGAATTGGAAGAGTACCGTCTTCAGCGTATAAATTGAAGGGTGAATATGCTAATTACGATGCCAGAGTAATATATGACATTAAAGTAGGTCCAGCGAAAGACATCCAGCCGGGCTGCAGCTGCCATTTAGTGATTATTGGAAAAATAAAGCCTAATGAATGCACGATGTTCATGAAGACCTGCACGCCTGAAAATCCATATGGACCTTGCATGGTTTCGCATGAGGGTACTTGTCGTATATGGGCGGAACATGGTGAATATCAAACTCTTTAGAAGCATTCCTTGGAGTTTACTGAAATGTTTAGGTGCATAAATTCGCTGGGTAAATGAACATAAATTTAAGGATAATTAAATTAAATTTAAATTGAATTTCCATATTAATGCCTAAAGGCGAATTTATGAGTGCTGAATTAAAAATTGCTGTCGACTCAATGAAATGTATTCCCTGCGGTGTTTGCGTTCTCATATGCCCTAAAGATGCGCTTATGATCAATGAGCGGGGAGTTGAGCAGATTAAGGGTTGCAACGGTTGTGAGCTCTGCGTTAAATATTGTCCGCTTGTTGCGATTGAGGTGAAGAAAGAGTAATGTATGATGTCATAGTTGTCGGGGCTAGCCCTGCGGGTATAATGGCAACGTGGAAAGCTTCGTTATCCGGGGCAAGAGTTCTTCTTTTAGATAGAAAAACGCGTTTAGGGGTTGACCATCAACCTGCTGATACTACTTTTACGGGAATGTTTAAGCGAACTGGGCTGAATATTCGAGATGAGTATTTGGTTCACAGAGTAAGAGGCATGCATATAGTATCTCCGGCGGGTTTTCGTTTCGCTATAAATAGTCCAGGTTTTGTTGTAGATAGGCAGGCGTTTGACCTCTATTATCTAGGTTTAGCTCATGATTCAGGTGCTGAAATTAAAGCGGGCGCCCTGGTAGTTGGGCTGGAAAATTCACTAGGAAAAAGGCGTGTTATTGTTAGGGAATTAGGTGAAAAGAAAATTTATGATGGAAAGATCATTGTTGGAGCAGACGGCATTGAATCTTATATTGCAAAGTGGGCTGGAATTAGACCTATGGTTCACCCTAATGAAATAGCGTCATCTGTTCAAGCGGAAATGATTGGGGTGGAAAATGAATATCCGGACTATTTCCAATACTTCTTAGGAAGTCAAGTAGCGCCTGGCTGGAAAGCTACTGTTTCGCCGAAGGGAGATTCTAAGGCTAGTGTGGGTGCATTTGTACGTAATGCACCTAGGCCTGCCATTTATTATTTTAATAATTTTGTCTATAAAAATGGAAAAGAAAAATTTAGAGATGCAAAAATCTTGAAAATGCAGGCGGGAGGAGATCCTGTGGCTACAATACCTAACCAAACTGTCGGCGATGGAGTAATGGTTGTTGGAGGCGCGGCTGGTCAAGCAGGATTGTCGTATGGAATGTTATGCGGTATTTTTTGCGGCGAAGTGGCTGCTGAATCAATTGAAGCTGATGACCAATCAAAGCCTTTTCTTTCCAAGTACCAGCAGAGATGGCGCAAGGAACTGTTAACGGAATATAGGTTAGGATACTATATGCTTAAGGCGATTGAGAAAATGCGTGACGAGGATCTAGATAGTATTGTGAAAAGCCTTCAGGATACCGATGTTTCTGAGCGAATTCCTAGACATCAATCTCTATTTGGAAAGGGTATGTCTGGGGCGCTTTTAGTAATGCAGAAAGATCCCAGAATTCTTAATCTAGTAACACGTATATTGCCAGTTTAATCATCGGATTCAAGCTTTGAAATAGGATAGGGTAAAATTACGCCCTCGGGTATTTTTTGGATATAGCTCTTTCTAAACTCGGAATTTTGCATAAGACAACTGGGCACGTTAGTCGAAAAGATTTTATGTTTTCTTATGCGTTTCCATATTTTTTGCAGCGTTTCATCTCGAACGTTCCCAAATGTTAACGGAATATATGCGCACGGGGTTACGAAGCCATGTGGATTGACGTAAACCCATCTTTTTCCAGCTATGCAACCAAGTCCTGTTGGACCTTTCATACAAGAGGTCGTGGAAACTCTAGGTGTTCGCGAGTTTGGTGAACTGTAAGTTTTTTCTAGTTGAACTAACCGTTCTCTATCTTTCACAGTCAGAATGACATCTTCTCTCCTGAGCAATTTTCCCGTTGGAATGATATCTGCTACTGTAATTTCATGCACCCCAAGTTCCTCTGAGAAGTGTATTAAATCGTCAATGTCGCCGTTATTGAGGCGATCCGTAGTTGCGTACGTGGAGACCCCGACAAGGAGACCGGCGTTTAGGCATGCCTTGATGGTATTTACAGCTTTGCTGTGCGCTCCTTTTAGTTGAACTAGTCCGTCATGTATGTTTGAATCTCTGCTGTGGAGAACTATGAAGATAGCGTCTAACCCCGCATTCTTCAATTTTTTTGCAGTATCGTCCGTAAAGGTTGCTGCGGGAGTGAATAATACGCACCAGCATTCTTTGGATTTAACGTATTTTATGATGTCGAAAACATCTTTTCGTAAGATGGGGTCGCCTCCATAAATTGTGACGCTGAAAGCCCCCATTTGAACAACATCATCGATTATGGATTTCAGCTCTTTATTTGTAAGTTCATTAGCGTAGTCGTAGCTACCCATGTAGCCGCAGTAGATACAATCGCATGCACATGCACGCGTAACAGCTATTGTAGCTGCCCCTGGATTCCTTTGCTTTGTTAATTCAGATTTTATTTCACCCCACATAGCTCTGCTGAAAGTTTTACTTGGAATGGGTGGAAAGAAAAGTGAAAAAACAATGTAGTCTTTGTTTGCAAATGCTGGCTTTTCTTTACATACAAATTCTTTGAACAGGTTTAATGCTGGTTTAGCGAAGGGGGATAAGGGTCCTTCACTACAGACTTCGTTAACAACCCCGTTATTGACTTCAGCGCTGATCTTCAGACCGGGCTGCCGTAGCAAGGTTACCTTCAAATTAGTCCTTTCTCCCATCTAGTTTGCTTATTGGATAAGGTAAATTTTTTTCATTGATACTGTCTTGAATCTTCTTAAAGTAATGTTGCTTGTAGTAAGGATCAGCCCATGCGCAGTTTTTTGGTGCTTTTTTAAATAGAGGATGCTTCCTCATCGCCTTCCAGATATCCTTCATGCTTTGATTGCGTGTATTCCCAAATGAAATGGGGACATGAAAGCAAGGCATAACTTCACCTGTGGGGGATAGCCACATCCATTTTCGACCTGCAAAACACCCAATAATTTTGGGATCGCGGAGAATGAGGGAGCCGCACACTCTGGATCCTTCCAGTTCGTTAGCTTCGTTTTGGAATTTTACTAATCGTGCCCGATCTTCTTCTTTCAATACGTCATTTTCACGATACGCCCATCTACCTGCTGGAACAACTTCGTCGATTAAAATCTCTTGCACCCCTATAGAGCTACAATATTGATAAAGATCATTCAGCGCTTTAATATCTGAATTTCCTGGAGCGGCGGTATATTCTATTATTACGACCAATCCCTCTTCCACCGCATACTTAACGTCTGATGCAACTTTTTCAAAAATCCCGTTAATTCCTCTGAACTTGTCGTGAATATTGGGGTATGGGCTGTCAAGGCTTAGATGGAGATAATCAAGCCCTGCCTCCTTCAACTTTTTCACGTATGCTTGAGTTAAAAGAAAGCCGTTGGTTATCAGATGACTGGTGGCTTTATTTTTATCGATATGTGAGATCAAATCAAAGATATCTTTCCGAAGTGTAGGTTCGCCTCCTTCAAAGCTTACGTTGTAGGTTCCCAGTTCAATTGATTGGTCTATAGCATTACAGAGCTCTTCCGTTGATAATTCTGGATCACCTCTTATGCCGAACGCTATACAATGTTGGCAGGTGCATTGGCATTTGCTTGTAGTCAATATCATTAGACTTTCAGGTGTGTATTTGCCGAAGAGGCGATTGTTTATTTGGGCTTTAATAAGTCGGTTGAAGGGTCCGCTAGGAGCAGGAGGTATTAAACTGGATATGACAACATCATTTCCGCGGACGGCGGTCACTTTCTCCAACGACGCATACGTGTTAAATCCTTCACATATGGGCCTTGCCAGTCTGGAAAGTGGACCTTGAGCAGTTACGTGCGCCTTTTTGCCTTCAAGTTCGAGGAAAAGCTCAAAGCCTAACCCTTTGTAGATGAAATGTTTCACAATGGACTCCACTATGTTTTGTAAAAAAATAAGATTAATAACAAAAAGCTTTCTATGGATTAAGCTGTGCGCGCTATGATAGATTATCAAGTGTATCATCGGAGAGGGCTTTCAGTAAATATTGAGGGCGATGAAAAAAAATTAAGACTAAGAGCTCACGGTCCTCTCGCAGTTTTTACCAGTCCAATCCTAAATAAAATAAACAGGATGCTTGAAAGTGAAAAGCCGATAGCTGTCAAAAAAGATGCAGTCATATTTTCAACTTGGTTACCGCCAATTCCAAGCGGATCCTTTAAAAGGTTAATAGATGCGGAGATCGATATCGCTCTGCACCATAAATACGTGCCTCAAGCTGTGTCTCTTAACGCTTTCAAGCAATGTAGTTACAGTTGCGAGAACTGCAATATGGTGAGATCTCCCGGACCTGAACTTTCAACTGAGGAATTAAAGGGGTTCATCGATCAGGTGGTAGATCTCGGCGCAGTCACGATAGGTTTTTCGGAGGGAGATCCGCTTACACGCGAAGACATAGTGGATTTGGTTAGATATGTTGATAAGAATAAGGCAATTGCCAGCATATTCACTCCTGGTGCAATGTTGACTGAGTCGCAGGCTGAGAATTTAAAGAGGGCGGGACTTTACGCCGTGATCATAGGTTTCTGCAGTCCTATTCCAGATGAGCATGATGCGGCTAGAGGGGTAAAGGGAGCTTTTTCAATGGCGACGAAATCCATAAAAAATGCATTAGATGCAGGGTTATATGTCTCGATTCATACGCATGCAAATCCACGTATGATTGCAGAGAAAAAGCTCGACGGCCTCTACGACCTTGCATCTCAGCTGAATGTCCATGAGTTTACAATATGGGAAGCAATTCCTTCATGGGGTTACCGCGATAAGGATGATTTAATGCTGAACAAAGCGCAGAGAGATTACATTCTAGAAATGCGTAGAAAATTGAATAAAATGCCGGCTGGCCCGAGAATATTTTCTATGAGCTTCTTTGAGGGACCTGACTTTTTAGGATGTATGGCTGGTAGGCGGTGGCTGAATTTGGTGGATTCGGGAGACTTAACGCCGTGCATTTATACGCCTATATCTTTTGGAAATATAAAAAATGAGAAAGTTGCAGATATATGGAAAAAAATGCGTGAGAACCCATTGTACAGACGTAGTGAAAAATCATGCATGATGCTAAATCCCGAATTTAGATCCAAGTTTATCAAAAAAATACCTTATAACGCTAAGCTTCCAGTTCCTCTAGAAACTTTATGATTTCTTGTAGCCTATTCTTAGTTATAAAAAATTTTTACATGGTTGTTTAATTTCAGGAATTATTAATTCTATAATTTTGGGATAGCCATCAGTATATTGTATGCTGCAGCCGCATTGATTATAACAAGCATGATTGTGTAGTTGATTACGCCTATATATGCGAATTTTATGTGAGCTATTTGCTCACTTGAATGGTTATAGGCATTTATCGTTGCACGGATCTTGAAGAGACCGATTATAAAATACAATGCTAGGAAAAACCACGGTAGTGCGAAGACGTACCAAACTACTATGAGCCAAAGATATTCAGCTATGCTCATGGTGAATGTAAATAGTATGGTTTGTTTGGATGTTAAGGGGTTAAAACGCATAGAGTCTTTATCGTGGTAAGCTAAACAACCGATTATACTTGCAAGGTATATGACAGCTGCTTGCCATGAAAGTATTTTCCCGGGTGCTACGACAGCTATTCCGCCAGCTACTATTAGCCCGCTTAGGGATCGGTATATTCGTCTTTGGAGTTCTGTAATTTTTTTAAAAGGTGGACTGGCAGAGTAAGTAAATCCCCAGACAAGCATCAGTAGAGCCACAGCGAAACATGTGAAATTGAATACGAAATTTGCAACATATAGGCAAAGCACTGTCTCAATAACAATAAAAGAAATAACAAGTTTAGGTGACAGCAGTCCAGTTACAAGCGGTAATGTTGAATTTGGCGGACCTAACCTTTCATCTTCACCTGTCCACCAATCATATAGCATATCGGCCTGTGAGATGACCCTGGTCAGCAGTCCTGCCACAAATATGCCTAATATTAGCTTCCATAAAGGAAGAATAGGCACTCCGATGCTCATAAACAAAAGTGCACCAGCACTAGCAGTTAATGCACCCCATGGCAACCATAGTATTCTATGTACGCAGAAAATCGCTTGAATTTTAGCCTTAAGATCTTTACCAGTAGGCCCAGCTACGCCGAACCCGATATCCCATATAGTAGGGTTAAACTGATGAATTAGCCGGTCAGCCTTATCGCTATTCTTCGCCATATTCACATTTCTCACAAACATTAAACTTATCGACTTTACTGTTAATCAATACCTCGCATAGAATATACTGCAATTTAGCAGCACTTCTCTATTCCTCGTAACCATTTTTGTAAAGTCTGTATGCTCTACCTTTTCCTGGGTCAAGGACGTTTATTCCTAGTAAACGTATGGAATGAGCTTTTTACTATGTTGCATATAGTCCTGATATTCTTTTCCGAATTTCGCGATGAGTACGCGTTCCTCGATTTTTATTCTGTAAAGAATAATGGGTATTATGAAGATTGTTATTAGAAGGCCGTATAAGCTGTGAAAGAATATGGGAACAAGAAAATAGCCTAATATAACCCCAAAGTAAATGGGGTGCCGGACATTTTTGTAAATGCCGTATGTGATCAACTTGTGTTTTGGCAATGTTCTTACCATTAGCGACCACTGTTTACCCAGAGTACGTTTAGCTTGTATGCCGATAGCAACTCCTATTGTGCCAAGTGTTAGTCCAGCGAAACTTACAATATCAAAGCGGTAAATCATTCTTTGAACAAAAGTGAAGTCTAAGACACTTATGGCTAAGGCGGAAAACCAAATTATTCCTCCGAGGAGGAGTTCTATGTCTAATTGCCTTTTTTTTTTGCATGTCTTAAATAGCGCCTTCATATTTTGGCTATACCTCTTCAGGCATTTTCTTTTACACCTGATTATATCGTTTTAGGCGTTTAGACTAATCTTGAATCTTCGCTAACAAATCCTTCCTTTTTGCCTGAAACTCTTCTTAGGTTATTCGACCGACGCCTAAAGGTTCGTTCTGCCAGGTATTCGTCAGGCTACTCGCTATTTGCGTAAAGATAGTGCCTTCTTCAACAGAGTGAAGTTGTAAAAATCTTCTGGAACTTTTTTTATGTAACCCAACTCCACCATAAGGTTAGTGACCTGCGTCATTGCTTTTACGCTTTCAGATATGTCGATATGAGGGCGATTATAGTTCAAAGCTTCTCTAATGGTTTCAGCGGAAATTCCTATGTAGTTGGAACTGATCTCTGCAGCTTCATCAGGATTAGTGCTGCAAAATTTCTCAGCTTTTATACATGCGTTTATGAATTTTAAGGCTAAATCGGAGTGGTTTCGGAGATAATCATCTGTTACGGTTATACTACAACCGGGTGTTTTCGGAAAAATATCTTTTCCTCTTACTAGAATCTTTGCCACCCCCAGCTTAACCATCATCGTGGCATAAGGCTCGACATTAGTTGTTGAATCAACAGCTCCACTTATCAGAGCGAGAATAGCCGCATCCCCGCTTGGAAACCTAAGTATCTTTGTATTCCTAGATGTTATATTGTATTTTTTGAAAAAAGCTTGAGAGGTTAAATCTTTCATTCCACCTTCATTGGGCAATCCAATTCTTTTTCCTTTAAGTTCATAAAAATCGTTTACATTCGCATCATTGCGAACTACTGTAACTGGTTCTTCATAACCTGAACCAGCGATAACTACCATCGGATCTCCATTGGCTCTTCCGCTTACAACTCGTGTCCAAGGCATAACTGCAAACGAAATTTCGCCGGAGATCAATTTATTCGGCAGCATCCAAGCTGTCGGTTCAACTGTTAAAGAAATGTTTAGATTTTGCTCTTTGAAAAATCCCTTTTCGTACGCTATGTATGTAGGCATTTGACATACGCCTCTTATAACTCCAACTCCGATGGACAATGCATTACCTCCAATTTTCTAGCGAATAACATCAAGATTTGTCAGAATGTCATTTAAAAGTATATATTTAAGAATGCAAACCTTACGAAAAAATAGGTAAGAGCAAATGTCAGTTTCACTACGTGACATACTTTACGGATTTGCAGCACCGAAAGAGCGCACATTAAAGAATAGAATTTTAGGTTTCGTCACACTTCAAAAACCAGCAGTAACAGCTATGGGCGTACCATTCGCGTTGGCCGGCGCAGTATTAGCAGAGAGGCAATTAGGGATAACTTGGCGACTAATAATCTCTCAAAAACTTATGTCATTTATTTTAGGATTACTCGCGGTCTGGTTGCTAATTAGTGCTACGCTTACCATTAACAGTATAATCGATGTTGAAAGAGATAAGAAAAAGTACACTATGCGCCCTATAGCAACGGGGCTGATTAAAAGATGGGAGGCCACTGTGTATGCGTTAGTCATGGCTGTCGTTGCCTTGATTATAACGTATTTAACTTTCAATTGGGCAGCTGCAGCTATAGGATTTCTTGCTTTAGTGCTGGGAACAGTTTATGCTGCCTATACACGCGACAAAATCGGTTATTTAACTATGGTTTTTATTCCAGCACTTATGCCGATTGGGGGCTGGGCAGCGATATCAATTGGAACTTTATTAACGCCTTTACCTTGGTTGCTTTTTCTCTGTCTTATTTTCCATCAAACTGCGCATGGCATTGCTGCTCAGGCACATTACCCGTATGTTAAGGCTTTCTTTGTAAGACCTCGACCAAACATAGAAGCGATGATGTACCGTCTTTGCTTTGTGATTGAACCCTTCATAGTACTTTTGATGTATTACTACGTAACCATAAATTTGCTATTTTTAGTGATAGTATTATTTTTAACAATCTATGGTCTACATTCAGCCTCATACCTGAAAGAGCCCAGAACTTTTGAGAAAGGCGCAAAAGCACGTGTGGCTATCGGTAATTACGGTATCATCTTCTTTTTGTCATTAAGTATTCTAGCTGGAATTTAAAGAGGAAAATATTTTTTTCTTATTAATGGTAATGCTTAGAAAGGTTTGAATATACTAAAAATATTCTCACCTATTGTTGATTGTGCGACAATAAATGATAAGTGATTAAGATTGACTTTGAAATATGATGTCGTGGTGGTTGGGGCGGGTCCTGCTGGCTCGATGGCGGCAAAGCACGCTGCTGATAAAGGATCCAAGGTATTGTTGGTTGAGCGGAAGAATGAAGTTGGAGTTCCGAGCCACTGTGCAGGCTTTATTATGAGGCGCGCGGAAAACTATGTAAATTTAAACGATGAGATAGTCGCGAATAAGATTTATGGGTTCAGATGCTATGGCCCAAATGGGATTAGCGCGGTTGCCAGAAGCAAAGATTGTATTGGTTATACTATTAGGCGTGAAGCTTTAGACAAGTACATTGCTAACCAAGCGATTAATTCTGGCGTTGACTTGATGATAGGTGGGACGGCTGTTGGTGCGCGGAGAGTTTCAGGCGAAGTTAAAGTGAATATTATGCATTTAAATGAGAAAATTCCTGTTGATGCAAAAATTATAATTGGTGCAGACGGGGTAGAGTCGAATGTTGCTAAATGGTTTGGGATGAAGAAACCTTCGGATTTGATGTCCTGTATGCAGTTTGATGCTTTAAGTGAAAGCCCTGAATTACCACGCGATTTAATTGAAATGTACATAGGTCAATGTTGGACGCCTAAGGGGTTCGGATGGATTTTCCCTAGAGGCAACGACGTAGTTAAGGTCGGTGTAGGTGTGAAAGCGGGGAAAAAACCAGCCGTATCATATTTGAAAGACTTAATTGATTTACATCCTGTAGTATCTAAGAAACTTGCGCAAGCAAAAATTGTTAGATTAAGTGGAGGAATAGTACCATTAAGCGGTCCAGTTGAAAGAACTGTTGATAACAATATTGTATTGACTGGCACAGCTGCCGGATTGATTAATCCTCTGAGCGGCGGAGGCAACGATTATGCGATAGTTTGTGGAGGTTTAGCTGGCGATATCGCGGGAGAAGCTGCTGAAGAAAAAAATTTTTCCAAAAAATTCTTATGTAAATATGAGGATCAATGGAAGAATATTTTTGGTAAAGAGCTTAGAAATGGATATTGGGGAAGAATGGTTTTTCAAAATATGCCTGATAAATTATATCAAAAGTTTATTCCAACTTTGCAAGAGGTGGAAGATTTAACGAATATGTTTGTGAGCTACGATGTTGGACGTCTACTTGATGTGGTTGCTAAAAAATCGCCAGTATTATCTTCATTTATTAAAAGTGTTAAGCGCTTTGGTTTTTTGCCTACTTTAAATTAAGGATTTTCCAATAATGTCTAGCTAACGATAGATGTAGCGCGTGACATGAATTGACTAAGCGTGCAAGTGCCTGTTAATTATTTGAGCATTTTCTTCAAAATCTCAGCTATGTACTCTAACTGTTCGTCTTGTACTTTTGGATGAATGGGTAGCGATAATACTTGTCTTGCAGCTGTCTCTGTTTTAATTAATGTACCCTTTTCAAATGGGAATTGCTCTCTATAATAGGGCATAAGGTGTATAGGCACGGGATAGTAAATTGTTGCATCAATTTTCTTCTCCCTAAGTTTTTCAACAACCTTGTTTCGTTTACCTGCGTTAGCACCTCTTAAACGAACAGTGTATACGTACCAACTGTGCTTGTAGCCTTCAGGTACGGCGGGAAGTTTAAGTTTCCCAATTCCACTAAGTTTACTTGTTAATGTTTCAGCGTTTTTTCTTCTAGTATCTAAAAAGCGCGGCAGTTTGGAGATTTGCGCTACGCCTAACGCGCCACATATTTCACTCATTCTGTAGTTGTGTCCTACCATTATTGACTTGTATTCTTTTTGTTCTCCGTGATTTCTTATTTCGCGCAGCGTTTCAGCATACTCAGAGTTATTCGTTGTTATCATTCCGCCTTCTCCAGTAGTCATGTTCTTTGTTGCGTAGAAACTAAAGCAGGCCATATCGCCTAAAGATCCAGTTTTTTTGGTCTTGTATTCAGCACCGTGAGCTTGAGCAGCGTCCTCTATTACTGTTACGTCGTGTTTATGAGCTAATTCTAGTATTGGATCCATATCACATGCTAAACCGTAAAGATGCGTCGGAATAATTGCCTGTGTTCTCGACGATATTCGTTCTTCAAGATTTTCTAAGTCCATACAGTAAGTATCGGCATTTATATCGACAAATACAGGCTTTCCTCCAGCTAACACAACTGCCTCGGTTACCGCCACAAAACTGAAACTTGGAATTAACACTTCGTCACCCGGCCTCAGCCCGATAGCCATAAGAGCTGCATGAAGAGAGGCTGTTCCACTGCTAAGCGCCACAGCGTATTTTGTCCCAATAAATCTTGCGAACTCTTGCTCAAATTGAGACACGTAAAAACCGCCTCCTCCTTTTTCAGTCAATATTCCGCTTCTCAGAACCTTTAAAACAAGTTGAATTTCTTCGTCGCCCAGAATAGGTTGATTTATCGGTATTGATAACCTCATAAAACCCTCTTCTTACGGCAGAAGCCACATTCAAATAGTTGGATATTTCTCCTCTTCTTCCACTTTACTTTTCTCTCAGAATCTAAACTTATTGCCTTTGCTGTTAATTAATACCTTGCATAAAAAATTCTTTCTATAACGGTTCGTAATGTGGAAATTGCACGGATCTTCAAATATAAACCGTCTGAAATTAGTCATAAATTGTATAAAATCTCTCTGTAAAATGACTAATAACTTTCATGTTCTTCTTTGCAATAAATATTTAAATGGATGATTCATAATCCTAGCTTTTTTAAGTTAAGACAATACTCTAGTACATACACTCGAGGGATACTCTTGGAACCGCCAACCCTTCTTTTAATTCCTGTTACTTCTTGGACACATAGAGATAGAGCCATAGAGCCATCAAAAAGGGCTCGTGAACTTTTAGAGGAAGCAGGTCTGAAGGTTTTCGGACCTATAAACCCTATAACGAAGATTGAGGAGGTGCCGAAAACTAAGGAGGAGTTTGATGCCACAGTTGTCTTTATTGCAAGCGGAGGGTCAGCTGAGCTAGCTGTTCCATTGATTAAGACCAGAAGAGCGCTTATGTGGGCTTACCATGAAAATAATAGTTTAGCTTCAGCATTGAGTGCAAGAGAAAAACTTGTGGCTGAGGAAGCGTGGCAAGGTCAAATATTATATAATAGCCTAAACTATGTCCCAAAAGAGATTGTTGCGGAAGCCCAAGCCAATAAATTAATTCGTAGTATGAAAAGTGCAAAGATTGGTCTAGTGGGTGATGAAGATGATTACAATGCGCACACCCGCGACGTGGAAATGCTTAAGGCAATTTTCGGAATAGACGTTTCTCTCGTAGATTTTGATGCCGTAAAACAAGAATGGGCAAACGTTTCTGAAGATGCTGCTGGAAAAATAATTGATGAACGGTTATCAAAATTTGAATTAGTTGAACCCAATAAACGGGATTTAATAAAGGCAGCCAGGCTCTATTTGGCCCTTAGAAAGATATCCGCTGACAAAAATCTGGATGCGATAACTGTTGACTGCTTTAAGTTTCTGAAGAAAACAGGCACATTACCATGCATCGCTTTTGCTCTGCTGAATGATGATGGGATGAACGCTGCTTGCGAAGCGGATTTACGTGCAGCAACACTGATGTTGATATATAGAACTTTGACCGGTAACCCGTCTTGGATCGCTAACCTAGTTCAAGTTGATTCGAAGCTTGGAACGATAACGCTGTGCCACTGCACTGCAGCAACCAGTCTTGCAGAGACAGGTCGCACTATTCGTATTAGAGACCATTTTGAATCAGGACAGAGCGTATCGCTTGATGTACCTTTAAAGAGACAATTGGCAACCATCGCTAATATTCAGACCAAACCTACTAAGTTAACGGTCACCACAGGCGAAGTCATAGATTCCCAGATGGGAAATTTAACAATTTGTCGAACTCAAGCTAAAATAAAATTAGCTGGAAACATTGAAATGCTCTTGGAACAAACTGGTAACCATCAGGTTCTAGCTTATGGTGATTTCGGAGACCTTTTTAAAGCGCTCTCTGAAAAAATTCCAGCATTACAAACGATTGTAATTTAACATTTTATCAGTTAAATCTACATTTTACCTTTCTTTGACTTTCTCGCCTTTGCCGTTGACAAATACATAGTATAAAAATGCTTCATATTTCAAAGTCAAACTTTAATTAGATGTATTAAAGGCGTAATATGCGTAATAAGTTGCGCTTCATCTTACCGTAAGGCATATAAATTAAAGTTAGTATGTTTGGTTTTAGCATTTTGAATATTTGGAGAGGATAAATATGGCTGAAGGAGTACCCGCCGAGATATCTGGACAACCAGTCTTAATATTGAAGGAAGGAACAGCTAGAACAAGAGGGAGAGAAGCTCAGCACTCAAATATTATGGCCGCAAGAATCGTTGCTGAGTCGGTTAAAAGTTCTCTTGGACCGAAAGGCATGGATAAGATGCTTGTAGACAGTTTTGGAGATGTTACAATAACAAATGATGGAGCCACTATTTTATCTGAAATGGATGTTCAGCATCCGTCTGCAAAAATGATGGTGGAGGTTGCTAAGACACAGGATAAAGAGGTTGGTGATGGAACAACCACTGCAGTGGTTCTAGCCGGTGAACTTTTAGGTAAAGCAGAGGAGTTGATCGCGAAGGAAGTTCATCCAACGGTAATAATTGATGGTTACAGGAAGGCAATGGAGAATTCTTTGGAATTCATAGAAGACATAGCTATTCAGGTAAAGCCAGGCGATCGTCCAACTTTAAGGAAGATTGCGATGACATCTATGGCTACTAAATTTATTTCTGAGAGTAGGGAATTTCTCGCCGATATCGCCGTTGATGCTGTGCTTCAAGTCGCTAAGAAAGTTGATGGAAATTATAAGATTGACATTGATGACATAAAGGTGGATAAAAGGCGGGAGGGTCTGTGACTGACACGAAGCTAATTCAAGGCTTGGTTCTCGACAAAGAAGTAGTTCATTCGGGTATGCCAAGACGGGTTGAAGAGGCAAAAATAGCTTTGATAAGTAGTGCGTTAGAACTTGAGAAAACCGAGTTTGATGCGAAAATCAATATTGAGAACCCTGAGCAGATGAAAGCTTTCCTTGATGAGGAGGAAACAATGCTCAAGGACATGGTGGACAAAATAGTGGCGTCAGGTGCCAATGTTGTCATATGTCAAAAGGGCATTCATGATTTGGTTCAACATTTTCTAGCCCGAAAAAACATTATGGCTCTTCGGCGTGTTAAGGAATCTGATATGGATAAATTATCAAAGGCAACTGGGGCCGATATCGTTAACAACCTGAGCGAGTTGGTAAATGCGAACTTAGGTTACGCGAAGCTTGTTGAGGAGAGGAAGCTTGGTGATGATAAGTGGACTTTTATTGAGGGATGTAAGAACGCGAAAGCGGTAACTATACTAATCAGAGGCGGAACTGAAAGGGCGGTTGATGAAGCTGAGCGCTCGATACATGATGCCTTATGTGTTGTTCGAGATGTTGTTCAAGAACCTAAGGTTGTAGCTGGTGGAGGAGCGCCTGAAACTGAAATGGCTCATAACTTGAGGGAGTATGCAGAACAACTCGCAGGTAGAGAACAGCTTGCAGTTCAAGGTTTCGCTGAAGCGCTAGAAAGCATTCCTACGATACTTGCGGAAAATGCTGGTTTAGACCCGATCGATACTATTGTTGAGTTAAGATCAAAACATGATAAAGGCCAAAAATGGACTGGTGTGGATGTGATGGCGGGTAAGGTGCAGGATATGTCAAAAATAGATGTGTTAGAGCCGATAGGTGTTAAAAAACAGATTATTAAATCCGCCACCGAATCCGCTACCATGATCCTTAAAATTGACGACGTTATTGCCTCATCGAAGGGCCCAGGAAGGATGCCAGGAGCACATAGAGGTGGCGAAGAGGTCGGCGAATAAGTCGAAGGCTGAACTTGTACCTACACAGCAGGTCCTTATCGGCCCTCAAAAACTAACGCGTTTTGAAAGAGCACGAATTGTTGGAGCGAGAGCTTTGCAGATTTCTATGGGTGCACCGGCACTTGTGAAGCCCCCGCGTTCTGGAGCAAGTCATATAGACATAGCTATAGCCGAGCTGGATTCGGGCATACTCCCGATGACGATTAGACGCACTTTACCGGATGGAACTTATCAGGACATTGCTGTTAAGATGTTGATACAAAAAGTAGAGAAAAAAGCCTAAAAGTTTTCTTACCGCTCTGCTTCAGCTTCACATTTCTAACAGAAATTGACCTTGAGACAGGTAGCATCATAAGGGTAATAAGGATAAAATGAGCGCGTCTAGATTATACGGATTAATATGCATGTTAAGCGGTTTATTTCTGAAAGAATTTGAAAGAAGTCTTTAAATCTTTATAGCGTAAAATCGAATATGCACTTTCGGAGGTGACAGATACGACCAGTGAAACAGGGGCTGAAATTCCAGAAGAGACGGAGAAGAAAATCGCGAATCAAAACGCACCACCACAGACTTCCCTACAGAACGTCATTTTAGTCGGTAAGAAACCTGCTATGAACTATGCTTTGGCAACGATAATCCAGTTCAATCAAGGTGCAAAAGAAGTTACAGTGAAGGCACGTGGTATGGCTATCTCAAAGGCGGTTGACGTCGTAGAGATTGTCAGACGCAGGTTCATGGAGGAATCTGTTAAGGTTAAGGACATCAAGATTGGAACAGAGGTTTTAGGGGAAGGAGATAACGTAAGAAACGTTTCAACGATGGAAATAGTAATCTCAAAGATTTAGCCCTTTGAACTCAAATGAAAACATTGCGTTCATAGTTAACTTAGGTTGGATGTTAAATGGATAAAGAAGATGCCCAGGAGATTCAGAGCTGGCGCATATCAGTAGGAGTTATACTATTGATAGCTTTCTCCTTATTTTTGTATCAGCAGTTTATTAACGAAATTTTTGATTATACGTTCAGTCTTTTCATATTCTACGTTCCAGCAGTTATCTCAGTGGTGACATACATCATACTGATAAGAAAGAGTAATAGAAAGGCCTCTATTTGCGGTTCAGGTTATTCAGTTTGTAAAAACTTAATTTAGTCTAATATTTCAATGAAAATTTGCTTAATACATGGCAACCGTATTTTTTGACTTTCCCCTGTAATTCTAACAGTCTCTTTCTGCTGCGTTTCAGTACATTACATGCAAACACTAAGGTTGCCGCAGATTGAGTTTGAGTTTCCACTAATAATAGTCATTTACCGTGTATATCAGATAGCGCCAAAAATGGAAATGTTAGACCGTTAATTAAAATGTCTGTTTAATACGGCTTATCTGTATCAGGTAACTCGCTTAGTCGTAGTTTTCTAGCCATAATGAAGGCGTCCTCACCGTCGCGGTAATAATCTCTAATAGTATTCAGAGCTTGGAAGCCTAATTCTTTATAAATTTTTATTGCCTGCTCGTTTGTAACTCTTACTTCAAGGAAGCATTCACTTGCTTTGTATTCGATCATACCTCGCATCGCCTCGGTTATTAGGGCGGTTCCGATTCCATGGAGTCTAGATTCGGGTAGAACGGCTAAAGAAACTATGTGGCCTTTACGAGTGAAGCCAAATGGAGTTCTTTTGAATTCGGATCCGCCTATCTCAATTCTACACATTATGTAACCAACTATTTTATTGTCCACTTGTGCTACTAAGAAAATTTTTGGGAAATGTTCGTATAATTCAAGGTAGAAATAGGAGCTATAGTTCTCAGGTAAAGTTCTTAGGTTGATGTCCATAACAGACTCTAAGTCTTCGGGCTTGAACAGCCTTAAATCGTAATCTTTTATTAGTATCAACGTACTTTCTCCTAGGATATACCTACTTTAAACGTAGATATTTATCTAAAACTCTAAATTTAATTTAACTATAAGATAGGAATATGCTTAAAATTGAGTGAAACTCCGCCTATTACACCACCAATAGAGCCTTCATTACTTATTCCACCTGATTTTTTCTTCGAAGTTAAGAGTTTGGTTGAATCGGAGTTCACAGTCCAAGATGGATATATGAAGCAGGGAATTCCGACGTTCATTATAGCACCAAAGGAAACAAAAGAGCCCTTCAAAAGACTTGTGTTAAAAATGAAGAGCAGCGGCTACGTACCGTTTCTAAGAAAAGAGGAGGCAGGGTTAACAATTCGCGCATCATTAAAACCACCCGCAACAAAACCGTCAAGGATAAGAGTTAACATTTTGCTGCTTTTCATCACATTGAGCACAGTTTTCGTTACAGGTTACTTATGGGGGTTAAATTACTCATCAGTTCTTAAAGAACTAGATATGCCTCAGGTGAATTCTCTAATAATTGCAGCACTTTATTTGGCGAGTATATTTGGAATAATCGCTTTGCATGAACTTGGACACAAATTAACGGCGGATAAAAGGGGAGTAGAATCTACTTTGCCCTATTTTATTCCAGGCCCTCCCCCATATGGGACATTCGGAGCAGTCATAATGCAAAAGGAGCCGCCGATAAACCGCGATCAACTTTTTGACCTAGGATCCAGCGGTCCACTTATAGGCTTCATCATTACCGTAATAGTTGCTATTGTCGGCATTAAATTGTCGCCGGTAGGTCCAGAAATTTCGGGTGCAAGTGTTTTGCCAACTCCTCTATTATTTAATATAATAGCAATGACTCGCTCGATTCCGCAGGGATTCACATTGTATATGCATCCTGTGGCGTTTGCGGCGTGGTTTGGCTTCGTTTTAACATTTATGAATCTAATGCCAGCGTGGCAACTTGATGGCGGACATGTAGCTAGAGCTGTTCTGGGTCCTCAGTGGCATTTAGCGTCCTCATTCATAGGAGCATTGATATTAATTTTAACTAACTGGTGGCTAATGGGAATACTTGTATTGTTTCTTTCTATTAGAGGGAGGCATCCTGGACCGTTAGATGATGTGTCTCCTTTGTCGAAATCCAGAAATGTAATCGCTGTTGTAATAGTGCTGGTTATAGCTCTGTCATTAGTTAGTGCGCCATTATAATTAATTTTTGAGCAAAGGCAGGGTTGTAGATCCGTTGGGTACAACGTAAATTTTTGATTTTTTGCCGACAATGTTGAAAGCCGTATTAAGCGCGGCGTTCACTGTTTTTGAAGTTTTTAGCTTAAAGACCCCAGTCGCATAATAATCGGGCATCGTTGAAACTAGAATGATTTTGGCTTTCTCCAATGTCTTAAGAAGATAGTAGGCTTTATGCCCACCTAACATGAAATTTCTCTTAACTTCTTTTTCAACATCTTCAAGATTTTTAAGTCTAGTCATCCAATCGTAGAAAACCTGGTTTCCGTAACCTTCACGGCACTCTGCCACCAGAATTATTACTCCGCCTTCTTTTACTATGCATTTAGCATTCTCCACAGCTTTCAAGGCTTGGTAAAGGTCGATGTCGTGTGGATCACCATCGGCACTGGTTATAACTATCTCTGCTGGCTGTTCGACATGTACCTTATACATCTCATCGACAACCTTGACTCCGTCAAGGAAGGCTTGTTCAAGGTCGCCTGCAAAGGCTCCGACTATTTCTTTCCGAGTATTTAGGACAACATTTAGTATGAAATCTACTTTTGCCAATCTAGCGGATTCAGTCATGTCTTCATGCACGGGATTTCCTTCAAGTATACCGACAGTAGCTTTGGGATCCAAAAGCA
The DNA here is from genome assembly GCA_964473665.1 of uncultured Candidatus Bathyarchaeia archaeon. Classification (GTDB taxonomy): domain Archaea; phylum Thermoproteota; class Bathyarchaeia; order RBG-16-48-13; family CAYPFQ01; genus CAYYPV01. The sequence goes on from CAYYPV010000008.1 coordinate 27,741, forward strand.
TGGAATGGTTATGCTGTATCGTATCTAGACTTCCAATAGCGGGAACTACGCCTTTTCTTCCACCGCCATAGCCAGCATAGTAATGAAGTTCAATGTCACCAACCAATATCTTGACGTCAGCGTCAAAGAAGATCTTGTTCACACACACTTTTGTTTTGAATTTTGTTTCTCCAATAGCACAAACTATTTCTGCAGATTTACAATCATGACTGACAACCTTAATTCGCCTGTAAACATCTTCTCCAACAAGTTTAGCTGCTTCCTCCGGTGTAGCTAGGCGGTGAGTACCACAGCCGATTAGTATGGTTATATCCTCATCTTTCACTCCAGCCCTATTCAATTCATCCAAGATTGGAGGAATCATTAGATAGCTAGGCGAAGGTCGGGTAACGTCGTCTATAACTATTGCAGCTTTGTTTCCAGGTTTCGCTATCTCAATAAGCCTCTTGCTTTTTATCGGGTTTTCGAGAGCTCGAATTATCTCAGCTTTAGGATCGGCAACTCCCTGTTTTTCGTTTGGAGTTATTATTCCAAGCAGGTTCTCGTCAGGCACTTTAACAGGAATTTCAGTTCGGCCGTAGGGTAACCATATTTCCATGTCTTAACCTTCTGCCTTTATTGTTGTATATTTGCCAACTTATATTTGCCTCATTAACTACACTTATAATTAAATCAATAGATGTACTGTCACTTTAGAAAAAAGGATTTATATAATTTCAAGTTTTTAGGCTAAGTTCTCCTTAAGACTCCTAACGGTTGTGTAATGCAAACTTATTAAATATTTATGCAGGATGGCAATTTTCAATTACGTTTTTACATCATTTTCTGTAAAAGTTTTAACATCAAACGTAACGCAGGCTATTCGCGTTAAACACAAACTTTTACTGTGACCTTAGCTTTGATTTAATAAAAAATATTGCTGAAAGCGAAAGTGAAGCTGTTGGAGCATGTTATAGAGACTAACGAACTTACAAAAAGCTTCAACGGACTTGTAGCAGTTGACAGGCTGAACATTTCGGTTGAACAAGGAGAAATTTTCGGTTTATTAGGGCCAAATGGCGCCGGAAAAACCACCACGATTTCCATGCTTTGCAGTATACTGAAGCCAACTTCTGGCACAGCAAAGGTCAACGGTTTTGACATTGTTAAAGAATCCATGCAAGTGCGAAAGTCAATAGGTCTGGTTTTTCAAGATCCGAGCGTTGACGATAGAATGACTGGGCGTGAAAATCTTTTCATGCACGCTAATCTTTACGGTGTTCCTGTAAGCGAACAGAAGGATCGAATCGAAAATGTTCTGAAATTGGTTGAGCTAGGTGAAAGGGCGGATGACCTGCTGCGAACTTACTCGGGTGGGATGAGGCGTAGATTAGAGCTCGCTCGAGGGCTGATTCATTATCCCAAAGTTCTTTTTCTGGATGAGCCCACGATAGGACTTGATCCGCAAACTAGGGATCACGTTTGGAGATACATTCGAGAATTGAAAGAAGCTCACGACATAACAGTAGTTTTGACAACACATTACATGGATGAGGCGGACAGGCTTTCTGACCGTATAGCGATAATGGATTATGGAAAAATAATTGCTCTAGACACATCTTATAAACTGAAAGAAACTCTTGAAGGCGATGTTATAATAGTTAAAGCAAACAATCTTGAGGCGCTTTCCGCGATAATCAAAGAGAAAATGGATCTTCAGAAAACTCGAATAGTTGAGGATACTATTGAAATAACCGTTAAAAATGGGAAAAGCCTGCTGCCGAGAATAGTGGATGTCGCAACGCAAAATAAAATATACATTGAGTCTGTAGCTTTACGTGAACCAAACCTTGAAGATGTTTTTTTACATTATACTGGCAGATCCATACGGCCGGAGGCGGGTAAAGAGCTTCACGGTGTATCAGCGGCACGCAGAAGGGCGGTAAAGTGACTGAGCTTAGAGGTTTTTACACGTTATGGCTTCGCGAACTAAAACGTTACCTAAGGGACAGGGTAAGAATAGTTAGCAGTTTTGTCACACCTTTATTGTGGTTAGTCATATTTGGCACAGGAGTACGTCTGCAGCTTCCAATTCCTGGCCTGAATTATCAAGAGTATATTTTTCCAGGAATAATTGGGCAAACTCTGCTTTTCACTTCAATGTTTATGGGCATCTCCGTTCTCTGGGACAGAGAATTCGGCTTCATGAAAGAAATACTAGTCGCGCCTATTTCACGTATATCCGTTTTCTTAGGGAAGATGATCGGCGACAGCACTGACGCTGTAATTCAGGGGATAATCGTTTTCGTTCTGGGTATACTATTAGGAATAAAGCTCAGCGTACCCATGTTTTTTGAGCTTTTGCCAATAATGCTACTCATCACCTTTGGCTTGGTCAGCATAGGATTAACGATAGCCAGTTTTCTCGAAAGCTTGGAGGGCTTCGGCACTATTTCGAGCTTTGTTAACCTGCCTCTGTTCTTCCTTAGCGGTGCTCTATTTCCACTTAGCGGTACGGGTATTCCGACCTGGTTGCAAATCGCTTCAAAATTGAATCCTTTAACTTACGGCGTTGATGCTCTAAGAATAATCGTTTTGGGAGCAGCGTGGCAACCGCTTCAGCCTTTGATTTACGACATAGCCATAGTAGGCGGCTTCGACATTATCATGATTATCATTGGAACTTTTGCTTTTAGCAGAATGCATTAAATGATCATTTTAGCATAATTCTATGCTTCTTTGGGTCTTATTCGAGTTTAGAAAGTTTAGAAGTTAATTCTTTAGAGTTTTTGGTATATTAACACGGCTTTTTCGACGGGTTAAATTGTTATAGTGTAGAAATTTTAACCATTCTTTCTTCGTTACGATATTAATCAGTTAATTATCCAGAATTTTTTTCATTTATCCTACTTTTGATCTTGCATAATCAGTCGTTGGAGCTCATTAAATATTACAGCTCCAAGGAGAGATTCTGTTTCTTTCTTGTATTTGGCGGTTAAAAGTTCAATTAATTTTCTACTTCCTTTCTTGGTCGTGGAAATGCCCATCCGCTCAGCTCTGATGATCAATCCTTCTTTCTCCAATGTTGCGAAATGCGGGAGCACATAGTAGTGGGGTATTTGTAAGTGATCCGCTAACTTTCGAGTGGTGGGTAACCGTATGGAGATGTTATTCCTAGTAAAGGTGATAGTTATGGAGTGGTCGATAGCGAGAAGGATTTGTATGGCTGCTTCAAGGATATCTTCGTCAGTGAGGACTTTCATAGTCTTCGCTGGTTTATTTGGAGATATGCAGTAATATTAGGAGTTTACTTCTTCTTTCCTCGTTTGCTTTCTGGGACAGGTTCGAGATAGACGATTTCAGCGTTCACATCTTTTGCAATCTGTTCAATTTCCACCTTTCTGAAGTGAACTCCTTCAATTTTAAGTGGGACATGTTCTTTTGCGGTACCGGTTACTGCTAAAACTCTGAATTTCGGCTCTTTAACACCGCTTCCCACTTTCAAGCGTTCACGCACATAAATTTTTAAACCCATTCATCAAACCTCCTTATCAGCTGTTATACCAGTTAATATATGCTAAAGGTTTAATATATTTTTTGTTGAATTTCTTATCGTTGATTCATATGGTAGAACGCCGTGAATTAGCATCCTCACTAAGAGGGGAAACGTTGGTGCGGAAGGGGCTAATGAAGAAAATAGACGATATCCCGCAAATGAGAATTATACCAGATCTGAACGTGGTCAAAATAGGTGGAAATGGAATCATCGACTATGGCCGAAAAATAGTTATGCCTTTAATAGAAGAAATTGGACAACTTTCAAAAAAATATAAGCTCTTAATTGTTACAGGCGGAGGTGTTAGAGTCCGCCATATTCTGGATATAGGGATTGAGTTGGGTATGCCTACTGGTGTTCTAGCTGAGTTGGCTGGTAAAATTAGTGAACAAAATGCCATTATGATGTCTGTTCTCCTCTCAAGGTTTAATGGCGTAAGAATACACACTAGTGATCTCTTAGATGTGTCCACCTTGCTTGCTATGGGACTACTGCCGGTGATCCCCGGCACTCCGCCTTATGGACTTTACGAGCATCCACCGCGAAAGGGATCAATTCCTCCCCATCGAACTGATACAGGGGCATTCCTTATGGCTGAGGTGCTTGGTGCAAAGAACTGTATCTTAGTTAAGGACGTAGACGGCCTTTATTCTGAAGACCCTAGGGTAAATCCCAAAGCTAAATTAATCCCTAAAATTACTGCTGAAGAGTTTCTTAAGAAAGACTTCGAGGATGCGGTGCTTGAAAGAACCCTTGTTGAACTGCTTCTGAACGCTAAACACGTAAAGGAAGTTAAAATCATAAACGGGCATTTATCTTGGAATCTAACAAAAGCAATTCAAGGAGAGACAGTGGGAACGGTAATACACCGCTAAACCCAAGGTATGGTCACCTGCCGCCTATAACTTAGTGTGTCACCTATAATCTGGTTAAATTATTTTGCAGAACGTATTAACATATAAATAGGTATTACAAATCCATTGAATGTTTCCCTTTCAATCGCGAGGAGTGTATCGAAAGGATGTCTATTGAAGAATTAGAGAATATGTCACTGAGGAGAAGTGAAATAGCTTTCATTTGGCTAAACGACTATGCTGGACTTATAGTAAAGAGCCCAAATCGAGTTATGGTTATTGATCCTGCTGAAGTGAATCCAGATGATTTCTCCAAGGTAACTGTCACTTTGATTACGCATGAACACTATGACCATCTAGATGAGTCTATAGTGGGAAGCATACATGCAAACACGAAGTGTTCTGTAATAGCGGATCATACGTCTTATCGAAGACTGCGCGAGCTAATTCCTTCGGATAAGCTTATTGAAGCAAGAATTGGCGAAAAAATAGATGTCGATGACATTAATGTGAATGTGGAACCGAGCAACCACCCACCTGCAAGCACTCCAGTATCATTTGTAATTGCAGCTGAAAATGGGGTTACTTTCTACCACACTAGTGACAGCTTACCATTTTCTGAAATGAATAAAATAGGCTTAACTTACAAACCTGATATTACATTCTGCACAATCGGAATAGCACCAGGGACTTCACCTAAAACTGGTGCGGAGATAGCTAAATTGACTCGCCCGAAACTCGCAATTCCATATCATGGTACCCAGTCAAGTGAATTTATTAAAATTCTTTCAAAAGAAGCTCCAAACATTAAATCCATGGCGATGCAGAAGAATAAACTATACAAGTACCCTTAAGAGTGATAAATTTGGTTCCCCAAAAAAGCTTAGATGAAGCGAAAGTACAGATTTCCACAATCTTAACTAGAATTGGCGCTTTAAGATTCGGAACTTTCACACTTTCAAGTGGTGTCCTAAGTCCATATTATGTTGATTTGAGAATAATTCCGAGCTACCCTGAAGCATTTCAGAAAATTACAGATCTCTATGTAGAGCTGGCGAAGAAAAAAATTGGACTTAACAAATTTGATAGAATTGCAGGTATACCGACAGCTGGTATGCCTTTCTCCTCAGTTGTGGCTCTTAAGCTAAGCAAACCCTTTCTCTACGTGAGAAAAGAAGCAAAAACTCACGGAAGGGAAAGAAGAATTGAAGGGATACTTATGCCTGGAGACCGCGTATTACTAGTAGATGACTTAGTCACAAGCGGTGGAACACTTATTGATGCAGCCGACGCGGTTAGAGCTGAAGGCGCTGTTGTTAACGATGCGCTTATCCTTTTAGATCGGGAGGAGGGAGCGAAGAATAGCATGATTAAGGTTGGGATAAATCTAAATTGTTTAATGGGAATGACAGAAGTGGCTAAAATCCTCTATGATCGAGATACTATTGACAAGGAACAGTTTAAGAGTATAATGAAAACGGTTAAGGGATAATGGCGTTTTATAATTCTGCTAAATTATTAGCCTTCCAATTCTTTTTTATAACGTCCCTTTCTAGCAGCCAAAAAATTAACACAGATAATAAAATAATATAGTTTTCTTATTGTTGAAATTTCAAGTTTTTTATAAATACTTGTCATCATTAAGGTCGCAAAGTGTTACTTGCATATATTTCTACATATTGCTAGGTACGTTTGAATCTTTTAGTGATTCTCAAGCTTTATTCTTATTTGAAGGGCATAAAATTGTTTAAGAGATTATGTCAATTCTGTAAAAGGGAAATATCTGCGGATGCATCTGTTGAACCTAAAAAAGAGCAAAGCCGCTACCTCTTCAACAAATGCGGGTTTATCTTAGTTGAGAAATATATGGCGATCGGAGCTGTAACTGAGACAGAGTTCAACTATGATTGGATCAGGTGTTAAACATTGACTTTAAGTGAAGTTGTTTCCTCTAACGAGTATGATAAATATAAAAGGATTATAGACCAGCTGGACGCTCCTCTGGTAATAATAGTTCATATTGATAATTTACTAGACCATTTAAAGAGGGGAAATTTAAAGAAGAAAACGTTCGAGGGTTTACTTGAAAACTATGAACGAATATACGGTGAAAGACAGCCTGCACCCTAAAATTCTTTGCTAGAACTTCAAAAACAGTCGAATAATCGGTTGATTTTTCTCTACGTACAGATGACGATTGATAAATTTTTTCTTACATAAGAATTCAGATTTAAAGAATGAAAAAGCGTATTTTGCTTTATCCCTGATTAAAGGAGTACACTTTCAAAAGAACTTACATAAAGGGAGATAAACCTAAAATCGACGAGGGAAAACGTAATTCCCGCAAATCTTCGGTAGCAAGCTAACCTTTTTTCTTCTCTAGTACGGTTTGCCACCCGTAAGCGTGATCTTCTTCATCCGACACTATTTCTTCCAGCATTAGTCTGGTAGTTGTGTCTCCAAGTTTAGCGGCAAGGGCGATGTTTTGCTTGTATGTCTTAATCGCATTATTTTCGCCGTCTAAGTCGTCCTGAATCATCTTTTTTAGGCTGCCGCCCATCTTTATTTCATTTATTTTTGTTGTCGGTACGCCGCCTAAGTAATCTACGCGATTTAGAAATTTCTCAAGGTGTTTCATTTCCACTTGAGCTAGGTCTTCCTGCATTTCACTAATCTCCGGGCTTTCCATACCGGCTGACATAATGTGGTGGTAGACATACTGTATTATTGCACCTAGTTCGAGTGAGACGTCGTGATTTAGAGCTTCAATCAGTGCTTTTTTATCTTCTTTGCTTAATAGAAAACTCATTTTTAAAATCCCCTACATTTGCATAGCTAATAGTCAATCTTAGAATTTAAAAGCTTATTCATCATTGATTTAACCGAGTAGAATTAAAAGTGAAAGACAAAAGACATGCATTATGCATTCGCTAATATAAATTTCATCATGATTTATCATGATTTTGAAATGGAGGCAATTGTATGAGTGAAAAGAAAGTTAGAGTCAAAGTTAAGGAGTTGAAGACAACTTTTGGGGTAATACAGGATTTAGAGTTGGTAATAGGCAAAGTTGTTGAGGAAACTTTAACTGAACCACAAGGTCCAACGCCTTATCCTTCAGTTGCGGACCTTAGGAACTGGGACTTCAAATTAATGCAGCGTTACAAGCCTTTCTATTCACCTTTGTGCGATATGTGTTGCTTTTGCACCTTGGGTAAATGTGATTTATCTGGAAATAAGCGGGGAGCATGCGGTATTGATATAGGTACCCAGCAAGGTAGGATGTCGGTTTTGCTTTCGACAACAGGTGCGGCGTGCCACGTTGCGCATGCCCGGCACTTAGTTGAACATTTGATTAAAAAATATGGAAGAGATCACCAAATTAATCTTGGAGAAGGCACTGAAGTTGAAGCGCCTGTAATTCGTTTGGTTTGCGGAATTAAACCTCGAACGCTCGGAGACTTAGAGGCTGTATTAGACTATGCAGAGAAACAGGTAACTAATGTATTAGCAACTTTTCATACGGGTCAAGAAGGAAGCTATTTAGACTATGAGTCAAAGGCTTTGCATTCTGGAATGGTGGACCATGTTGGAATGGAGGTGGCGGATATAGCTCAGATTTCAGCATACGGCTTCCCGAAAGGTGACCCGAATGCGCCTCTTGTAGACATAGGTTTCGGAACTATTGATGTGAGTAAGCCTGTTGTTCTATGCGTTGGACACAATGTTGCGTCTAGTGTTGAAATTGTTGATTACATGAAGAAGAATGGGCTTGAAGATAAAGTTGAGATTTGTGGAATCTGCTGCACAGCCCATGACCTAACACGTTATCATGATCACGCGAAGGTAGTAGGGTCAATATCACAACAGATTAAGTTTGTTCGTTCAGGAGTGGCGGATGTGCTGGTGGTTGATGAGCAATGTGTCAGGACGGATATGTTGAATGAGGCTCAGAAAGTTAAGACGCCCATAATTGCGGTTACTGACAAAATATGTTTAGGTCTTAAAGATCGGACGAAAGATCCTGTTGATGAAATTGTAGAAGACCTCACTTCAGCTCATGTTCAAGGAGTTTTAATTCTTGATCCCTTTAAAGCTGGAGAGGTCGCGGTGAAGACCGCGATTAAAGTGACTCCTATCAGGGGTAAGTTTAAGGCTATTCCAAGTAGAGAGCAGCTGATAGAGATAGCAAGAAGGTGTGGTAGGATTTGTAGATCCTGTAGGAGATCGTGCCCAATTGATCTACCGATAGATGAGGCTTTGGGTCTGGCTGCTGAAGGAAAAATGGAGAAATTGGCTGAGCTTTACGACCTTTGCCTTGGCTGCGTCCGGTGTGAAAGTGCTTGCAGATCCGGGATACCTATCGTAAGTTTGATGGAGAAAGCTGCTGAAGCAAAGATTAAGGGAGAAAAGTATAGGATGCGGACAGGTCGAGGACCAATTCACGACGTTGAAATTCGAAATGTAGGTTCCTCTATTGTTTTAGGTGAAATTCCAGGAGTCATAGCGTTTGTAGGCTGCCCGAATTATCCTAATGGACCAAAAGAGCTTGCTGAGCTATGTCAGGAGTTTTTGAAACGTCGATACATTGTGATTGCCTCCGGATGCTCAGCGATGGATTTAGCGATGTATAAAGATGAAGAGGGACAGACGCTTTATGAAAGATATTCTGGAAACTTTGACGCTGGATGCTTAATCAATGTTGGATCATGTGTTTCAAATGCACACATTGTAGGTGCAACAATAAAGATTGCGAGCATTTTTGCTAGGAGACCATTACAGGGTAATTATGAGGAAATTGCTGATTATGTCCTGAACAGAGTTGGAGCAGTATGCATAGCTTGGGGTGCAATGTCGCAGAAAGCTTACGCCATAGCTAGCGGCGCAAACAGGTTGGGAATACCTGTAATTTTTGGACCTCACGGCTCAAAGTATAGACGAATGTTTTTGGGAATAAAAGAAAATGAAAAAGATTGGAGGGTGTATGACGCAAGAACTGGTAACAAGACCTACATCGGCCCAGCTCCAGAGCACTTAGTTTATGTGGCGGAAACAAAAGAGGAGGCTATTGTCATGGCAGCTAAGCTGTGCATTAGACCTAATGATACTACTAAAGGAAGAGCTGTAAAGCTGACACACTACATTGACTTGCATAAAAAATTCTATGGAAAAATGCCTGATGACATACAATTGTTAGTTAGATCTGAATACGATATTCCAATCACAATTAAAGATGAAGTAAAGGATATTCTGAAGAATAAAAATTGGAAACCGACGCCTTCTCCGATTCCGGATCCGACTCTTCTTGATAGAATGATACGAAAAGGAAGAAGTGAGAAAGATGACTGAACCTTGGCAATTTGGAAATGTTCCAGGCAGGCTTCAGGCGAATTTGATAACGGACTCTAAGATTGTTGCAGCTTTTATTAAGAATGCAAAACATCCGATAATTGTTATAGGAAGCCAGACATTTGATACTGCTCTAGGAAAAAGTGATACAGCTAAACTTATGGAGAAACTGCATGAGAATAATGTCCAAATGGTGGCGACAGCTAACATGAAAGAACTTGCAGAGGTAGGTTTCAGAGATACACCCTGGATGGGAGTAGTCGATATAACCAATAGGCTTACTGACTCAGCATGGATGGGCGTCGATGGAAGAGGACAATATGACTTGGTATTATTCATCGGAGTCATTTACTACTTACAATCGCAAATGTTATCTACGCTGAAACATTTTGCGCCAAAGTTAAAAACTGTAGCCTTAGACAGATACTATCATCCAAACGCTAGCTGGTCTTTTTCACTTTCAGAGGATGAATGGCACAAAAATATGGTTGAATTAATGAACCAAATATAGGAGAATAAAAGTGCCTAACGCCTCTAATAGACACTGAATTTAGTTTGGTGGTAAGAGTGGTAGAAATAGGTTTAGGAATACCGGTTGATGTTGGAATTATACATGAAGGGGCAAGGATTAGAGGCCCGGATATGTATATAGAGTTTGGAGGAGTGAATACCCAATTTAAATTTGAGCTTGTTCAGGTAAAACCAATAAAAGATGTTACTGACGGAAAGATCGAGATAATAGGGCCAGACATCAAAGACCTTAAAGAAGGCGGGACCTATCCGCTTGGAATTTATATTGAAGTCACCGGGGAAAAACTTGAGAAAGACTTAGAGGGAGTTATCGAACGGTATATCCACGCTTACTTCAACTACATTGAAGGATTAATGCACATAAATTCACGATACGACATTTGGATAAGACTGAGCAAAAACTCGTACAAGAAGGGTTTAAACTCATTCAAGTTTATCGGATTAGTTTTACAGCGACTTTTCAAAGCGGAATTCCCGATAATTGAGAGCATGCAGGTAACATTCGTCACTGATGAAAATAAAGTTCACGAAATGTATTCCAACGCTGTGAAGATCTATGAAAAAAGGGACGCTAGAGCTAGGACTCTTAAAGATGAGGACGTAAGTGAATTTTATGGTTGCACTCTCTGTCAATCGTTTGCGCCTACGCATGTATGCATCATTACGCCCAACAGAGTGTCTCTATGCGGCTCAACAAATTGGTTCGACGCTCGTGCCGCTGTCCGAATAAATCCTAAAGGCTTTAACTTCAAAGTTGAGAAAGGCGAATGCCTCGACCCTGTTAAGGGAGAATATGCCGGAGTAAATGAAAAAGTTAAGGAGAAGTCTCTTGGCGAAGTTGAGCATGTCTATCTCCACGCATTTATGGGGCATCCGCCTACATCTTGTGGCTGCTTTGAAGCAATAGCGTTTTATATACCTGAAGTTGACGGCGTCGGTGTAGTTAACCGAGATTATAGAGGCCCCACAGTAATCGGCACACCTTTTGCCTCATTAGCGGCGCAAACTGGTGGAGGAAAACAAACTGAAGGCCTCGTCGGAATAGCTGTAGAGTATCTTAGGTCACCGAAGTTCTTTCAAGCTGACGGAGGATGGAATAGAGTAGTTTGGCTTCCAGCATCGGTAAAAGCGCGTGTAAAAAATGCTATACCAGTTGAGCTGATTGATAAGATTCCGACTGAAAATGACGTAAAGAATCTTGATGAGTTAAAGAAATATTTGGAAATGCATAATCACCCAGTTGTTTCAGGCTGGAAAGCATCGGAGGTTCCGCTAAATGCTACATCAGTCATTGAAGATACGAAGGGTTTGGTGCCAGTTATAGAGATCCCTGGATTGATTCCTTCAACTGATGTTCCTCCTGAAGGCTTTAGAATTGTGCTTAAGGGCGTCAAAATTCATTGCGATGCTATAGTGATAAAGAAAGCGGAAAAAGAAAAAGAATAGAGGTTTTTGCTGTTGGGTGAAGAGATAGATATTAATGAACAATTGGAAAAATTAAGGAAAATTTTAAGAGAAAACAAATCTGTTGAAATGCAAAATGTGGATTTTTCTGCGAATGAGCTTGAGCTTCACATTAAACCAATGAAAGCAAATTCTACTTCACCTAGACCTAAACCTGTAGGATTGACAGAAGCTTCATTCACACCGCCTACAAAGAAATATGCTGGAGAAATAGTCGAGGTTAAACTTGGCGCGACAAAAAATGAAGGCGGTACGCGTGATAGAGTTCGAGTTATCGGTGGAGAGAAGGTTCCACCATTTTACAGATTTGAGACGACTGCACCGAATAAGCCAGTTATAGCCTTCGATGTTTTTGATATGAAGATACATCTCCCGAAACCTGTAAGGATGCATTTTGAAGATGTGCTCGAAGATCCCGCGGAGTGGGCTAGAAGATGCGTTGAAAAATTCGGTGCTGAAATGATTACGATACACCTCATAAGTACAGACCCATTAACTCAGAATACATCCGCAGCTAAAGCGGCTAAAACTGTTGAAAATGTTCTTCAAGCTGTAAAGGTGCCGATTGCAATTGGAGGATGTGGAAACCCTGATAAGGACCCTGAGGTTTTGGAGAAAGCTGCCGAAGTGGCCTCCGGCGAGAGAGTCTTACTTAATTCAGCGCGTAGAAATATGGATTATAAACGCGTAGCCAAAGCGGCTAATGCCTATGGGCATGTTGTACTATCGGTCACCGAATTGGATTTGAATAACCAAAAAATGTTGAATCGAGAATTACTTGATGCGGGTGTATCGAAAGATAGAATTGTAATGGATCCTACAACAGCGGCTCTAGGCTATGGAATTGAATACAGTTTCAGTGTCATGGAAAGAATAAGGTTGGCTGGGTTGCTAGGGGATAAAGATCTGCAAATGCCTTTAGCTTCGGGTACAACGAATACGTGGGCTGCTCGTGAGGCTTGGATGGAAAGTGCGGAGTGGGGTCCAAGGGAACTTCGGGGTCCATTGTGGGAAATAACTACAGGTCTAACTTTACTACTGGCTGGCTGCGACTTCTTCATGATGATTCATCCTGACGCTGTAAAAAGCGTTAAAGAAATAATCGAAGTTCTAGCGAGCGGCGCTAAGGGAAAACCCCAAACAATTGGCAGTTGGGTTAATAAGAAGATAAGGTGAAGTGAAAATGCCGAAAGCCCGCCCACTCGAAATCTATGCGCTCATGCCGAAGAGTAATTGCGGTAAATGTGGTGAATCAAATTGCATGGCGTTCGCGATTAAATTACTTGATAGATCAATAGAGTTAAATGCCTGCGTAGAACTCGACCAGCCTAAATATAGGGATCAGAAGCAAAAGCTGACTGGACTTTTAGAACTACCAATTAAGGAGATAGTAATAGGTTCTGGCGAAAAAGCTGTAAAAATCGGCGGTGAAGAAGTGATGTACCGCCATGAATTGACGTACAATAATCCAACAGCAATTGCAATAGACGTAGATGATGAGATGACTGAGGATGAGTTACTTAGGCGAGCTAAAACTGTTGAAGAATTTCAGATAAATCGTGTAGGACAGATTTTGAGGGTAAATATGATTGCGATTAGGAACGTTTCTGGCCAAGCGGGTAAATTTGCTGAAGCTGTTTCATTCTTAGTTAAAAATTCTAAAATGCCGCTGATTCTATGCTCATTTGATGTTAATGTGTTGGAAGCGGGGTTAGCTGCATCCAAAGGTATGAATCCTCTAATTTATGCGGCTACTAAGGATAATTGGCAGCGGGTGGGAGAGCAAGCGTTAGCGTATGACTGTCCTTTGGCAATTTTCGCTCCTAATGACCTGAAATTGCTCCGCTCATTATCCAGCTCCCTCATGGATATGGGTGTAAATAACTTAGTTTTGGATCCAGGGACATTCTCTGATGATGGACTGAGTGACACTATAGATAATTTCACGATGTTGAGGCGGGCTGGAGTGGAGCTGGGTGACAAAAAACTAGGATTCCCCTTGATAGGAGTGCCAGCTACTGTTTGGGTTAAGGATGGGAGAAAAAATGGATTAGATGAAATGAAAGAGTCGTATTTGGCGTCGATGCTACTTGCAAGATATGCGAGTATACTGATTATGCATAGTATTGATTCTTGGGCGCTTCTTCCAGTGCTTACCTTAAGGCAGAACCTCTATACTAACCCGAGGAAACCTGTGGCTGTGGAACCTGGATTAAAGAAGTTAGGAGAACCTGATGAAAACTCCCCAGTGTTGGTTACCTCTAACTTTGCATTAACATATTATACGGTGACAAGTGATATTGAGTCGACAAAAATTAGTTGTTATCTATTAATAGTGGATACTGAAGGTCTAAGTGTTCAGACGTCTGTTGCAGGTAAGAAATTTACAGCCAGTAAAGTGGCTGATTTAATCAAGAGCACAGGAATTGAAGGCATGGTTAAACATAGGAAGCTGATAGTTCCAGGATATGCAGCCCGTCTTAAAGGGGATATTGAAGAGCTAACTGGCTGGGAAGTGCTTGTCGGACCAATTGATAGCTCAGGCATTTCTGCATTTTTAAAGGAAAATTGGAACCTGAAGGCGTAGAAGGGAGGGCTGATGCGTTATGACTTCGAAAAGGGGAGTAGTTGTTACTGTTACTGGGAAAGGTGGAACGGGAAAGACTACGCTAGTTTCCTTGATGCTGAAACTTCTTTTGAGGAATGATGGAAAGAAAATACTGGTTGTTGACGCTGATCCTGCTACAAATTTACCTGACGTTCTTGATGCGCCTGTGGCAGTAACTGTTGGAATGGTTGCTACTCAGCTTAAGAAGAAAATTGCAGGTGATGAAATACCTCCAGATATGGATAAGAAAAGTTTACTTGAGGGTTTGATAATGCAGGTACTAGTTGAAAAGCCTCAGTTTGACTTATTAGCCATGGGTAGGACTGAGGGGGAAGGGTGCTACTGTCTCCTCAATAATTTACTTACCGACATCATCGACACTCTCGCGAAGAACTATGATTTAGTTTTAATCGACATGGAGGCGGGTCTTGAACACCTGAGTAGAAGAACTGCACGCGATGTCGATGTGATGTTTATACTTACGGATCCGTCAAAAATGGGTTTTCAGACGGTAAAAAGAATAAGAGATCTTGTTAATGAAGTGCATATAAAATTTAAAAAGCTCTACTTGGTTGGAAATACATTTCCTGAGAGTGCTGTTGAAATGCTTAAAGAGGAGTCAGAAAATTTAGGCGTTGAGCTGGCAGGCATAATTCCAGCGGATAATAATGTTGTATTATACAATATTGCAGGTAAATCCTTGTTAGATCTTCCTAACGATTCACCGGCATTTACTGCTGTTAAGAGGATTCTCGATAAAGCAGGATTTTAAGCGCAAATACGGCCCATAAGCTAAAGAGGTTTTTGATGTTTAGGCGCTTCATAAATTCCATCCTCTTGTTCTTAAAGCTCTAACTAGCGGGACACATACGATTGCAGCTATTAATGATTGAAAAATCCTAACTGCAGGATAATAAAGGGGACTAATTAAAAATAATAAACGAACTGCCTCAGTGGAGTATCCAAATATTCCTTTATACACAAATGGAAGCGCAAAAATTAAATTACCTACAGATGCATCCGATTGATTTCCTACGAATGCTAGCAGAAAGAAAAATGCGAATGTGCGCTTTTGCGTCGTGGAAAATTTTTTAGCGATTAAGATTGTTGGAATGATCAGTAGCCATGCTATTATTTTATCAAAGTTAGCAGCGATTCCTATGTAATACGTCGGAATTGTGTTTACTTTATGTACGGATGTTACTGTTCCATTCGCTATAAATACATACGAATTGATTGGTTGGCATAGTGGCGTAGCCCAAAAAGCTAAAGCCAAAAACCCGAGAACGATAAAGGCGACTATCCAACCGTTTTTGTATTTCGGCGATTCTGTTGACAGATTGCTACTCTTAAAAACGAATCCTGAAACCAAAGCATTCATTGGAGGGGACAGTAGGAAAGGCGCACCGAGAATAAAGCTACTTGGCGATAGTACCAAAGCGGTAACTGCACTCAGTAAAGCTGCGAGAAATCCTAAGTATGGACCGAGCATTATGCCGAAAATAGTTGCTATAGCTGCTCCTAACCCGATTGTTGGTGCGGCAACGCCTAGGATCGGAATTCCTGGAAGTAAAGAGATAATGTAGTAAAACGCGACAAGAATAGCGATAAGAGATATTTTTCTCGTTGATAGCTTCATAGGTTTAACCTAGTGTAGTTTTCTACATAGAGAGGCATTTAATTACATGGCATATTTATATGTTATATTTACTCGTTAGTTTGGAGCGATAAGTATGGAAGAATTATGGCCTTACATTTTGCCATTACCGACAAAATCGACGCAACAATACAAAATTTTACTGTCGATCTTTAAATACAAAGCATCCCCGCAAATATTAAAGTCCATTTCAGTGGATAAACTAACTTATCAAAAGGACTTAATTAAAAAACTTCGTCCTTACTCTAACAAAACTGTCATTCAAAGTTTGAATACCCTAGTAGGCGCAGGAATTCTTGAAGAGGGAATGAAAAAAATTGTTATTAAAGGCAAGGGTGTTTGGGTTAAATGGTATAAACCTACCTCCCTTGGGAAGTGGCTTGTTCTATTCCTTATTCCACTAAAGCAAATTCCGCGCAATGAGGTAGAGAGAACTTTGAAGGAACTTTTTGAATTCTACGTTAAAAGCACCGTTAACTTCTGTGTAAATTATGGTATAGATCCTCAGTCCATAAAAAAGACCTTTGAAGAAACTTATCAACGAGCTGTGGCTGTGCACCTTGGATAGAAAAAATGTAGGCCGTTTGAGGGCGGTTGAAGAAATTACGAATGCTGCTCAGCTTGCAGCCCTTTTAGAGGTTAGCGGCTGGCCTAAGCCGGGTAATGTACATAGAACCGCTAATCTTCCCGATACGCGGTACGAGCATTTTCTCGCTGGAGCGGTTGCTATGGGTGCGGCTGTCAAAAATGCGGCTATCAGCGGAGTTAAAGCTGGCGAAGGCAAAATTAAGTTAGATGAAATAGGTGTTGGGAACCAAATTAAGAAGATGGTTTCTGACATTAAGAACTCGCATTTTGGAGGGAATACTCACCTCGGCGTAAGTTTGCTTTTTATTCCCTTAGCTGCATCCGCTGGTAAAACTTATGTGGAAGATGATAAAATAGACGCAAAAAACCTTCGTAAAAATTTAGAGCTTATTATGCGTTCGACAACTCCTAGAGATGCTGCCATGGTATACGATGCCATCCTGATGGTGAGTTCAGTGGAAGAGTTAGGTAAAATGAAGGATGTGAAGAGCCCTGACCTCTACGATGAGAGCGCAAAGAGGAGGCTTCTTGAAAATAAGATTTCGCTTCATGAAGTAATGAGGGAATCCTCGAAGTTTGATGACGATGCAAAAGAGCTGGTTACCGGGATGAGAACGTCTTTTGAAATTGGTTACCCTACAATTATAAAAGTTTTCAGAGAAACTGGTGACATCAATATAGCCACTGTGCACACTTTTTTGACAATTCTCTCAAAGTCTCCTGATACATTCATTGCAAGAAAAATTGGATTAAAAGAGGAGGTATATATAACTGAAGCAGTGATGGTCGGTAGGAAAAAGTCTAAGTGGATTTCGGAAACGGCTGAATCGATTCTTAAATTAGGCGGTCTAAAAACAAAGGAAGGAAGAAGAGCTCTTTATGGGTTTGACAGATTACTTCATCGCGCTGGTGGTGAACTGAACCCTGGCACATCAGCTGATTTGACAGCGGCTTCTCTCTTTATCGCAATCCTATGCGGATTGCGGTTTTAGCTTTTAAAGTAAATTCCTATTTGAAATCACTTATTACTTCAACTTGCCATAACTTCAACCGTTTAGTTGTAGCGTTTTTTTAAGAAGTGCTATATCCAACTTTCCCGCATTATATTTTTTTTCTGTTTTAATGTCTGTGATTGTTACTTTAGCCACTGAGAAAAGTTCAGGGTCAATCTTATAGAAATCGAAATTCGCCTTTTTTAGGATGTCATAGAATGGGATTCCGTATTCTTTTGATGCTGATGATGGCATGCGTGAAATTAATTTATCAATTTCCATTTTTCCTATTTCTGCTTCGTACCAAGCTTGGCCAGCTGCTAGAAGCATATCGTTAACGCGTCCCATCATCTGCGAATTATCAGAAACCACAGGCGCAATAGGAGCTAAACCTGTAGCGGATTTAACTTTTCTCACGTCGAAGCCCAAGTTCCGAAGTTTAAGCAGACCCGCTTCTACAGCCCGTCCTGAAACCTGTGTGCTTCCAGCTAGTGAAGTTGTTGGTGCGACTAGGACGTAGAGTCTTTTTGGATCCACATGACATGCTTTTGCAAGTTCTTTAAGCAGGCTGTCTGTTGGAGGAGCCGCTGATTCTAGGACTATAACGGCTACATTTGAGCGCTCACTGTAATTCAGCAGTTCATATATTTCACGCGGTTTTTCGGCTAAAATGCGGGCTGGACCGCTTCCCATTGCAAAATACTCTTCGCTTTTAATTTTCCATCCAGCCATCTGCGAACCTAGACATGCAATAGCAGGTGAATCAGTGGATACTGAGATTGCTGGTAGAGAATAGCTGTTGAAATGCATTTCAGTTAATCCAACTTTACCTAATCCGGCTAGACAGATCTCTGTTAGGCTTTTACCTGCCTCGTAACTACCTTTGACTTTAATTCCGCAGTCAACTATTGTTGCACCATCACCGGATTTTTTTACCTCAATTTTTAGTTTGTCAGAATTATCGATCATCAGATCTACGAGTCTTTTCGCTTTAATATTTAAAGAGAATTGAGACGGATTTTTTTTTAGGTCAGGATTGTTTTCTTTGTTGTAATTGCGCATTGTTCAGCCTTCCATGTATTTGCATACATTTGCCTTTCCGTAGCTTTGATTGATATCTCACATAATCTATCTTACACAATAAGAGACATTTATCCATCTTGCTGCTTATGTTGGCTGATGTAGAGAGAATTCGAAGTAGGTTGTCTGAAGCATAATTGCGTAAAGTCTATATTAAGAGGAAATTATGAACATCAAATCACAGATTAGGAATGTTGGAGAATGAAGGAAACACTGAAGGACGTAATAATTTTCTTAGATACTGACAAACATGTGAGCCCCTTTGATCAATTGATTATATCTGATAATTTCCCTAATGTCCAAATTTTTAATTACAGTCAAGTTGAGCCTTCGGAAGCGGCGACATTAATTCAGGATGCTATGTTTCCGCGAGGCCCTAAAGGCGCAGTTCACACGAAGATTTTCATCGGTGGATATGACATTGAAAAAGCTGAAGGAATTTTAAAAATTGCTAAGGCTACTATGTTTCCTCCATTTGAGTTGGCGATAATAGTTGACCCTAGAGGCGCGAATACAACCGCTTCAAGCATGGTGGCAAAGGTTTTTGAAAATTTAAGCAAAATAAAGTTCGGCGGATTTATCGGAAAGAAAGTTACGATCCTAGGTGGAACTGGACCTGTTGGTCAAGTTTGCGCAAAAATAATGTCGCAGGAAGGTGCTGATGTAACGATTACTTCAAGGCATATTGAGAAAGCTAATGCAACAACGGAGAAGCTGAGCGTTGAATCTAAAGCGGATAGGATTCGCGGAGTGCAGGTATCCAGCCTAGAAGAAGCGGCGAAGGCTGTTAGGGATGCTGAGATAGTTTTGGCTACGGGCTCTGCGGGTGTGCAGCTTTTACCCTTGAGCATTTTGAAAGAACAGGCGAAACAATGTAAAGTTGTCGCTGATGTGAACGCCGTTGCGCCTTATGGAATTGAGGGTCTCAATCCTAATGATGACGGAGCGGAATTTTCTACGGGTATTTTGGGAGTTGGGGCTCTCGCTATAGGTTCGTTAAAAAATGAGGTTGAAGTTAAGCTGATAGGTAAAGCGTTAGAGTCTCAAAAGGGAATATTTGATTTTAAAGTTGCCTATGAAATAGCTAAGTCCTTAATAAAATGGCCTGACAGTTTGGTTTTGTAATCAGGCGCTGGAGAATCGATTAACTAGCTTAATAAATCTTATATATGTTAAAGAATTTAGAGATATTGTCGTGAAAAAAATGGAAGAGGCAGAATCAAAATATCTTGCAGATCAAGAGAGAATCGCGTTAGCCGCAAAGATGTCTAAGCCTCAAGTCTGCGTTATAGGAATTGGAGGAGCTGGTTGCAATATTGTATCTTGGATAAAGCAGAAGGGAATGATTGGAGGCAAACTTATTGCCATAAACACTGATGCAAATCACTTATCCATTACTAAAGCGGATAAACGCATTTTAATAGGTGAGAAGACCACCCACGGTCAAGGAGCCGGCGGATACCCTGAGAAAGGAGTAGCTGCAATTAAGGAAAATCTTGATGAAGTTGAAAAAGAAATAGCAGGCGCAAATATTATCTTCGTTGTGGCCGGTCTCGGTGGAGGTACTGGAACAGGTGCTTCGGCTGCATTAACCGAAGCATTAAAGGATTCAGGTGCTTTACTCGTAGGAGTTGTCACATTACCATTCGCTATCGAGAGAGTTCGGATGGATACTGCAAGAAAAGGTATTGAGCGTCTTAAGAAGGCTTGCGACACGGTCGTCACTATTGATAATAACAAGTTAGTGAAAGTTGCTGGTGAACTGCCGTTCCAAGATGCCCTCGGCGTAGCTAACGAGCTTGTAGGAGTTTTCGTTAAGGAAATTACTGAGACAATAACGACTGCTAGTCTAATCAACTTAGACTATGCAGATTTAAGAACTATTATGGAGAAAAAAGGTATAGCTGCTATAGGATCAGGCTTAACCAAAGGAAAAGACAGAGTGGAAAAAGCGGTTAAGATAGCTCTGGAAGCACAGTTACTGGACATAAATGATGTCACTAAGGCGTTTGGAGTGCTGATTCATGTTTCAGGCGGAAAAGATTTAACACTTGAAGAGGTCTACCACTCGGGAGAGCTGGTCACGAGAGCGGTTTCACCCAAGTCGAAGATTGTCTGGGGAGCCAGGGTAAACCCCGAAATGAAAGGAGAAGCCCACGTATTCGTCTGCTTAACCGGTGTTGAAAGCGCATTCCTACTGCAACAAGAACAGAGGCCTCGCCGCTTAAGAATCTTTTAACTCCACATAAACTTCTGTTATTTTTGGTTTCCATTAATTCGTCAGTAGAGACCAAAAAAAATTGCTGGGCTGTATTTTCTATATTCTAATTTGGTTTTTACCGTGGCACATTCAAAAGACAGATCATTCTCCATGAGAGAAACCATGTTGACAAAGTTTTATCGTTATTAAGCACTCTTAATTTTTACTGAGTTACATGCTCCGACGAAAGGATGATACTCTGAGCATAATAGAGAAGTTTCCTGTGCGGCTAGAAAAATTTAAATAATGTAAATTCTCAACTTAGAGTAAGGTAAGAAAAATGTCCAAGAAAACTAAGAGTGCCCAGAAATCTAAGAAAGCCGAGATTAATGAAAGTGAATATTGGTGTACACCAACCGAGAGGATGTCTTGCTGCCAGATGGAGGGAGTGATAAGCGTAGATCAACGAGGACAGATAGCCCTTCCAAAAGAGCTAAGAGATAAGGCAAACATCCGGGCTGGCGATAAACTAGCGGTTATAAGTTGCGAAGAGGGAAAAACTTGGTCAATCTCTTTGACTAAGGCTGAAAATGTCACAAAAGGTTCAATCGCGAACATTGATCTCGGGTATTGTATGGTTGCAGTAAAACCCAAGACTCGTTGAAGAACGCCATAAAAGAATGCTTAAGCAGCTTATTGGGTTCGGAATGAAGGATAAGTATCGGCGAACATGAAGTCTCATCTTTAAGTGTAACCAATTTTTGTGAATCATCTAAGCTTTTTCCATGAGTAATCTGCCAGGCGATTATATGTCTGAACTTTGTAAGGTTCGGTTTAACTAAATTATCCTGACCAAAACTTTTTCCTCTTAATCATTATTCGAGCATTAACTCAGGAAATTGAAATGTTTTTCGTCTACAGATTTTCTAATATACTTAGCGTTAAAAGATACATTAAAATCTAGAGGCGCCTAATAACTGAGTGTACACTGTGATTTACCCTAAAGCGCATATTTGGCTATAATATTGCCTGATAGTTGCTAAAATTAACTAGGTAATTTGAGGACATAATCCATGATAATAACTGAGTTGAAACCGCTAGAAGAGATACTGAGCGCTGTTAAGGGATACCAAAATGTGTTAATAGCTTCTTGCGGAGGCTGTGCCACAGTTTATAGAACCGGGGGGAGAACGGAGGCAGAGACCTTGAAGAGTTCACTTCAAGCTAAGGGAATAAAGTCAAATGTAGCTTTAGTTACACGCCAATGTAATAAACAGATGGTGGAGAGCACGCTTCGACCTTTGATTGGGAACTATGATATCGTGGTATCAACGGCGTGCGGAGTTGGGCCGCAGACCATATCCGACGTATTTAAAAGTGTCCCGATTTTTTCAGCTCAGAATACTAGGTTCATTTCTATGTATAATCCTGAAGTTGAAAAGTTTTCTGAGTACTGTAATGCGTGCGGTGAATGTATTCTTAATTTTACCGGCACTGTCTGCCCAATAACTCGATGCGCTAAGGGCATGTTAAACGGTCCCTGCGGAGGACAAAGCAATGGTAAATGCGAGGTCGGCGGATGGAAGAATGACTGCGCATGGACACTAATTTACGACCGATTAAAGGCTCAGGGCAAGCTGGATGCACTCAAGAAATTTACACCTCCAAGAGATTATCGTCATTCTAATAGCCCACGCCACATTTTGAGAGAAAGAAAGGAGACTGCTTGATGGAGCAAATTTACAGCAGCCTGATGAAAAGTCTGAGTGATGGAAAATTCGTTTTCACCGGAGAAATTGAGCCTAGAAAAACTACTAGTTTAAATGAGATCATTGAAACGGCGAAAGTTCTGAAGAAATATGTTGTAGCAGCCAACCTAACCGACAACCCAGCTGGAATGGCTTTTATGAACTCTCTTGTTCCATCATACATTATTCAAAAAGAAGTAGGCCTAGAGGCGGTTTACCAAATCACTTGTCGAGATAGAAATAGAATAGCGATTTTCTCAGATTTGCTTGCAGCTGGCGCCTTGGGAATTAAAAATGTCCTTGCAATAACAGGCGATCACCCTGCATTAGGCGATAACCCTCAGGCTAAACCTGTTTTCGATTTAGACTCACAGCAACTAGTTTACATGATACGCAAGATGGTGGATGAAGGAGTTGATTTGACTGGACATAAAATAGAGAACCCTCCAAAGTTTCATGTGGGCGTAGCTGCATCACCAGCAGTTAAGCCGTTAGAACCTGAAATAATTAAGCTTGAAAGAAAAGCGGAGTTAGGAGCAGAATTTGTACAAACACAGATTGTCTATGATATAGAAGTAGCGAAAAAATTCCTAGCGGATACAAACCACATTAAGATTCCGATAATTATTGGGGTTTGCCCCCTAAAATCAGTGGGTATGGCTGAGTGGATGTCTAAAAACTTGCCAGGCGTAATGATTCCGAGTGAGCTGATTGATAGATTAAAAAAAGCTGAAGAAAAAGGTAAAGATGCAATAATGCAGGAGAATATAGCGATTTTTAGAGAATTCATAAAAGAACTTAAGAATACACGCGCTTCAGGAGCTCACTTGATGGCCGTCCATTATCCGATGACTGAATTAAACTTTCTTTTAAACGGCATACTAAGTGTTTAACTTCGGAACAGCAGCTACTAGGCTAAGACTTTATTTATAGCGTCCTTAAATTCAGCGGCAGCTTTCGAAGGATTTTCTGCTTCGAAAATTGCACGACCTATTATTAGGTACTTTGAACCTGCCTTTACGGTTTCTATGATATTTCCACCTTGAATGACTAAGCCGGGTGAATAAATTGGAATCCGACCTTTGAGTATTTTATTAACGGCCCTTATTTTGTCAGGGTATGTTGCACCAACAATAACCCCTGCAGCACCCCAATTAAGTGCTTTTCCAGCAAAGATCTCGTACTGCATTTTAGCTATACCAGTTTTGGAATCCAGAACTTTCTGTCCATAACCTTCATCAGAGCCTTTATGACTCATGTAGACAAGTAAAATGACACCTCCGTCTTTATTTTCAGCTGTTTCAAACACTGGCTTTATTCCTTCTTCCCACCCCACAAAGGGGCTTGCAGTAACTGCGTCAAAGCCTAAATTGAAATAGTGTTCAGCGATTGACCTATTTGTGTGACCTACGTCGTTTATTTTACAGTCCATTATTGCTGGAAGACCTAGTTCATGGGCTAAATTAACTATTTTTTCTGTTCCATCTTTAAGTCCGAGTGGAAGAACTATTTGTCGGTTTAATTTAACTGCACAAATGAAGGCAGCTGTTTCTTTTAGAGTATTTAGGCTACGTTGAAGGAGTAGCTTTGGGTCAGCGATGGTGTAGTCGAGTGCTAATACTATGTTTGATTTATTCTTCTTTGAAGCTTTTTCAATCCGTTTATTATAGGTCATTATGTTTATCCTCACCAAATTTGTTCGCAACCGATATATGTCCTTATAGGATAACCCTTCAACATGAGGTTTAATGATGTCAACCCCTAATGTTAAAGAAAATGTCACTTTGAAGGTTGCCGGAGAAATCATCCTTTCAAACGAACCTGGCGTAACGATGAAGAAGTGGCGAGAAATTTTCGGCGTATCCCAGATAAAATTAGCTACGAAAATGAACGTATCCCCATCAGTAATTAGTGACTATGAAGGCGGTAGAAGACCGTCGCCTGGAACACGTTTCTTAAGGAGATTTGTAGAATCCCTAGTTGCTATTGATGAGGAGGAAGGGGGAAAACTTCTAAGAGAGTTTTCGCGAATTGGGGGCATTCCAACGGGCGCCATTTTAGATATTAAAGAATTTCCTGCGCCGGTTTTGGCTAGAGAATTATGCAAGATTGTGGACGGCAAAGTTTTGACAGGGAGCCAACTGTTGGATCGAAATATATACGGGTATACTGTCGTAGACAGTGTGAAGGCAATATTGGCACTTACTGATTTTACTCCCATATTTGGTTCTACTACTGAGAGGGCGTTGGTATTTGTTAACGTTAGTTTCGGTCGTTCCCCGATGATAGCTGTTAGAGTTGCACCGCTGAAGCCCAGACTAGTTGTTCTCCATAAACCAGAAAAGCCGGATGAGGTGGCTATAAAACTAGCAGAAATTGAACACATCCCGCTAGTTGTTTCAGAAATGCCTGATTCTAGCTCCCTAATCAGAGCCTTAAAGGAGCTATATTCGACGGTGAGCAAGAAGCAATCTGCGTAGGTAATAGAAATTCTAGTTAAAGATTAACCTTAAAAGATAGAGCTTAACCCTTAATGTGAGTTATGGCTAAGGTTGAATGGCCAATTGGATTTTTCAGTCATATTAATAAGTATAATTGTTTTTGCTGTGATCGGCGTCGTTTCGTTAAGGTTTAAACTGCTTAATCCAAGCGGCACAGTTGCAAGCCTGTTTGTGGGATTTGTAATCCTTCTATTCGGCGGATTAAAGTGCCTTGCACTTGTGTTGGTATTCTTTGCTTTAGCTATGTTTTTTACAAGGTTTAAGTTTGGTAAAGAGGGATACCTGCTTAACGGTGAAATAAGGACTTGGCGTAACGTTTTAGCTAATGGCGGTGTCGCAACTTTTTTTATTATAGTTGAAGGCTTAATGCCGTTCAACATATTTATAATAGGATTCCTCGGAGCGATTAGTACAACTACAGCGGACACGCTTGCTACTGAGATAGGATTACTTAACCCTCGTAATCCGAGATTGATTACTGACCTCAATAAAGAAGTACCTGCTGGAACTTCTGGTGGAATATCTCCGCTTGGAGAGATCGCGATGCTAGGAAGTGTATTTATTATAGGCCTTGCTGCATGGGTTCTGGGAATTCATCCTGCTACATGGTCTATTTATAATATCCTTTTTGTGGTGGTTATCTCGGGGTTAATCGGTGGGACTGTTGATAGCGTTCTAGGTGCTACTATTCAAGGAAAATACAAATGTTCGGTGTGCGGAAGGTTAACTGATAACCGTGTGCACTGCGATAAACCCACAATTTACATTAAGGGTTGGAAATCGATTGATAACGATACTGTAAACTTTTTGTCAACGTTAATCGGCGCATTAGTTGCAATAATTTTAATTCTTTGATAATTTTAAAAGCCATCCTAACATATCGTTAGCGAAAGAAATTAAGATAAACACCGGCCTTTATCTTTACAAACTTTTACTTAACCCAATAATCAACGCTTGTTTGACCCTATTCTTCGCTCCTAACATCTTGATTTTAACTTTTCCTCACTTTCTTACAAATTCAATTAAAAGGCTTTACCTGCTCACGGAGTTTTTAACAAGGTTTGTCCGAATATGTTCTCCATTAATAATTATTCCTGTACGATAGGTGGAAGCGCCGTAAAATTCCAATTCTAAATGGATGAAATAGGCTAGTTCGAAAAAAGGTTTTAGCAAAACTAATATTAGCTCAAATGGAGCTAATTTTGAAATAATTTGAAATACAACTTAACCTTACTAATATTTTATTAACTCTATGTAGATGTAGGTGATATGCGATGAATTTTCCCGCGGAAGTTACTGTTAGTCAACTTAGAGCTTTCCTCAGATTAGTTTGTGGCTCAGAAGAAACTACGCATGTGCATACGGTAGCGTCAGAGCTTCATATGAATCTTACAAGACTTCTCCCAATACTCGATGCAGCGGAAATACTTGGCTTAGTAACTGTAGAGAAGGGAGAGATTAAGCGTACAAAAGATGGAAATAACGCGTGTATGAGGTGGGAAAGCGTCCCTGTGATGGGCGGCGCTCTTTCAAAGGTGGAGCCCTTTACTACAGCTTTAAAATTCGAAAAAAAGTTCAGTGGAGAAGATGTTGCAAAGAAGCTTTCACATAAGGGAATAAGATGGCACCATGAAAATGAATTGAACTCCTTAATTGTAGGTGAAATACTGATTCGCTGGGGCATTCGTTCAGGATTATTCGATTATGACGGCTCGGTCTTCACTCGCAAAATTAGACCCGATGGGTCAAGTTAGAAGAGAATATATTTTATCTACATATTTATGGAAATCTTGAGAATTTTTATTCCTAGGTCTATCTAAATCGATCTGCATATCCTCAATTATCTTGGCGGGCCTATTCGACAGGATTACTGCTCTATCAGCCAGTTCGACTATTTCTTCAACATCGTGGCTTACCATCAACACTACTGCGATGGGGGATTCGGTACCTATTAAGAGTGAGTAGATTTCGCTCCTCAAATGCTCTGCAGTCAGGCCGTCCAACGCATTAAACGGTTCATCCATTAATAGTATCTCGGGTTCGACTGCTAACGCTCTCGCTATTCCTACCCTTTGCTTCATGCCTCCACTTAGTTCGCCGGGGTACATTTTCTCGAAGCCTTTGAGGCCTACGTCATCAATCACCTTCAACGCCTTCATTTGACACTGATTCGACGCTAATTTGCACCTCGATAGCAAGGGAATTTCTATATTATCTAATACATTTTTCCATGGAAACAAAGCGAAATTCTGGAAAATCATGAATACCTCATCAGTTGGACTATCCACCTCGCGACCCTTGATTTTAATTGTGCCTGAAGATGGATGCTGCAATCCCGCTATTAACCTCATCAGAGAAGACTTACCGCAACCCGAATGCCCGGTTATCGCTACGAATTCGTTCTTTGTTGCGGTGAAAGTGATGTCATCTATCACCTTTAGGCTCTCTTTTCCAATCTGGTAACTGAGACCTACATGTTCCACAGTGAGCAAAGGAGAAGGGATGCCCACGTCCTGTGAATTTATTCTCGTTTCATTTCCAACTGCCATGTCTGTTTGTCCTCTTTATCTTCTATACGAGAACCTCGTCGTTGTATATTTGTATAATCTTCTCCAGAAAATAATATTCACGGTTAATATGAGTACTGTCATTGAGAAAATAGTTAGCCCCATAAGAAGCAGGTCGCTGGTATTGGTAGCTACGTTAAGCAGTACACCAATTCCATTAGAAACCCGGGTAATCACAGACCCTGATATATTGAAATATTCGGCGACTATTAACGTGTTCCATGCTGCTCCAATTCCAGTTATTGAACCTGTAACGAATGAGGGAAGGACAGCTGGGATTAGTACATTTTTCCAATAAGCCCAACCCTTCAGTCTCATGAGTTTTGATAACTCAAATATTTCATTCGGAATCGACCGAATTCCGGCTATCACGTTGAAGATAATGTACCAGATAGTACCAAGAAAAATTACTATTGCAGCTGTCACCTCGCCGCTGTAGGGCAAAGTAGCTACTATTATCGCGATGGGGGGAAGGAGTGCTGTTGCGGGAATTGAGGATATTATTTGCAGAACCGGTAATCCGGTGTGATAAAGCTTGGAATGCAAGGCAACAACAATTCCAAGTGGAAGCCCGACTGCTACAGAAATAATGTAAACGTACCAAACTCTGACGAATGAGTATGCAAGCCCAACTAGAACTGTTGACTCCTTACTAGCTATAACGCTGAAAGATATGCCTGCCGCAGCAAACAGGTGGAAAATTTCAGTCACAATTATGACCAACACGCCTACTATTATCAAGGCGGCTACAATTTTGAGGAATTTAGTGTTGCGCGGTTTTACTGCATGCGTCTGTTTAGCGTGGACTACAGGTGACGGAGTTGTCGGCAGACGAAGAGACATTGGCTTTGAAAGCACGGAGAAG
The DNA here is from genome assembly GCA_964473665.1 of uncultured Candidatus Bathyarchaeia archaeon. Lineage (GTDB taxonomy): Archaea > Thermoproteota > Bathyarchaeia > RBG-16-48-13 > CAYPFQ01 > CAYYPV01. Next base: position 56,280 of record CAYYPV010000008.1, read on the forward strand.
ACTTTGGACGCTGCGCGTGTGTTTATCCAAGAATAAAAGCGGTATATCGGATCCTTTCTAACTGGGCGTGGCTCTTCAATTATTTTGAACTTTTCGGACCAAGTCGAAAACTCTCCGAGGAAAAAGAACCATGTCAGTATAACTGCAATGATGAATATTCCTATTGCAACTGCATATGCGCTCCAGTTTCCTTGAGAAGAAAATGTCGCTATGTCCACCCCGATTCCATGTGTCACATGGTAGTTTTTGGTTCCCAGTGAAAATATTTCGCTTGAGATAAGGTAAAAGAGCCCCACCGACCAAGAAACAGCCGAGTTGTAAGCGACCTTGGACCAGCTTGCTGGGATGTACAGCCCAGTTATTCTTCTCCATAATCCTAGCTTCCCGATAGAGGCGAGGTCAAAATACTCCTGCGGGATGGATAAAACCGCCTCGTAGACTGCAAACGATATGTTCCAAGACATGCTTGTGAATATGAGAAATATAACCGCGATGTTTACGCCGACCCAACCAGGAAAGAGCGCGACAAAGACGACTAGGGCTACGGGGAAAAATCCTAATATAGGTATCGACTGAAGCACGTCGAGGGCAGGTATTATTATTCTGTTGGCAGTTCTATTTCGCGCCGCCGCTATTCCTACAACCCAGCTGAAGATGATGCTAACGATAAGTGCCAACGACATTCTTACCCATGAATAGGCAGTGTCAGCCAAGAGGCCTATAATCTGTTGGCCAATCATATGCATTACACCTTTTCTTCTTTTTTTAAATTTTAGCAGCTAGCGCCTTCATCAATCGACTCCTTAATTAAATTCGTTTAGAAAATCGCGTTTCGCTTATACGTTTATCGGTATATTTTGCCGTTTACTCAAATATGGAACTGGCCTTTAATGCATCACTCGCCTCATTTGATAACAATGACTAATTTCGATTAGACCTGCGCCTAACTAAATGTGAATAAAAGAAGATTCACTAACAAATAGATTTTTAGTAGACAGCTAATCATTTAGTTTCCATGCGAAGAAGGGCTGAAAGGCTGAGATAGCCTTTAAGGCCAAAAAAATACGGTAATAAACATTGAATTGAAGAACATACTTACGAAGCCAAAGCGTCCAATAATTAAGATATTTAACCTAATCCATGCGGTTTATATTTTTTGGGATAAACTGGTGTCAAAAAATCCTGTTGCTTATATAAGGCTTCACGACCTTGAAAGTAGATATAATTACGGTTACATTTACACTAGTAAAGACCTGAAAAGTTGCTTGAGAAAGTACAGCAGTTAAAGGGTAAAAAAGAAATGTTCATTCTTTTCAATAATACTGCTATGCAAGATTCATCTAATCTATTTCGAAATATGTTTAGGGTGCAGGGTGTGGAGATTTGATTTACGATGTATTAATTGTTGGAGCTGGTCCAGCAGGCTTTGCTGCCGCTATCTACGCGGCTAGAAGAAAGGCGGCAACAGTGATACTTGAGGCTGAAAGTATTGGGGGACAAATAGCGAAGGCTCACCTTGTGGAGAATTATCCTGGAATAATGAATATTAGCGGGCTTGATCTGGCTAAGGCGATGAGTGAGCAGGTAAAGGCGTTGGGAGTTGAGATCAGATATGAAAAAGTTGTTGATCTCAATAAAGACAACGATTCATTTGTAGCAAGGACTGATAAAGGGGAGTATAAAGCGAGGACCGTTATTTTGGCGACTGGTGCGCAGCCGAGAAAACTTGGCACTTCAGACGAGGACAAATACGTTGGAAAAGGAGTTTCCTACTGTGCGATATGCGATGCACCTTTCTTTAAAGGTAAAGCTGTTGCGATTGCTGGAGGTGGTGACGCAGCGGTTAAGTCAGCTTTGCTTCTAGCTGAGTATGCTGGCAAAGTGTATCTTATACATAGAAGGAGTGAATTGAGAGCGGAGGAGGTTGTGCAAGAAAAACTTTTTGCCAATAAGAAAGTGGAAGTGCTCTGGAATAAGATAATCACTGGGATAAGAGGGGAAAGCATGGTTGAAGAAATTGAGTTACAGGATACTCAAACGGCTGAGAAGACGAATATGAAGGTTAGTGGGGTTTTTGTTGAAATTGGCGGAGTACCCGCTGGGGTTTTAGCAGGGAAGTTGGGGGTTGAAGTTGACGATAAAGGTTACGTGAAAGTTGACAAAGGTCAGAGAACAAATATTTCAGGTTTTTTTGCAGCGGGCGACATTACAGATTTTTCATTAAAGCAGGTTTCCACAGCAGTAGGACAGGGAGCAACAGCTGCAACAAATGCATGTGAATTCACCGGAAAGTAAATGTTTATTTTTCTTCTTCCAAATCGAGCTCGAATAAGTCCCCACGCCTAAGACCTTTAAGTTTGTGGGCTACTTTCTTGGCTTCTTCTTCGGTTATTGATAAACCGAGAGAATCTAGAAGGAATGCAGCGGCATGCTTTCCTGAGGATTCGCCGAAAACTACGCGTCGGGTGTTTCCTACTAGTTTAGGTGGAAATGGTTCGTAAGTGGCTGGGTTTTGCAAGATAGCGGATATGTGAGTTCCGCTCTTATGTCTGAAGGCGTTCTTGCTTACTATTGGTGCAAAGTCCGATGTAGGAATACCAGAGTAGGATGCGACGAATTGGGATAATTCTTCAAGCATATCTGTTCTGACTTTCAGTTTAACACCTTGGCATATCAAAGCCATTGTAACTTCTGCCAATGAAGGGATTCCGGTCCTTTCACCTAGTCCATTGACTGTGACGTGGACTTGATCGGCTCCAGCCTCTAGGCCAGCCATAGAATTTGCTAAAGCGAAGCCCAGATCATTGTGGCAATGTATATCAAGCGGAACATTTACGACCTCCCGAACGGTTTTTACGAGATTATATACCCCTTGTGGACGAAGAATCCCAACTGTGTCGGTTACACTTATTCTGTCGGCGCCAGCTTCCGCGATGCTCTTACAGAATTTTTTAAGAAAAGCGGGTTCGGTTCTGCTGCCGTCTTCAGGTGTAAACCGCAGTTTTAGACCATGTTTCTTTGCGTATTCGATCGAGGTTACAGCTCTTTCGATGGCTTCTTCATGATTTATTTTTAGTTTACTCATCATCTGTATGTCTGAAACTGATAGGTACATCGCTATCCATTTAGCGTCGCATCTTAGAGCTACATCGATGTCTTCTTCTAGAGCTCTAAGATGGGCAACTACGTCGGCGCTTAATCCTTGATGAATTAATGTTTTACAAACTTCTTCATGTTCACGGGTGACTACTGGGCTTATTTCAATCATGTTTACACCGAATCTGTCAAGCATCCAAGCCAGTTGAAGTCGTTGACTTTTTGTGAAAGAAACTCCGGGCGCTTGTTCACCTTCTCGCAAAGTTGAGTCCAGAATTTGCACTTTCTCAGGAAGCTTGCTAGGAGGATTGTATGTGTTTGTGGAGGGATTTAGAAGTAAGTTCTCTTCTCTTGAGCGTCCTTTATAGAAAAATGGGCTGCTCATTCTACCACCTTATTTACGCTCAACACAGTATAAGGGGCATTATATAAAGTTTTTAGTAAAAATAATCATTTTTTCGTATTTATATGTATAATTTTTGGAAAATATTCGTAATTTATTTTCTATTCACGTCTAATTCACCGGTAGGCGTGGATAAATATTGGTCAATGCTCAACATCTCTGTTACATTCTGAAAAATGTTATCTTAAATCTGAGTTGATGTTTTTCACTAAGCGGAGATACGCCTAATTTTATATCCTAGGCTATCACTATAAGAGAGGAAACTGGTTGATAACGATGGCTAAAAATTCATTTATAGTTGTTGCAGCCGTTGGGAAAGATAGGCCTGGCTTGATTGCTGGTTTATCTTCCGCAGTAGCTTCAATAAATGGAAACATTGAGGATATGGACGAAGTTGTTTTGAGAAATTCAGTATTTGTTATGTCAATGGTTGTTGACATTTCTCTTACTAAAAAGAATTTTAATGAAGTAAAGGGAATTCTTGCAACGAAAGGTCAAAGACTTGGGTTAAAAGTTCTAGTCGATCGCGTTGATCTTTAGGCGCTTGAAAATGGATAAAAAAATAGTAGTCACAATTGTTGGTAGAGATCGCCCAGGAATAGTTGCGGGCATAACAACTGCTCTCGCGAATCTTAATGCGAACATAGTTAAGGCCAGAGCGTCTTCATTATCCGATTTGTTCTTAATGATGCTTGTAATTGACGTTAAAGAAGTTAAGGTTCCATTAAGTGGATTGTTGGATAAACTGAAAAGTGAAGGGGAAAAGGTGGGGGTTGGGGTTTCAGTGGAGACAGGGGATAATTACAAGAAGGAAAAGCGGCTGATCGTCCTCGATATGGATGATACTGTTGTAGATACAGAAGTTATTAATGAACTGGCCAAAATGGCTGGAGTTGAAAAAGAGGTAAAAGCCATAACAGCAGCTGCTATGGAAGGAAAAATGGAATTTAAAGAAGCCTTAACTAAGAGGGTGGGGCTCCTTAAAGGATTGCCCGTTAAAAAAATTTACGAATTCAGAAGCAGAATCCCCATTGTTCCCGGCGCTCTGGAAGTTATTTCCGAATTGAAAAAAACGGGTTTTGTTACTGTTTTGATGACTGGAAGCTTCGACATTGTAGCTAATTATGTTGGAAAGAAACTTGGATTCGACTATGTTTTCGCTAATAAGCTTATGGTTAAAAATGGTAAACTCACAGGTGAAGTCAAAGGCAAAGTTCTGAGCCCAGAATCGAAACTTGAATTATTAAAAAAAATAGCTAAAAAGGAAGATATACCACTAGAAGAGTGCGCCGCTGTAGGTGACGGTGCAAACGATCTTCTGATAATTAAGAATGCTGGCTTAGGCATCGGCTTTAATCCTAAGAAGCTCATAAAAAAGGAGGCTGACGCATTCGTTAACGTGAAAGATTTGAAAGTGCTTCTTGCATTTGTCGGCGGTGGAAAACTTAGAGAAGACATTAAGAGCCGTCTATAATATTTCGAAGTGATTTTTTTATGACTTGTTACTTTAGGCATCTTCAGACGATTTTTAAGAAGGCGGGAATAAAAGTTACGAGTGAAAATAAACAAAAAGTTGACAGAGTCATTCACAGCATTGTGGGTGTCAAATATAAGAATTGCCCAGCTGTTTGGAGAGAGGTTAAGAAGAGTATAGCGGAAGATGAAGAGGGTTTCATTTCTAAGTTGAAACAGGCATGGAGGAAACAAGCATAAGCTATACGTAGTTAATTACAGAAACATGAAGAAATTCTGAAAAAAATGTATATATTACATATAGCAAAAAATGGGGCATGGAAAAAATTAACGGCAAGGATTTAAGGCTTAGACTGAAAGAGTGGTCTTCTCTACTGGTGAATGACCTTAGGTATGATCCGCAAGCCAAGCGATCTGTTTTTCTAGGAATAGTAGCAGGAATTGCCACATGGTTCTGGACCATAATCCTAAATTTATATACATTAGATCCAGCCAAAACTTATACTAGTTTTATCAATTCAATAGATAGCGGAATAGAAGTAATCACACTGCAAAAGTTATCAAACCCCGCAACAGACTATTTCTTCACTTATTTTTACTTGTTCGCCGGATTCATCGTGATATTCACACTTTCTGCATTAATAATTAGTAGAAGATGGAAGGATGTGGGCAGGCTGTCTCTGTGTTCTATTTTAATTCTGGTTCCAGCCTTTATTGCGCCTCTCTTTTTCCCAGTGGCTCCTCCAAAGTTAGTAGTAAGAAATGTAATTTCCATTAAGGATAAGATACTACCTTCCAGTGAAAGTCTAATACCCTTAGGATTCAGATACGCCTCTTTTCCATCGCTTCATGTAGTAGGCGCAACATTTTCCTTGCTGTGCATATATTCGTCCAAAATGGGGAAATCTTACGTGTATTCATGGATAGTTATACTCTTTTTAACATCCCTCTCAACAATATTCCTAGGTGAACACTACTTAGTGGATGTAATTGCAGGCTTCTTTGTAGGTGTTGCAATCTGGATGATTGCAGGTAAACTTCAACGTATGGTAAATTTAAGATAGAATTTTCGAAATCGCAGTGCAAAAACTCACTAGAAATACTTGGGATAGATGCGCCCGGTTTATTGAATGCAATTTTCAAAACGCTGTTTGCAGGTATTACGACCTTTTAGACATAGTTATTAAGGGAACTTTAAAGAATGCTGGTCAATTTTGCTTGGAGATATATGGCGAATAGAAAAATGAAAATAGAAAAAAATTCGTTTATATCTAATGCGTGAAGAAAATAAGCATAAGCTACGCTTAATTATTCGTATTTAAGGAAAAAAATGAAAAAATGATGTTTAACTTGTTGTGCCTTGTGATTTACTTCTTCTTTGCCTTAGGTTTTACAGGCTTCATTGGTGTGCCGCAACACACAAAGTGGCTTTCAGTAACACATCCGCACGGCTCATCAACAGTAACCATAACACCGCACTCTTCACAAGTATATTTGTCACCTTTCTTTGCCATTTAATTCACCTCCCAAATCCTTCTGATTAATAATGCAAAATTTTAAGCTTCTAAACTTTACTCTTTCTATTCAATACAGTTTTTAACACTTTGCCTAGATTCAGCTTATAAAAATGCATCATATTTCAGGATAAAAATAATTTATTGCGTTCCCTATTATCCTAATAAATTGCAAGCAGCATTATCTTAATAGCTATTTTTCAATATTTTTAATTTCGTAGTAAATAATTTTTTTAGGTATTTGATAGAGTGTTTGAACTCGTGCGATGTATGGGAAGCTAATTCTCGTTTTCACGGTATTTGCGTATGTAGAAAAATTACAGGTGAGAGGCAAAAGTATTTTTAGCTGCTTCTAAGCCTGCTTCCAAATCAACTTGGTGACCGAGATCTATTAGCGACATCCCAATAGCGCGTATTGTAGTGTTCACTTCGGCTTCGGAGACTATTCCCATGCTGCCTATTCTGATTACGGTTCCCTTTGTGTTACCCATTCCGCCTGCAACAATGACGCCGTATTTTTCACGCATTTTTTCTCTCCAATCTTTGTCAGCAATGCCTTGAGGTATTTTCACAACCAGAACTGTGTTAGATAGATAACGTGGATCCGCGAATAGTTGTAGCCCCATTTTGCGGAATGCGTTGTAGAAGGCTTCGGCGCATTTTTTATGTCTGTTGATTCTATTCTCAAGTCCTTCTTCTTTCAGCATTTTTAGAGCTTCATCTAACGCGTAGTATATGGGTAGGGCAGGGGTGAATGGTGTTTCTTCTTTCTCGTGAAATTCTTTGCATTTGGGTAGGCTGAAGTAATATGACGTGCGCTTTACTGCGTGGATTACTTGCCATGCTTTTTCGCTTACGGAGACTAAAGCTAAGCCGGGTGGACAGGCCAAACATTTCTGGGTGCCAGTTACACATAAATCAACTTTCCACGCATCAACTGGTAGATTGTCACCGCATAGAACTGAGACAGCGTCAACGAGAAGAAGCGCATTATGTTTTTCCGCTATTCTTCCAACCTCATCCAAGCCGCGCATCGTAACTCCGGTTGAAGTTTCATTGTAGACAATTGCAATTGCTCTAACATTCTTCTCGCGTTCAACAGCTTCTCTAATTTGATTTGGCGTAGCAGCTTTACCCAATTCTACTGGAATTTCTATTGGAATGCCTCCGTAGGTCTCTATTTTCTCCTTGAGACGCTGGCTGAAACCGCCGTTGACAGGAATTACTACTTTATCACCCTGAGAAATCGTGTTGCTGACGGCGCATTCCACTCCTCCTGTTCCAGAGCTAGTTAATGCAAAAACATGATTCTTAGTTTGAAAAGCATACTGCATACCATCATAGAGGCTTCGATAAAGTTGACGGAACTCAGGACCACGATGATTAATCATAGGTCGCTGCATTGCCGCCATTATTCTGTTAGGTACATTCGTGGGACCTGGTACCATGAGTAAGTTTCCAGTTTTTTGCACGTAATCATCCTCTTAGAGTATTTTACTTTTAGACATGGATACTTAAAGATTAATTGTAGGTGTGGAAGTTGATATTGGTTTCATCCAGTTTTTATATATTTTTCGGGTTAATCGAAAAAGCACCTTAAAGCGATAAGCGAGTTATAGAAATAGGGCACTTCCTGTGTGTATAGTTCTTCTAAATGATTGAAGGCTTTGTATTTTAGTTTGTATTTTAGTTATTTGCTTTGTTTTTTTATTTAATCTCAATTTTATAGAATGCAAAATGAGGTCTGACCTGGAACTGTTTATCGAAAATTTAGGGAGTCCTGCGTAAATCATTTAGCGATTTCTAAAGTTTCAATTTCAGCCTTCTTATTAATCGATATGGTTATATCCCGCGTATTTGGCATAATTATAAAACTCATAAGATAATTGAGAAATGATTATTTTGACAAATCCTTCTATTGAAGCTGTGAATCTTTCCAAGCACTATAACTCGTTTCTTGCAGTTTCGAATTTAAGCTTGAAAATTGAAGGGTCGAAGTGTGTTGGGTTTTTGGGCCCTAACGGTGCCGGGAAGACGACTACTCTGAAAATGTTTACGGATCTAATTAAACCGTCTGCTGGAGAGGCTCTTATAAATGGTGTGAACGTGCACACTAATAAGAAAAAAGCATTGGCGTCTGTAGGCACTCTTATTGAAAGTCCCGAGATTTATCCTTCGCTTACCCCTAGAGAAGTGCTTATGATGATTGCTGAGATTAGGGGAGTTCCAGCCTCAGAACGAAGTAAGAGAGTAGAGAATGCTGTATCAGAAATACACATGGAAGAATGGATCGATAAAAGGGTTGGCAAATTCTCTAAGGGCATGAAGCAGAGAATTAACATTGCCTCAGCAATATTAAGCGATCCTGATGTAATTCTGCTGGATGAGCCCACTCTTGGTCTTGACCCTAGAGGCATGAGCGAAGTAAGAGACATTGTCAAGGGGTTGAAGAGCAAGAATAGATTGATTTTCATGAGTTCGCATATACTCAGCGAAGTAACCGATGTGTGCGATGAGGTGGCGATGATTGACCATGGAAAGCTTCTGGCGTATGATACAATTCATAATCTAACTGGAAAGTTTTCAGGAGGCGGAGGGATTGCGGAGATAGGCTTCAGCCGCCCAATAGGAGATGCCCAAGCAATAAAGATGATCCAGAGCATTCAGGGAGTAACTTCTGTGGAAAAATTGGATCCACAAAATGTAAGAATTAATTTTAGCGGCGGTACGGAAGCGCAAGAGAGAATTCTTTCTGACTTGGTAGCGATGAAACTAGGCGTAATCAGTTTCAGACGGTCATCGTTAGCCCTTGAAGAAGTCTACCTTGATCTTATTAAGGAAACAGTGTGAGTAATCATGACAGAACAGGATACAACTCAAGTAAAGAATGTGGTACCGGGAAGCTTCGCTCAACTAGGTGTTACTACGAAGTATACGTTTCTGGATTATCTGAGGTCGCGTAGATTTTTTGTACTTCTAGGGATAGATCTTATTATAAGCGTTCTTCTGACAATTGTTATAGGATATTATCGTCCTGCAGATGTTCTATCCTCGTCATTATCGTTCTACTCCAGTTGGTGGGGGCTCTCAACAACTTTTGTGATTGTGCTCTCTGGAATATTCTTCGGAGGGGACGCTATTTCTTCAGAATTTCAAAATAAAACAGGCTACTTTACGGTACCAAACCCGATTAGGAGGTCGTCAATCTACCTTGGAAAGTGGCTTGCAGCTTTAATCGCATCCACAATTATACTTGGAATATTTGCAGCAATCACGATTGGGAATGGAGTATACTATTTCGGATTAAGCATTCCTTACCAATTTGGCGAAGCATTGCTTTTTTCCTGGATTTACCTAGTGACTGTGCTCGGATTTTGCTTCTTTTTTAGCTCTTTATTTAAAAGTAGCACAACGTCTATTCTGTTAACAGCCATCCTTCTTCTCTTCGGATTCACGTTGATTGACGCAGTAATCGTAAATATAGTTAAGATTGAGCCGTGGTTCAGTCTCACATACGGAGCTGGAATAATAAGTAACGTGCTGTCAAGTCCCTATCCGCCGCACAAAACTACCACTACTAGCCGTTTCGGTCGCGGACTAACTACTTTAACATCTTACAATGCTACCGTTCCTGAAGGATTGCTCATCTTAGGAGTGTACTTTATTGTCACGATTATACTCGGACTCGTTCTTTTCGAAAATAAGGATTTCACCTAGAACTTGACTATCAAAAAAATAAATTCGATTAACCTTACTTAATTAGAATTACATTTTTCGATAAACTTTACGCAACATCCTCTCATAATAGATAGGGTAACTTGTAGCAACTGATACGGTTGATTAAGAGCTTATTTTAATTTACGAGCTTCTCCCAAATCAAAAAACTGAGGATTAAAATCTCGTTATAAATATGTCAAATGTAAGAAATTTTATTCAAGCAATAACAACTGCGGATACAACCAACTTGAAAATTTGGCAACGACATTAAATGCCCATGACGTAAAAGGACTAAGGCCGAGGCTGTTGGAAATAATTATGGGTACGTTATGTATACTAGCATTTGATCTAATTCTTTGAAACTACAGGGAGTTGTTCAAGCAAATTGGAATATCGTCTTATGAACCATTTTTTAACGATTTCAACGAGTAATAGGTAGGAGCCTATGATCCCCGCCAGAGCTAAAAAGAATGCTGCGGGAGGTGACGCGAATTTGAAAAGGGCTCCAAGCGGTGTTAAAGGCAAAATCAAAGATACGCCTACGACGATTAAGCTGCTAATGAGCAGGTATCTGCCGGGTTTGCTTTTGTAGAATGGTGTTGTCCTCGTTCTTAACACAAACACTACCAGCGTCTGTGTGGAAAGTGATTCTATGAACCATGCAGTTTGAAAAATGGGAACACTGGCTCTGAAGATATAAAGCATTATGAAGAAGGTTAGGAAGTCGAAGATGGAGCTCACGGGACCTAAAATTATCATGAATTTTCTGATATATGAAATGTCTAATCTTTTCGGTCTTTCAACGTATTCTTTGTCTACGTTGTCGGTGGGTATGGTTGCTTCAGATAAATCGTATAAAAGATTGTTTAAAAGTATTTGAGTTGGGAGCATGGGCAGGAATGGAAGAATAATGGAGGCGCCAGCGACGCTGAACATTGTGCCGAAGTTTGAGCTTGTTCCCATCATTATGTACTTCATTGTGTTGCCGAATGTTTTTCGGCCTTCTAATACGCCTTCATCCAGAACATCTAAACTCTTTTCAAGTAAAATTATGTCTGCAGATTCTTTTGCAACATCCACTGCGTTGTCGACGGATATTCCTACGTCAGCCGTCTTTATGGAGGGAGCATCATTGATTCCGTCCCCTAAGAAACCAACTACATGACCATTGCGTTTTAGGGCATTCATTATTCTGTTTTTTTCAGCTGGATTTACCCTTGCAAATATGTTTGCTTTCTCAACTACTCTTGATAGAGCATCGTCATGCATTTGGGAAATTTCATCTCCAAGGAGAATCCCGGTTATTTGGAACCCTAGTTGCTCACATGTTGTCTTGGTAACTAATTCGTTGTCGCCGGTGAGAATTTTAAGTTCCACACCGTCTTTGCTTAATTGTTGCAGAGCTTCCTTAGCGGTTTCTTTCGGAGGATCAAGGAATGCTGCGAAGCCAAGAAATACCATTTCGGTTTCGTCGCTTATGGCGTACTGGTTCTTTTTCTCTTCGACATTTTTGTACGCGACACCTAAAACTCTGAAGCCCTGTGAACTTAATTCGTCGTGTTTTTGCTTAATTTCGCTTTGTAGATCACTTGTTAAATTAAGTGTTTTATCCTGAAGTTCACAGTAGGAACAAATTTTGAGTATATCTTCAAACGCCCCTTTTGTGATGAAAATGGGCTGTTTGTTATAATCGACGACAATCGAGACTCGTCTTCTAATGAAATCAAATGGAACCTCGTCTATTTTTATTGCAGATTTCACATCGAATTCTTTGTACTTCAGTATGGCTTCGTCAAGGGGGCTTTTCAGTCCAGTCTCAAAATAACTGTTCAGGAAGGAATATAGTAGAACCTTTTCGCTATCTTTTCCTTCTGCGTCAACATGTTGCACAAGGGTTATCTTGTTTTCTGTTAGGGTGCCTGTTTTGTCTGTGCATAAAACGTCCATGCTGCCGAAGTTTTGAATGGCCGCTAAGCGTTTTACAATTACGCCTTTCTTAGACATGGCGACGGCGCCATTCGAAAGATTCAGAGACAGTATCATGGGCAATAGTTCAGGTGTTAAACCTACCGCCAAAGCCACTGCGAATAGAAGTGACTGTAAGACTCCGCGAGTAGCTGAGAAGAAGAAAGCATTTATGAAAAAGACAAATACAACTAGGAAGATGGTGACTTGCATCATTAAGGCACCAAATCGTCTAAGTTCTCTCTCAAATTCTGTTTCAGGTATTCTGGCTGCAAGTTGTTTGGCGATTTTACCGTATTCGGTTAAGCTTGCAGTTTTTACTACAACTGCGGTTCCTGTCCCACTTATAACAGAAGTCCCCAAGAAGACATAGTTGTTCCAATCGGTTAATTCGGTAGTTTTCACATTTAATGGGTCGGCTATTTTTTCTACTGGAAAGGATTCTCCAGTTAAAGCGGATTGATCAAGATTCAGGTCCTTTGCACTGATTAATCTTGAGTCAGCTGGCACAATATCTCCAGCGGAGAGATTAACTACGTCTCCTGGAACGATTTCAGAAAGCTTCACTTCTTTTGTTACAGCATCTCTAAGGACTGATGCGGTTGTGGCTACTCTTTCCTTTAGGGCTTCAGCTGCGTTATTAGCCTTGGATTCCTGATACGTATCGAATATTATGCTAAGAAGCACTATCGAAAATATGATGGTGGCGTCTACTGCATCGCCGACTAAGCCTGAGATTAGCCCGGCGAATAAAAGTATTAAGACAAGGGGGTTTCTGAGGTGATAAAGAAGTTCAATAAAACCTGTTCGCTTATTTTTTTCAACCAGTTCATTACGACCATAAATTCTTAGACGCGTTTCTGCTTCTTGTGAAGTAAGCCCTGACGGAGATGTTTTCATCCGTGCCAGAAGCGTATCGGTCGGTAGGCTTAAAAGTTCGCTTGTGTCAATCGCAGAATAAGCGTCATCTAGTGTTTTATTCTCAGGCTTAAAGGTAACCCTCTCCATTAAACGGTTACAAAATCAATTCGATGTACAATACGCTCAAAGTACAAATATAGATAACATGCGAAGTATATTAAATAAAACATTCCGAACAGAGAAATCTATTGATTGATTGAAAAAGCATTCAAATGAACTAATTTTAACAATGCAAATGGAAATAAGTTATTTTAGATTTTTGCTTGCTACTGTTCCACTGTAGCGCTACGAAGTTTAAATAGACCTCATGTAAATTATTCAACTACTCAAAATGATAAGGGGATAATTTTGGCTCTGAGAAATATTAAACACATCCTAGTTGTAGGAGAGAAAAATATATTCCATGAGCTTTCAGAAATGATTGAAATTGCAATTAATGCGAATGCGATAATGACGCGTATGCTTCTTGAAAGTTCTGACGGAAAACCGTTAACCGAAGCGATGCAGGCTATCGGATCATTAGAAAAAAAGTCGGATGATATTGCATTTAAAATTTCCGAAGACGTAACTAGCGGGGCCATTAGTCCAAACATATTGGATAATCTTCTGGAATCCATCCAGCATGCGGATAGCATACTCGATTATTATTATAACCTTGCCAGAGAGCTGGATAGAATGTCGAAAGCAAAAATCGAAATTTCTCAAATCGACTATAAAAAAGAGTGGGAACCTTTATTTGAGAGTATGTTGAACCTTGCGGGGAAAGCTTTTTCAAAATTAGAAAAACTGTTTTCAACATCTAATGTAGCGGACATTGTTGAGATGCGTAAAGAGATACAAACCATAGAGGAGCAGGGTGATGACATTAAAGATGGGGGTTTCGACAAGCTGTATGCCGCAGCGCCAAGTCTACACTATATACAGTTTCTCCATTACTCTGAACTCTTACACAAATTCGACGATATCCTCGATGCTTGCGAAGATCTCTCCGATGAAATTGTTTCCATAGTTACTAGTATTCTAAAGTGAAATTTGCATGCTGCTCCCGGCTATCCTTTTAATTTTGACTTTTGCTGCTGTTGCACTTGTTTCAGGTAATAATCTCTCTGCGTGCGTAGGTCCTGCAGTAGGATCGAAAATTTTAAGCCAACGATCAGGCATCCTTTTGGGCGCTGCAGGGTTTTCTTTAGGACTTTTGGTTCAAGGTCCAACTATGATATCTTCAATTCACGTTCTTCTTCCAAACCCTACCACTCAGCTTCAAATAGAAGCGTTGCTTGTAGCAATATTGATTTTTGTTATAGCGTATAAAATCAGAGTGCCGATGTCGCTCAGTATGTCGCTTGTTGGGCTGCTCGCGGGACTTTCAGTCGCTAGGAAAATGCCCATAAGTAATCCGTTTTTAACTGATGTGGTCATTATGTGGTTAGTTGCTCCAATAGTTGCAATTGTTTCAGCGTTCTATTTCATTAAAATGATCAATAAGACATGGCCTAGAGACATCTGGAGGAGGATAAATATCTACAGAATTCTCATTATTGTGTTATCATTTACCACTGCATACGTTCTCGGAGCGAATACGTTGGGCTTGATAGTTGCGACGGGCGGTTTCAGTTCATCGTCTTTAATAGTTGCAATAGCCGCGATATTAGTCGGCTCTTTCTATTTGAGCGCAGGTGAAATTCGAAGGGTTTCAGAAGAGCTTTTTTTAATGCGATATCCAAATGCAACGGCGACGCTTTCGATATCAACGCTCCTTGTTGAATTTGCTACAATATTCAAAATTCCCCTCTCGAACACTCAGACTTCAGCATCAGCCGTGTTTGGAACTGGCATTTCATATAAGTCTAAGTATATCACCCTAAAGCCGTTCATGATAATAGTGTTAGGTTGGATAATTGCGCCGTTGATCAGCTTTGCTATCGGATTAATTATCTAAATGATTGAAGTGGATAAAATTAAGGTCAAACAGAATTCTTTTATCCGCCAATTTCTTTACATTATTAAACTTCCGTAGACATTGAGGCAGTGTATATGGATAAATGCATACGGGCTGGAGTTTTCGGCATTTTATTGGTCGTTTTCGTAGACGTATTTTCACCAGTAAATCTTGATTTTGTTCTACCGTTTTTGGTTGCAATATTAGCGATATATATTTACAGGCTCGCAGATCTTAAAGACGGACTGGTGGCTGCCTTTATGACGTACCTTATCAGCGACGGAATTTTAAGCACCGTAGAGTTGGCGTCACTTTATTTAGCGAAGCAGCCTTACACGTTGACTGTTGGTGTTTGGATAGTATTTGATCCGATCGTAACTGCAATCACGGCTTTAATAGCGGGCTATATTGGAGTGTGGCTTGTTAAAAAAACGATGCGAACCCGAGAATCTCCTCAGCCTCTTCCAGCGCCGTTGCCACCAGTTTAAATAGGATTAGAATAGAGAAAAACGTGAGTCCATTAAAAAGATAAGCTGAGAAGCGAATGCTTAATCAAAATTATTTGCTTTTAATTTCCTTATTTTTTAGGGGATTCAAACTAAAATTCATGCCAAAATTAATATATCGCATTTGCATTTCCATAAACACTTTTAGGTGCTATATATTTCAACATCTAAAAGAGGCACTAATCCTTTTAAGTTAAGGCGGGAATAGACATGGAAAGCTCTGCATTAACGTTTGCAGTCGAAATCGATGTCCCATCTGCGCGTTACGATGATTTATTCAGGTACATTAATCAGTATTTCATTCTTCCCTCAAAAGAGCACTTCGCAAACGTAAAGCAGACGCTTGTTGATGGAGCTACCGTCATTAGCTTTACTTTTCTTAGTTCCGAGGGAAATTGGCCCATTGATGTTGAGATTAAGACTGGAAAACCAATTCAAGTGACGATGAGACCTAACCTTCCAAATGTGCCGCAGGCCACTCTGGACATACTTAAAGGAGACTTAACCACTTTATTCCGATTTTTCGAGGAAAACGTTAGAAGATCTACGCTCTATTTCACTTTTATTGAAGGTCAAAAAGTTAAGGCGGAGAAATCCTTCTTAAAGCGCGCTAGAATTCTGGAGCGCATTCTTTTAGGGAACATTTTATTCTTATTTATAATCTCAATTATCTTCAGCATCGCCTTATTTCTAATTGTACCAGTTTCTCTTTACGTTTTAGTTATAGTAGTTATAACAGTGGTGTTGGTCACTTTTTCAAGTAGAATAGTCGGGGGAATGGCTGATTGGCGCGTCACTGAACAGAACCAGAATGTCCATGTACTTCAATATAATTTACCTCCAGAAGTGTACATGGATTTTCCACGAAAATTTAGTCGAGAAAAGCTGCTCCAGATGAAGGGAGAGATTTACGATAAGACCTTGGCTGCTGGCAAACCTATCGAATGCGGAACAGTGCAGGAAGTGATGTCTAAATATGGATTGGAATGCCGACCCGAAAACGTGACTACAAAAACGGTGAACGTTTATCAACTTGTAGAAAAAACCGCCCAGCAATACAATCTTCCAATTCCAAAAATTGCAATTGCTAACACTATGATACCTAACGCAGCGGCATCTGGAATAAGCCCTTCACATGGAGTTGTTCTTATCACAACTGGTTTACTAGTTCAACTGAAAGCGGATGAAATCCTGACAGTTTTAGGACACGAATTCAGTCACCTTAAGGCTCGAGATCAACTTGCTATCCCTGTGATCTACACTACATATTGGGTTTTCCAATTCTACGTTTTAGCTCAATATCTCGTTTCCTATTTCTCATTACTATACTTATTTTTAGTCTATACGGGCTTTTTTTTCATATTTAAGTTCTTTGAGGCTAGAGCTGATTTAGATGCGGCCATCACTATTGGAAGTCCTAAGATTCTTGCTGAAGCTTTAAGAAAGATTGGCTTTCGCCGACTTGAATCTGAACGCACCAAAGCATCCAGAATTGGAGATTGGATAACTTGGAATACGCATCCACCTATATACTTTAGAGTTGCAAGACTGGATAATTACGCAGAAAAACCTGTTGAGGTTAAGCATACCTTGTATCAGTCAGCCAAAGATTGCTTGCACGGATTCGTTGCTGCTTTTTAGCTCTGAAACAGAAATTTATTTCTCAGTAGAGGAGTTTAGGAGAAGTGACGTTTAGAAAAGAGGCATATAGGAAGATAGTTCTGTTTTTATTTGCTCTTACGTTAATCATTACAGCGTTTGAAGACGCTGCCGTATATGTTGACGTTAGGATGTTCAATCTCGTTGAAGTGGAAAAAACAATAAGTTACATTTCTGTTCACGGCTTAGATTTGGGCTTATTATTGTCCTTTGTACATTCTACTTCGCTGGCTTTTTTAGCAGTGTTCTACTGTCTGGTCTACTTTAGATTCAGCGATTCAATCCCGGATAAAAGGAAGTTGTTGAAGGACTATGCGTATTTCTTTTTTGTTCTTGCATTTGTGACTTTAGGTGCGATGAGTTTGATGAATCTGCCAGCGGCTATAAATGATTTCTCAGCTCCCGCATATGGCGGAGGCCCTCTAACTTCGATTATCAATTTGTTAACCATTATTTTCTTTCTAATCGGTGCACTAATTAGCATTCTCTTCATATCACATTTTGAAAGAAAAGAAAGATTAGAACGTATCTCACTGTCTTAAAGCCTAAACAATCGAATATTCCAGAGATTCGCCTTCTCGACTAAATATCGCTATATTTTTTTCAGACTGATATGGATAAGAAGCTATAACCATAATTCGCCCGTAAAATTTGTTTAGGTCGGTTGCTGAAGGATGTAAAGAACCTGATGGATGGGAGTGGGCTACACCTACGATGGTAAAATCTATTGGAAGCATATGCAGCGGAAAGGCGGAAAATGTTTGTCCATGAGTTGCTAACGGAGGTATCTGAGTATTGTTGATTAAAATTGTGTGTTTATCAATTTTTCCTTTTAATAGAAGAATGCTTTCTCTGGGATGAAGCATCTGTGCATAACTCAAAATATTATCTATAACTG
>CAYYPV010000009.1:0-40105 GCA_964473665.1 uncultured Candidatus Bathyarchaeia archaeon
TTGGTCGCCACGATAATTATTGTAATTGTTTACGGCATCTGAAACGGTTAGATACTGTCCTGGTGTTGCTTGATAAATTAGGATTACGACTATTACTACAACTATTGCAACGACAGCTAATTTGGCAATCTTTCTCTTCATAGAAGAGCCTCGTTACTTCTTTTCTAGCCTTCGCATAACTTCATCAAGTTTGTTTACTCGAAGGTTGATCCAAATGAGGTAAATAAATATGAGCCCCCAAAAGATAACTGATACTGTTAAAAGCGTTTCAAGTGTGCCCATTTTTAGCTTCCTTCTTCAGCTTTTATTTTTTCGATTTTTTCCGTTAACGTATCTACTTTAACTGTAAGATAAAGAGCGAAGAAGAATATTAACAATTGGCCAATCACCGATACAATTAAAGTATCAGCTATTGGCGGCGACAACGTTACGTTCCCAAGACTAATTACAATAGGGTGTAAGCTTTGCCAAATCATGACTGAAAGGTAACTAAGCGGCACAGTGACGAAGGCCAATATGCCTAATACTGATGAAAGCCTAGCCCTTTTTTCTATATCCTCAAAGGCCATGCGGTATGCGAGATACGCCACGTATGCAAAGAAGAGGAGTAGCGTAGTTGTTTCTCTTGGATCCCAGTTCCAGTATGTTCCCCAGGCGTTCTCAGCCCATATCGAACCAAGCAGAAGTACTGCGCCACAGAAGATGATACCTAACTTTGCTGACGCAGCAGCTAAAGTGTCCCATTTTAAATCTTTTTTCCACAAATATAAAATGCTTCCAATGAGAGTTATGGCAAATGAAATATATGCAACCATTCCTGCTGGAACATGTAGATAGAAAATTCTGAAAACGTTGGGGTCTGTGGGCACTTCAGCTCCTACTACAAGGGGGGGTGACCAGATGAAAATCATGTATAAGGCTATTATGTTAACTACGAATATGGTTGCAAGGTATAGTTTACCCTTCGCGTTATTCACATTCATCACACCTTTATTCGTAAGTTGTCTAATAATAAATTTTTAAGGCTGAAATTTTATAGCCTAATACTCATCATAGCCTTTGCTTAATACCTTTGCTTAATATATTCATCTATGCTTATTTGACCTTTATTCTTTACAGCATTTTTAGGCTGGATAAAGCGTTCTCCTAGAGCGGCATTTTATCTAAATTTTTATCTTAAAATGAATGGAATTAGCATAGGATAATGAGTGGTTACAATGTCTTTGAAAGGGAAGACCATCGCGATTACAAGACCGGAAGGGCAAGCATTTGAGCTTGTCCAGTTTATTTCTAAATTAGGCGGAAAACCTTACGTTGCCCCAACAGTCGAAATTAGACCTCCGAAAAATATACGCCAAGTAAAAGCACTTATTTATAAGATTATCAGCGGGCAAGTGGATTACGTTATTTTTATGAGTGTAAATGGCGTAGTCGGCTTAATTGAGACGTCGGAAAAAGCAGAATTAAAGTCGAAATTGCTTAAAGCATTGAACCGCGCTAAGATTATGGCAGTAGGCCCTAAGACAAAAACTGCAATTAAAAATTATGGCGTCAAAGTGGGTATCACTCCATCGAAGTTTAGTTCAGAAGGAATTATCGAAAGGCTCGGAAACATGAATCTTCGTGGAAAAACGGTAGCGATTCCACGAACAAGGGAAGTTGATCCATATTTACGTAATAAACTAGAAGGCATGGGCGCACATGTATTAGAAACTACCGTGTATGAGTCTACTTCTCCATCAGATGAATCTAAAATGCTGAAGCTTCTTAACGACATGTTCGATGGAAAAATCGATGCCATTACATTCACCAGCTCAGCCACAGCTCGGAACCTCTTTAAAACAGCTTATAACCATGGTTTGGGAAACAAACTTCAAAAATGCCTGAGAGGAAAAGTTGTTGTCGCTGCCATAGGCCCAATGACGGAGAGAACCTTAGAGAATCTAGGAGCAAGAGTTGATGTTGTATCAAAAGAATATACTGTCGAAGCTATGATGAATGAGCTCATAAAATATCTTAGGAAAAAGTAACTATTCTTTCTCTAATTTTCGTACTTTTTCGTCAAGTTTACTTATTCTATCATTAATCCACACTAAATAAAAAACAATTAAACATAAAGCAATTATGGAAAATCCAAGTAAAACATCTAAAATCCCCATTTAGCTTTCACCCCTAGCTTTCAGAAACTCTATTTTTTCAGTTAATTTTTCCGTTTTTACTGTGAAGTAGAGCAAGTAAAAGAATATTAACATTTGCCCAAGAATCGAAACTAACAATGTTTCTGCTGCCGTCGCTCCCATACTAACACCTGTTAGGGTTATGACAACCGGATGCAGGGTTCGCCAGAAATAAACCGAGGCATAGCTAAGCGGGACACAGATGAACGCTATTACAACTAGCACTGACGAGAGTTTCGCTCTCCGCTCTAAATCAACAATGGCCATGCGGTATGCGAGATACGCCGCATATGCTAAGAAGAGGAGTAGCGTAGTTGTTTCTCTTGGATCCCAGTTCCAGTAGGCGCCCCAAGCATTCTCAGCCCATATTGAGCCAGCCATTAAGGTAATTGCGCAGAAAACTAGGCCTAACGTTGCGGACACAGCAGCTATAGTGTCCCATTTGAAATCTTTTTTCCACAAGTATAGAATGCTTCCAACAAAAGTCAACGTGAAAGCGGTATAGGTGACAATTGCTGCGGGAAAATGAATATAGAAAATTCGAAAAATATTCGGGTCAGCCGACACTTGATTTCCCACAACAAGAGGTGGAGACCATATGAAAATCATGTATAACGATATTATGTTAACCATGAACGTCGCGGCGAGGTAGATTTTATCCTTCATAGAAATTTTCCTTTATATGTGCTCTATTCATAAAAGACGTATTCAAGTCTTACCCTTAAAATAACGCATCGCAGCGTATAATAGGATTTAATTACGCATTATCATTCAACAGTAAATACGCTATTCGGATGTTTGCAGCATGAAAACAGTGCTTGTGTGCCCACCCAGTGAAGAGTTTCTATATAGAAAGATGTTTGGGCTAACAGTGCCGCCTTTGGGTTTAGCCTATATCGCTTCAGTTCTAGAAAATGAAGGACAAGACGTTAGGATAATTGATATGACTGCGCAGAATATGAATTGGAGCCAATTTAACAGTGAGATATCAAAGATAAAGCCTGATTTGGTTGGAATCTATTGTGCTGTAACAAGAATCAAACAGGCAATGCAAGCTGCAGAGGTAGCGAAAAATGCTGGTGCAACAGTTATGCTGGGGGGACCGTATGCTACCTTGGAGTGTAAATCGATTCTTGAAAATAACCATCAAGTTGATTTCGTTGTGTTAGGTGAGGGTGAAAAAACTTCCTTAGAGCTTGTAAAAACATTGGAAGGTGACGGCGATTTAAACCAGGTTAGTGGAGTTGCGTTCAGGAAAGGAAGAAATATAGTTGTGAATCCTGAACGTGAACTTATAGAAAACCTTGACAGTATTCCGTTCCCAGCTTGGCACCTGTTACCTGTTGATAAGTATAGAATGTTTAATGAAGCATCAAT
Organism: uncultured Candidatus Bathyarchaeia archaeon; assembly: GCA_964473665.1. Lineage (GTDB taxonomy): Archaea > Thermoproteota > Bathyarchaeia > RBG-16-48-13 > CAYPFQ01 > CAYYPV01. The sequence continues at coordinate 3,555 of CAYYPV010000009.1, forward strand.
TATGACAATGGCCACAAGCAGAGGCTGCCCCTATAACTGCGAATTCTGCGCAGTACCAGCTATCTATAATCGTAGATGGAGAGGAAGAAGCCCTGCAAGTGTTGTCGACGAAATGGAACTTATTCATGAGAAATATCACCCCGATGCCACTCTTTTCATAGACGATTTTTTCACAGTCGACCATAAGAGAGTTAAAGGAATATGCGATGAAATTGCAAATAGAAAGCTTGACGTTCTCTGGGGATCGCTAAGCACAGGCACAGATCTTTCTTATGATTTAATGGTTAAGATGCAAAAAGCTGGCTGTTTTATTCTTCTTTTTGGCGTCGAGTCAGGTTCTCAGAAAATCCTTGACAAAATGGGCCGCGAGAGAACATTAGAATCAATAAAAAGATCGTTCAAATACGCTAGAAAAGCGGGAATAATTACCTTCGCAAATGTTGTATTAGGGTTACCAGGGGAAACAAGACAAAGCATACGCGAAACTATGGAACTCATTAAAGATGTTGAAGCTGACCAAGCAATCTTCTTTAGAGCTGTGCCTTACAGCGATTTTAGCTTAGAAGAGTTAAACCAAATAGAACGAGATGCATACAAAGAATTCTACGGTCGAAAAAGCTACTTCGTAAAGCATTTAGCTCGCGGAATATGGTATCAATCTTTCAAGCGACATTTCAGTTATGACTTGCTCGTAACCTATGCTAAATGGATTCTTAATCTGCCCAGCGATGTTAGGCGCTTGTAGACTACAGCCTTTTTATTAGGGAGAGAGCTTTTCTTTTCTAAAGAGGAGAAAGCTTGCAGAAAGAAGAAATTGCCGTTGAAGCTAAGAACCTGACGAAGCAGTACGGGTACTTCTACGGATTAAAGGATGCAAGTTTTCAGGTTATCAGTGGAGAGATTTTCGGCTTATTCGGCCCGAACGGCGCGGGAAAAACCACTTTAATTAGGCTAATAGCCGCTCTAACGCATCCAACAAAAGGGGAAGCTTATGTGTTCGGATTAAACGTAAAAAATGAGGCTGAGAAAATAAAAGAGGAAATTGGAATTCTTACAGACCATTCTTTATTGTACGATGACCTGACGGGTAAAGAAAATCTTGAATTTTATCTTAAAATGTATGGCATTCACGGGAAGAACGAAATTGAAAAAAAGATTGATGAAACAACACGCATTCTTAAAGTTGAAGATAGATTAGACGACACTGTCCGTACCCTTTCCACTGGTTTAAGAAGAAGGTTCGACATAGCGAGAGCTATCATACATAGCCCTAAACTGATGCTACTTGACGAACCTTTTTCAGGTTTAGACGTGGACAGCGTTAACATCCTCAAAAATTTTCTAATTAAACATAAAGGCGAATTAACTGTTATTATTTCTACTCATAATTTTGATATCGCAAGAGAAATCTGCGACAGAATAGCTTTTCTGAAAAAAGGAAAAATCACTGAAATAGTCAGCAAAGAAAGCTACAGTCAAGTTAAGGTTGAACTCATGTAGGTGCAATTAATGATTGATCGATTCAAAAATTTCCATGCTGCCCTAGCGATTCTATTAAAGGATTTACGGTCAGAGGTAAGAAGGATGTATGAAATTTTTTCAATGTTCACATTTGCCCTTCTTTCAATCATCGCGTTCAGTTTCTCACTTGGCCCAGCCCCATCAAACGTGTTAGAAGTCATACCCACCTCTTTATGGGTGATAATACTTTTCACAGGCATAATCAGCTTCACGACAGTGTTCATACGAGAAATGGATAAAGGAACAGTAGATGGGCTAAGATCGCTTCCCACGTCAGCCCAAGCGATACTTCTCGGAAAAACCTTCTACTGCTTCATCATCATGGGCATAGTTGAGCTTATCCTCGTTCCGGCCAGCATGGTTCTTTTCAACTACTCATTTAACTCAAGCTTCGTGCTAGTTATCCTCATTTTCGCCCTCGGAACATTTAACTTAGCACTGATAGGATCGATGGTTTCGGCATTAACAATGTACTCAGAATCGAAAACAATTCTCGTACCGCTGCTAACCTTTCCACTAATTCCAGCATCGCTCATACCATCCATAACCGCCACTATGAAGCTGGCCTTCGGCGCTAATCTAAGCTTGATTCTTCCAGAATTGAAAATTATGATCGCTTTTCTTCTTGCCATCTTACTAGCATCATGGATAATGTTTGAATTCGTTTGGTTAGATTAAACTGCAACTCAACGATGCCTATTTTGGACTGCTTAGAAACGCTAGCCTATAAAGAAGCCGAAAAGAAAAATCTAAGTTTCTTTTCACTAATGATTTTTTGACCCCTTGGGATTAATTCTCATATCTTCTATGACGGGATATGTTTCATGTACGGTTATGTCAAAACCGAATAGTTCAACTTAGTTTGAAGCTCTTTTTAACTAGAATTTATCCAATTTTTCATAAATTTTCATAAAAATTATTAATTTATCTCAACTATGATTATAAAATTGGATATATATTCATATTATCCACGAAGTAGAACAATCGTGAACGAAATTATAGGTGAAGATCGAAGTAAAAGAAAAGAAGTTACTTGGATCGACATTGGCATGCAGGTGTTAATGGAATTCACTTAATAAAGAGCAGGATAAGCGTAGTGGAGGAAAAACTTCGACAGAACAAGCCGTTAAAATGGGTTTAATTTAAAGAAAAACTGGAGGAATGGGTTTGAAGAAAATCGAGGCCGTAGTGTGGCCTGAAAAATTCAGTTACATAAAAGACGCTTTGGCAAAGGCAGGATATCCTAGCCTAACAACGTATGAGGTGAAAGGCCGAGGCAGACAGGGTGGAGTGGTTCAACTTGTCAGAGAAAAGGAGGTTAAAGTGGATCTATTACCTAAAACTAAGATTGAAGTAATAGTTAACGACAACGAGGTCGAAAAGGTCATCAAAGTAATCACGGCAACAGCCAAAACGGGCGCTATAGGTGACGGAAAAATCTTTGTTTTTCCTGTAGAAGAGGTAATTCATATTAGAACAGGTGAAAGAGGGACTGTTGTCTAAAACGATATACGACTTAATTTGCCCGGGTTTCATCATTTAATTCATGAGATCAAGTTTTATATTAAATTCGCGTTCTAGGCCTCAATTGCTTGAATAAGTAAGAGATTGCCATCCTCCAAACCACATATCTTTCTAAGGCATACGGTGATCCATGGCCCCCTAACTGTGTTCAGGAAAGCAATGGGGCAGAATTTCATTCAGACCTGAAACTTCCAGAAAACGTTAAAATAATATCACGCTCAACAAACCCTTTAAGAGAGTCGTATTCCGGGTTTGATGGACCTGAGCTCGGAGAAGTGCAGATTAAAGACGACGTAAAAGAATTTTTGTAGGACGGCTTCATGCTTAAATGCTCTTTTATGAACATTTAATCAGAATTGTCAGCCAAAGACATTGAAAGAAATTCAACTCACCGACAAAGTTACCGTTTTTTCTAATCGGATGTTTAAGTTAGTAGAAATCTCAAAATTCGAAGAAAAATGGATAAATTGTTTATAGTTTTGAGATGTGGAAAAAAGTACATAACCTTGATGATATATCCCTAAACATTGGGCTACGCTAAAATCTTACGATAAAAAAATGCCCAAATAGTTTAACATCGAGGTGGAGTCTAAATAATGGTTCAAATTATTATAAAAACTGTCGCTTTGAGCAAAAAATATGTCGTAGAGCAAAATATAGTTGAAGCCTTAAAGAATTTTTCAATGGTGATAAATGAAGAAGATTTTGTCGCAATTTCAGGTCCTTCAGGGGCAGGTAAAACTACTCTTCTAAATATCTTAGGCGGACTTGACAGACCAAGCAGCGGCGAAGTGCTCATTCGAGATACAAAGCTGAATGAATTGAGCGAAGATAAATTGGCAGCTTTCAGGTGTACCAATATTGGATATGTCTTCCAAGCCTACAATCTAATATCTACACTAACCGCTGAAGAAAACATTAAGTTTGCAATGGAGATTGCAGGTTCATATGGAGAGAAAAACGACCAGAGAGCACTAGATCTTCTTAAATTAGTTAGATTGGAAGATCGCGCAAAGCATCTGCCCTCCCAACTGAGTGGAGGAGAACAACAGAGGGTTGCATTCGCAAGGGCTCTCGCTAAAGACCCACCCATTATTCTTGCCGATGAACCAACGGGAAACTTGGATGAGAAGACAGCCCTAGAAATAATGAATATTCTAAAGACACTCAAAGAAAAAAGAAAGACAATAATTGTCGCCACCCATGACCAACTAATTTCCGATCTAGCAAACACTCGAATAAGAATGCTCAACGGAGAAATTGTGTAAAACTTGGTCACATTACAGTTTGTTTTAGATGATCTTTTTAGACAAAGAAATAGAACTTTAACTCTGTTGGCATGTCTAATTTTCTCTTCAGCCTCAGCAATCTTTCTACTTCTAATGGGGCTGAGCTTAGGTGTTAACTTTGCAACAATGCCTTGGAGAATTTCAATAGGCCTTAGTTATACATTTTCACTATATATTGTGATTGCCCTTTCACTGAGTCTAGTAACAGGCGCACTGATAATTTCCAATGTACAGATCACTTTCACAAATCAGAGACTGAAAGACATTGGAATAATGAAGGCAGTAGGACTAGTTGAGGAAACAGGTTCATTTCTGTTTTCTGAGGCAGCGATAACAACGATAATCGGATGCTTGATTGGAGGTGTACTCGGAGCGGCAGTCAACTTAGTGTCAATTAAGGTCTTAAATGCCTTTGGCTACAGTTTCACTTTCAGCCTTCCCATCGTGCCTCTTCTTGCTCTATTTGTCATCGTCGTTTCAATCTCATTTGCTTCTACTTACTTCCCTATGAGCAGAATGCTTCATAGATTAAATGCGATTGAAGCAATCTCGGGTAATACCGCTAAAAGAGTTGGGCGTAAAAGCTTCCTCGAAAAAGCTAGCAGGAGCCCTTACTACAAGATTGCTTTGAGAAGTTTAACTGCTAGAAGAGGTGAAACTCTCCGAATTATAGTGACCTGTATTCTATGTATGATGTTGGTTTCAACAATGATATTCGGAGGACAGACTATCGACTCAACTGTCAGCAGCTACGTAAAGGGAGGAATCGGCGAAAACGTCTACTTAATAGCGAACCCTAAAATTGCTGAAAATTACGCTGAACTTTTATCGTTCTACCCTTCAGGAGTCTTAAGCCAAGGATCAAGTATTTCATGGCTTAATCAGGGTTACGGAGTTAATAACAGCTTTATCCATTGGCTAGAAGCGCAGCCATTCATTGAAACCGTGGATACAAGAATAGTGACAACCGCCACTGCCTACGAGATTAAGTACGTTACAATCGTTCAGACCGATGAAGGCCCATCTTATGAGACGATTGGGGATAACAGATCAGCCAACGTCTTAGTAGTTGGGATAAACCCAGAAAACGTGACGGGTAACTGGGTGCTCAACGGAAGGTTTCTAACTAAAAGCGATACGGTAAATGCTGTAATTGGGGACTCCGTGATAAACATTTTAACTAACTATAATGTAGAGAAGATCGAGGTATTTGGAGAGCCCTTTCCCATTGTAGGAGCCTGCATCGATCCACTAAATACGGGTTACACAGTTTACATCCCATATGAAACAGCTAGCTCAATACTAGGAGTCTCAAACCCTAATGTTGTTCTTATAAGGGTAAACGCCAATGCGACAGCCCAAGAAATCGGTACAATAAGTCAGACGGCTTCTCTAGACGGTCTTGAAGTCTTGGCTTTGAACCCCGTTTTGAACAAAAATGTAAATCTTATTGGAAGCTTGGTGAATTCCATACTGATATTTCCGATCATGACTCTGATATCGCTTATAATCTGTCTGGCATGCTTCCTTCAGTTGACGACTTTCAGCAGGATTGAAGACTTTCGGATCATGAGGGCCCTGGGGGCAAGATGGAGGGATATCATGAAGGTAGTTTCTTTGGAGTTATTTTTGATTATAATATCAAGTGTTCCCCTCGGGATATTAATAGGACTGATCGGGGCCTTGGAGATCCTTATATTTTCTCCTACATTCCCACAGGTGAGCGCGCTTCTTTTCAGCTTCAGCATAATCGTAGGTTTCACTATTATTTTGTTCACTGGAACAAACTATGCGATCGCAAAGACAATTAAGAAGCAAGTATTACATGGGTAGAGCTACTTCAAATGTTGATCTATGGTTAGACAGCAATATAGTATGAATTGGAGAACTTCGAATTAGTTTCCTAACCTTAAGGCGGATATCTACGGGGAATTTCTTGAATTTTCTCTTCAATTGTACTGGACGCGTAGAGTCGGTGGATCATTAATACCCTATGGCATCTGTGAAATCATTGTTCTTTTTTCAGTTCTTCGAGCTTCTCGTTGATCCTGCTGAGTCTTTTTTCTAGTCTATTCTTGAAGGCTTCTAATCTTTCTATTCTTTCAGCTTTAGTAGGTGGCTGTATTTCCTTTCCGCAGCATGGACATACCTTAGGATTAAATCCTCCCCACATGCCATGCCTCATCCACGGTTCATACGTCCAAGGTCCATACATCCAAGGTCCAGGTCCCATCCACGATCCATGCTCTCTTCCCGCCCAATGGCTTGATTCCTTTTCTTCACACATTATCAAATCACCTCCTTCTAATCTGCTGCAATTAATATAATGCTATTATTCACTATTGTTTACATAAGGTTTTTCGAGAATTTTTTCAGGGACACACAAGGGAAAACCAATAAGCCAATTTCAGAGTAACCCTGCAAGAGACATGAAATATTTTAAAAAACTTGCAAGTTCTGCAACCCTTTGATCTGCAAAAGGTTCTAAGCTGTCGATGTTATACATGATGCATCTAATGGATATGAGCTATTCCGATTTTTGAGCATCATAATGAGCCGAATTGACAGGGATTCAACACTAAACAGTATCATTTGCGGGATTCAAGTTAGCTGATTTTATAAGCTCACCCCTCAGCAGAAAAGTGTATGGCAATTGACAAAATGGAAGTAAATAAGTTGGAACAGCTTCAAAGCGCGTCAGTTTCCGTCTGGAGGGGACGTTATACTTTCAACTTCACTATTTTGTCATCATTCTTTTGAAAACAGGCACGGCTACCGCTATCATAATGGTTCCGAACACCAACAGTATTGTAAGCTCAGTTAAGATGTTGGGTATTCCTGCGCCTAGGACCATGACTTTCCTGAGTGCTTGTGCTGCGTAGGTTAGGGGAAGTAGTTTTGCTATGTCTTGCATGTACCATGGCATTTGCTGTAGTGGGAATAATACTCCGCTGAGAAACATCATGGGGAACATTAGTGTCATCATCATCATCTGTGCTGTTCCTTGATCTTTTGCGAATGAGGTTATTACGATGCCTAGACCGACGAAGCTGAACACGAACAGCAATAGCAACCCGAAAACAAGCAATATGTTTCCTTGGATAATGACGTGGAATATCACTACCGCTACTACTAATACGATGAATCCTTGCAGCAGGCCTCTTGCTGTTTGGCCTAGAATTTTTCCGAGTATTACGGATAGCCTATTGATTGGAGCTACCATCATTCCGTCCAGTGTGCCTACTTCTTTCTCTAGAGTTATAGCTACTGGGAGTCCTGTCATTACGCTCATCATTACTGTCATAGCCATCATTCCTGGAGCGAGGAAGGCGAAGTAACTGGGATTTCCGGGAACGGTCCCTTCAGTCTTAACGTTGTAGGGCTGCACAATTGCTAGAGAATTGGTGGCGTTGACTGTTGGATTTAGGCTTTGAACTTTCTGCTGAGCTACCGCTGTTCCCATTTGGTTAAAAACGGAGGATAATGCTGTTTGAATAGTCGCTGATATGTCTGGATTAGATTGATCAGTTATTATTATCAGAGTACTTTGTTCTCCTTTCAAAAAGGTTTCAGTAAAATTTGCTGGGATAATTATTCCTCCTTCAATATCGCCCTTTTGAATCAAGTTTTTGACATCACTTATGCTTGATGTGTTAGAAAGAGTCATCAAGTTTGTTTTGCTATTGATTTGCTGCAAGCCTTTAATGAAAGTCTGGCTGGCTATCGTAGAATTGAGATAACCGGTATCTTCGTTAACAAGTGCGATAGGCAAGTTGGTTGGGGAACTGACATTAGATGGATAGATGAAGCCAACCATAGCCATCATGAACAAAGGCATTATAATAAGCATGGCTAGCGCTAATCGGTTTCGGTATAACTCAGTCAAATCTTTCCTTGCAATCCTAAAAATGTGTGAAATCATTGTTTTTGCGCTTATCTTGCCTCACCTTATTCTTTGCTGAGTCTGCTCAAAATGTCGATGACCAGTGGACAAAGGTATCTTTTGGTCAGCGCTATCTCTTACTTCATGGCCGGTTATATGTAGGAACACGTCTTCAAGCGTCGGTTGTAGGTTTCCAATTGAATCTATTCTTCCTCCTTTGCCCCTGATTGCATCTATAACCGAGTCGAATGCTTCTTTTCCATGAGAAATGACTCTCAAATGGGTAGTGTCTTCCTGAATAACTGCATCTGTGCATTGGCAAGCTTGGATGGACTCGATAATATTAGCCGACAAATTTCCAATCTCCAGTTTCAGTATTGTTGTATCGGCTCCGGAAATGAGTTTTTTAAGGTTTGTTGATGTGTCAAGGGCGACAATCTTAGCGTGGTCCATAATGCCGATGCGGTCGCATAGCAAATCCGCATCGACCATTATATGTGTCGTTATTATTATTGTAGTTTTGTTTTCTCTGTTGAGTTTCTTTATAAAATCTCTGATCTCAACTGAAGACTGAGGATCCAAACCTAGAGTCGGCTCATCCAGAAAAAGTACCTGAGGCATATTCAGTAGCGCCCTAATAACGTTCAACCTTTGACGCATTCCAGTGGAAAAAGTGCCAACTTGAGCATTCTGCCATTTGGTTAGCTGGACTAACTCCAAAAGATCGTTAATCCTTTTTGTCAAGATGTTCTTTGGAATGTTAAAGAGGCTTCCGAAGAAAAATAAGTTCTCCTTAGCCGTTAATAGGTTGTATACTATCATCTTTTCGGAAACTATTCCAATCATTTTTCGAACTTCATTATCATTCTTCACTATGTCGTAACCACCAATTGTTGCTGTTCCCTTAGTTGGCCTAGCTAATGTGGAGAGCATTCTCAAGGTTGTGCTTTTGCCTGCGCCGTTAGGACCTAGAAGGCCGAAAATTTCACCTTTCTTTACATCAAATGATATATTATCGACAGCTACGAAATCTCCGAAAGCTTTTGTAAGGTTGCTGACCTTAATTATGGGTTCATTTTCCAACAATTAAAACCTGCCAAATATTATTCAACGCAATATATCACAGTAAAATATAAATATTTTGATTCATAATGAGAACTAGGTTTAGCATGCAGTCAAAAGATGACGTAAAGATTGGACAATGGCTCAAGGAAACACGAAAGGGCTACATACGTATTGCCGCGCTAATTCTTCTAAGAAAGAAGCCGTATCACGGCTACGAAATAATGAAAGAGATAAAAGAAAGAACATTGGGTTTTTGGAAACCGACCGCCGGCGGCATATACCCAATACTTCGAGACTTAGAAGACTCGGGGTACATAGAGGGAAAATGGGATCTTCACAGTAAAAGGAAAAGAAAGATATTTCGAATCACTGAGACTGGTAGGCAGGTTCTTGAGAGGTCTCTGGCTAAAGAAAGCCAAATTGCCAACAGCATGAGCGGCTTATTCGCAGAGTTCATGAAAGATGTGTTAGAAGTGGAGGAGCCTCTTTCGATGCCGAGATTGCCTGACATTTTCTCCACTTTCCTCGAAGAAAGAAAAGAAAGACCTGAAGATACAACGGAAGCCCTTGAAAGGAAACGCGCACAAATTGAGATAATGCTTAAAGAATTACGGAAAGAACTTACGGCAATCAAAAAGAGAATCGCCCTTGTGGGAAGGTCCGAGCAGAGGGGTAAAAGACGAATTTAAATCGTGAAGAAAAGCAGCCGAAGTCTTTTTCCAGTGTGAGCAGTTGTAGAGAACTGAAGATGTTATAGATATTAAGATGCTAAAGAAAAGAAGAGAAAAATAGGGAAATATCATAAAACATTTGATAAAAAATGAAGAAAATGTCAAGAAAAGACGCCTTATTCACATTTACAGTATTAGCCGTTCTAGTTTTCATGTTCTTACTTTGGCTTTGGTTGATAATTTCTCCTACTTATTCTCAACGTATTCCACTTTTTCCGTAAAAAACCCTAAAAAATGACAATCCGGCTTACGCTAAACAATGATAAAATCGTTCAATTCTAGTTTTATTGTGCCTTGTCTTTGCGTGACAATTATAGCACCAGAAATTATAATATAGCTTATTGCAGCAGCTTTTTTGCAGTTAAGTTTCATCAGTTGCCTACAATAAGATTACAAATACTATTACGAGAACGATAACTGCTATAATGAGTAGAGTATTCAAGCGTTCTATTCTTTTTACTGTGCGTTCCAACTGGTCTTCCGTTTTCCATCCCTCCATAAGTTTCAAGCTGCTTTCTTATTTTAGCCTAATGCGCCTTTTACTATGCCCCGAATATTACAATAAGGAATAAAATAAAGATTAGCACGGACAAGCCGATGATGGCGTAACTCAGTAATTCTGTTCGTCTCAACGCCTTTTCTAGCCTTTGCTGTAGTTCGCCAGCACCAAAGCTGCTCGACATCTGTGGTTGATTTGACATTGTTGCTTCTGACTGAAACGGCGTAGATGCTGTAGGTTGCGAGGTGGTACTTAAAGAAGCGCCGCAACTGCTGCAGTAGACTGCATCATCAGTATTTAATTTACCGCATTTTGGGCAGTAGGTCAATTTTATCTGCTTCCTTGTTTACAATTTTGTTTTGCCTGATTACGCGAATAGAGTCGCATAAACAGTAATTACAATTGCAAATTAATAGTTATAAATGGTATATAAACACTCAGCCTTCAACAAAAATTCTATCCGCAGTTGCGTCTCAATTCTTTCATGGTCGTGTAACATTAAAGTAAATGCAGTTTTAACCCATGCAATCGGTAGTAGGGAGACAAGTGCGCTGAGAAAAGATGAGATAACTCGCTCGATTTGAGATGCAAAAATATGTGGAGGTTATCCATTGTGAGGGAGGCTTTTATGTGGTGTGGTTAAACTTCTCGCCACCGTGCCTTAGTCTTCGCAATAATTAATAGTATTATTGTTATAGCTACGAGAATGCCCCAGTCAAGAGCCTTCATCCAAACGGCTAATGAGAGGTATCCACCAGAGCTTTGAACTAATTCTGCCGCGTACGTAGTAGGAGAGATATATGCCAAGTATCTAAATGGCGGCGGAATGTAAGTAATAGGATAGTAGACAGGTGTTATGGTTGTTAAAAGAGTTGAGATGAGCCTTGAAAATGCGAAACTCTGAACTATATCGCTAGAAAACGTTGAAAGCGTGTAGCCAAGAGCCATGGAGGAAATAAACATTAGAAAAAGCACAGCTAGAAACTCTAGGATTCCGAAAATGCTCATTTTTATAAAGAAATGCGCTAATATGGAGAGAACAGTCAGCGCGGGCAGAGAGTAAACAATTTCTGAAATCGCGATCCCAACCATGTACGTCATCCAACTAGTCGGAGAGCTAACGACCATGTCTTGAAGCTTGAAATCGTTTTTCAAGTGTGAAAGGTCGGTCTGGAGACTTAGGCCGCTTGAGAACATAGTCATTATGAATGCGCCTTCCACAGCCTCCCCTATCAAGCTGCCGCGACTTACAAACACTATCAGTGCTAGAAAGGATAGGGGAAAGAGAACTGTGTTAATGAGGACGATTGGGTAGTTCCTCATTTCGTACACAGCATTGACAAGTATAGCAGCCAGAGTTTGGCTGAACCTACTTCTTTTCTGCATCTGGTTCTTCTTGGACTCCGATGTCTCCACCTCCCTCTTTACTGACAAGATAGAAGAATATGTCATCAAGCGATATCGGATTGATCGTAAACTTGAACCCGGTTCTGGACATTTCTCTTGAAATTCTGAAAGCCTCTTCTTCTGAGGTGAGTATTCTGACAACGCCGTCCCTTCCTGTTAATATCTCACCTTTCAGAGATGAAATAAAGTCAGGCGCGGGTTTTGATAACAGCTTCATACTGTAGTTGTAATTCACGCTTCGCCTCAAATCATCAAGAGTTCCAATCCGGATCAGCCTGCCATTATTCAGTACACCTATCTGATCTGCTAACTCTTCCGCCTCTTCCAGATAGTGAGTAGTGAGAAATGTGAAGCGTTCCTTGCCAATTTCCCTCAAGATATCCCAAAACTCTTTGCGGGATATCGGGTCGAGTCCAGTGGTTGGTTCATCTAAGAAAATTATTTCGGCTTCCGAGGATAGGACCGTCGCAACCAAAACTTTCCGTTTATTGCCTCCAGAGAGCATTCGATTCAACTTATCAGCATCCCTGGCGAGTCCAACCTTTTCAAGGGATTCGCCCGCTCTCCGCTTTGCCTCTCTGTAGTCGAACCCTCGCCAAAGAAGATACGACAATACTGTTTGCATCGGGGTCATCCAAGGCATTGGTCTGGCTTCTTGAGGCACAATAGCTATTTTTTCTCTGAGCTTATCAGGTTCTTTCATGACATCTACACCGTTTATTGTGGCCTTCCCTGCCGTTGGTTCAAGCTCAGTTGCAAGAATGCGTACAAGCGTAGTCTTACCCGAACCATTTCGGCCTATCAGCACGAAAATGCCGCGACATGAAATGGAAAAACTCACATCGTCAAGCGCTCTATTCTTGTTCTTGCCATATATCTTGACCAAATGATTACATGTAATTAACTGAGAATTCTCTTTTGTACTTTCATTGAACATGATTTTTGAATTTTTAGTTGTGCTGTCAACTTTTTCGGTTGATTTCGCTAAGGTATTCAACTCCTATTCGCTTTTCTTAAAACCATCCCTTCATACACATCTACATGGATAAAACTCTTAAAATTTTAAAAGTAACCCCTTGAATGACTTAAAAATTACAAGGTTCGTTCTTAAACTTCTTCATAATTGCATTAAAATTAAAAAGCTGAAACTTAAAGTGTCGTATTCAACGAAAATGGGCGTATAAAGATTCCAAGATGCGGTTACATATAAGAAATTCATAACGTTTATCAGCAACAAAAATTTTTTAGATTTTCTGATCTATTGCCTCTGCTTCAGGTTAAAGCGTAGGTGAGTTTATTGGATGAGTCACGTAACATACATGCCCTTTTAAAAGATGAGACTAGGCGAAAGATAATTGGCATGTTAGGTGAACATGAGAAGGTTGGTTTTAAGGAATTCAAGGACAATCTGAATATCGGCGTTGGTACTCTCTACTATCACTTAGATATTCTATCAGACTATTTGACTCAAGACAAGACTAGGAAGTATTTATTAAACGAAAAGGGTCGTCTTCTGTACAGGGTACTAATCGAAGGAACAATCCCCGCAGGTTTAAAGATAGACAGTATTTATCAAAGTAGGGGACTTCAGTGGTTATTTTTGACCCCCGTCTTTAACAAGATGGACAGCTCGATTAAGTGGATTATTCTGCCAGCCCTCATCCTGTCTATTGGGGCCATTGGGGCTGGCTTAGCAAGGTTGGAGCCTCTTCTTCTATTTTATACTCCAACAATCAGCAGCTTTGGAATGATAGCTGCAATTTTTCTCTTAAGTTGGATAGGCGCATTCTTCCTAATCGGCGTTCTTTCTCGACTTTTTTACCAGAGAGTTGGAGATAATATATATCTTTTAGTCTGCATGTCGTTCGCTGCAGCCCCTCTTGCGGTTTACCCGTACCTATACATGACTTTGTATCCTGTTGTTTCGCCAACAGTAGGTACATACACATTAAGGATAGTTCTTCTAGTTCTACAGGTTTGGAGCTTGATTCTCTTAACCTCGGCTTTTTCATTTGGAAAAGGCCTTAGGATTGAAAAGGCTGCTGTCCTCAGCATATGTTTAATCTACGTAAACATAGCCTTGCTCGTTTTATCAGGAAATCTGATATGACTTATTGCAAGGATAAAAAATTTCCTTAAAAGGACCGCAGTATCAGATTTTGACGCTTTGATCTGCCAAGGATTATGCCCACTGTTATAACGGACGCTATCGCAGCAAAAATAATCACCAGACCGACCGTGAGTATCTGTGGCGCCGTTGGTTTTCCAGAAATTGTGTTCAATGGTTCTACAGAAATTGGGGCCGACGGTGTTGTTCCAACTGATATCTGGTAGCTTGACTTACTAGTAGGGGCAGTACTGGTTGTAGTTGTACTTGTGGTTGTTGTGGTTGTGATTGTTGTGGGGACGTCTACTCCGATTGAGGGGTCGTGGATTAGGGTACCGTTGAAATATGGGTAACACATGTATAGGTTCAGGCTTGGTCCATAGGCGCTGTAGGCTGCTTTAACTGGCACTTGGTATGTGCCTGTGGAGTTTTCAATTAGAGCTGAGGCTACGAATTTGAAGTAGCCGCCAAAGGTCTGGTTGTTTGAGGCTAAGTTTAGCTTATAAAAGTCATGTATACCCATCGCAATCATAATTGGGGTTTCGTTAGTGTCGAACTGGTTATTGCTAAGAGATATAGGTGGGTTTGAAGGCTGATTCTGGATTAATACCTGTTGAAGATTTGCATCCTGCTGTACTACGGCGTCACTTGGATTGTTTAGGACGTTTTGGAGTTTGGTTCTGTTGAATGATGATAAGCTTACTTCAAGCGTTAGGCCTTCTGAAGTTTGCGGGACATTAAACCCGTCTTCTTTAAGCTGGTTGAGAAGAGGCTGCACGATGGCTAAGTTCCATTTCCAGTTCTTTACAATGAAGTCCAGTTTCATCTCGTTAGCCCCAACCGTATAGTTGTATAGGTTATTTCCAACTATTTCGGTGACTGAAACATAGTAGAACCTGATTCTGATAGCGACATTATTTACTGCGAACGCGAAGGGTTCAGGTGCACGCGTCAGGTTAAATGTAAAAGTCAGCCCAATGACCTTACCATTGCTAGCTGTAATGTTGCTAGGCCCCTGAAGAGCCCAACCGCATTCACTGAACAACAGATTGGCCGGATGCCCTGAATAATTCCAAAGGTTACTGATGTCGCCGAGTATGCCTGTAAGCTGTGCGCTGCCTGCATTACCTTGTCCAATCTGCCTTGATCCAATCTGATTCAGCTGTTTAATAGTTAAGCTGTCGGCTTGTGTACCGTTGTTAAAGTACGGAGCTTGGAACGTGTAAAACTCTGTCAACCCCTCAAAGTTGACGATGTAGGTCTCGTTGGGGTTACTATTATACCACCATATGAACAGCGGTTTACTGCCGTTTCGTGGAAACTCAACGGTTATGAGGCTTGAATTAACCTTCAACCACATCGGATTATCAACACTATTGATCGCGGGTGTATTCATCGAATTAGTTGAGGGTGGGGGAGTTGGAGGTGGTAGCGTTGAAGCTGCGAATATTCCTTGCACACCTAAGGGCACGATTAAAGCTGCCACTATGATCAGAAAAGTAAGCCTCTTAGTGTTCATCGCTTTCACCGAAGAAAACTTAAGCTAACGTATATTAGTAGACAAAATTTAAGCCAATTGATTCGAGAAAACTAGAGCTTTGGTGTAGAATAATTCTTTAAGCTAAAAGCTTTCCACTGATCCTAGTTAAAATTGTGGAACCAAGCTAACTCCCTCTGCAACTTTACTACGTCTCCTATGACGATTACAGCAGGGGGCTTTAACTTTTTCACCCTAGTTTTTTCAGCTATATCCATAAGCGTCCCTACTGTGGTTCTTTGACGCTTTGTAGTACCCCACTCAATTATTGCTACGCTTGTTTTCGGATCGCGGCCGCCTTTAATCAGTTTTTCAATAATAGCACTTAACTTTTCCATACCCATGAGTATTATAATTGTATCAACTGAAGTTGCTAATTTACCCCATTTTACTCTGCTTTCACGTTTAGTTGGATCTTCATGCCCAGTAACAATTGCTACAGACGATGCATAGTTCCGATGGGTTACCGGTATTCCTGCGTATGCTGGGACAGCTAAAGCAGAAGTAATTCCAGGTATAACTTCAAATGGGATGCCTGCTCTACGCAATTCTTGAGCTTCTTCCCCTCCGCGGCCGAATAAGAAGGGGTCGCCTCCTTTTAGTCTAATGACAGTTTTTCCTTTACGGGTCTCTTTAACTAGAATTTCATGAATCTTATCCTGAGGCACTGTATGCATTCCTGAACATTTTCCTACGTAAATTTTCTTAGCAGTTTTTGGAGTTAGCTTCAGAATACTTTCCGGAACTAACCGGTCGTAAGCAATTACTTCTGCTTTCTTAATTGTGTTTAATGCCTTAATGCTTAGTAGATCCGGATCGCCTGGTCCAGCGCCCACTAAAAATACTTTACCCTTCCTCATACAGTCTTCTCCAAAGTCGAATAAGCTCTTTTGCACCCATGTTCAATAAATCTTCAGCCGCTTTTACTCCAAGTTTATTAGGCGATGTTAAATCTCCAACTAAGAAGGTATGTACCCTTACTTTTCCATCTGGTGAAAGAACAGATGCGTAAAGCGATAATTTATTACCTGATGCCCGTGCAACGACTCCTATAGGCACCTTACATCCTCCTCCAATTTCTAGTATGAAAGCTCGCTCAGCCATAGTCTCGGCCATTGAAGCGGGATCGTTAATTCGTTTCAGGACACCCGTTACTTCCTCGTTACCTTGCTTAGCGACTATGGCTAACGCTCCTTGGCCGGATGAAGGTGTGAAATCTTCAAGCGGAAGACGCTCGCTTATATATTGTTGCATATTTAACCTTCTTAAACCAGCTTCTGCAATAATAACTGCATCGTACTGTCCCTGCATAAGCTTTTTTACACGTGTATCCACATTTCCACGGATTGTTTTCACTTTTAAGTCAGGTCTCACATGATGTAACTCTGCTTCTCTGCGAGGGCTCCCAGTTCCAACCACTGCACATTGAGGTAGTTTTTTCAACGTTAATCCTTGCTTTGAGACAAGTGCGTCGTAAGGTGACTCTCGTTTGGGTACAGCTGCAATAATTATTTTGGAAGGGTTTACTGCTGGAACATCTTTCATGCTGTGAACTGCGAAGTCGACTTTACCTCTAGAAACTGCTTTATCTATTTCTTTCTCAAAAATTCCCTTCTCTTTGATTTGGAGTAGAGGTTTACCAGCCATTCTGTCGCCGATAGTTTTAATTATTTTAATTTCAACTTCCAAATCCGGAAATATCTTAGTTAACTGTTGAATTATGAGGTTTGTCTGAACAATGGATAAGCTGCTTCCCCTTGTTCCAACAGTAAGTTGCATACTAATCACATATTCATTTAATGAAATGTAAATCGTCTAAGCGGTTTCGAAATTTTCGCGATTAGGATTGTAGGGGCAGAATGGGTCTTCAGCCCAAAAGTCGGTGTACTTTGCGTACGCCCTGATTCTGCAGCCTCCTCCACATAGCTTGTTATAGTTACATTCTCCGCATTTTCCTTTAAGTTTCTTAACTTTCCCTCGGAACATGGATAGGACTGGGTTTTCGACATCCTTCCAAATCTCGCTGAATGGTTTTTCTCTTATGTTTCCGATACGTAATTCTGGAAGCTGCGCGAATTGGCATGCATAAACATTTCCGGAAGGATCCACGTTGCCTAGGCGGTCGGCTGCGCTGCATGGTCCACCAGTAAATTCAAGTAACTTGCAGGCTTCTTCGTATTTCTCGGCGTCTTCTCTCTTCAATTGGTTTAATATGTAAACGCCGTCTTGAGGGGCGTCTACGCTCAGTATTTCTATTTGCTCAGGATCAGTCGCCTTTGTTTTTCTGTATAATGTGTCTAAGGTCTGAACTATTTCGCTGTTGCCTATGTTATTCTCGGCGAACAGTTTTACGCCTCTTCCGCTTGGCACCAGCCAATATAGGCAAAAACGCGGGATCTTTAACTTAATTGAGAGATCGATTAGGTTTGGAATTTCTCGGTAATTGTATTTTGTTGCGGTTATTCTGACTCCGCATTTCAATCCAGTTTCTACACAGTTTTTCAATCCTTGAACAGCTGTTCTGAAGCTTCCAAGTTGATTTCTGAAGTTATCATGCGTTTTTTCGTCTGCACCGTCAAGCGATACTCCAGCATACTCTACGCCATTATCTTTAATTTTTTTAGCAACATTTTTCGTAATTAGCGTACCATTTGTACTGATGGCA
Source organism: uncultured Candidatus Bathyarchaeia archaeon (assembly GCA_964473665.1). Classification (GTDB taxonomy): domain Archaea; phylum Thermoproteota; class Bathyarchaeia; order RBG-16-48-13; family CAYPFQ01; genus CAYYPV01. The sequence continues at coordinate 21,783 of CAYYPV010000009.1, forward strand.
GTCTTTAATCCCTTTGAGCTGGCGTAGCTTGCGAGTTCCCAGAAATCTTTTCTAACTAAAGGTTCACCTCCTGTAAACATTAGTAGAGGAATATGCATATTCGATAAGTCGTCCAAGAATTCCTTTGCCTCTTTAAGAGACAGCTCGTTCTTCCTACGGTTAGATGGACCAGCGTTAAGGTAGCAGTGAATGCATGACAAGTTGCATTCGTTTGTAGTGTTCCAAAATACAACCGGTCTACGGGTTTCAGTGAAGCGGATGAATTCGCTTGGGACTTGATGGGGAGAGGCTTTCCTATATTTCATTGCTTCACTAACTGTTCCTTCCCCGCGAATGAGCTTTGTGAATTCTATCAAATCAATTCCTTCCAGGCTGATATATACACCAAGGCTCCTCTGCTAAATAGTCTCCTTTTAGTTCTGAAGATGGAAGCTGTAAGCCACCACAGACATCAATGTAGTTAGTGGTTAAGCCGTACGCTCTTGCTCGGCATCCGCCGCATATTTCTAGATACTCGCAAATGCCACATTTGCCTTTTAAATTTTTGAAATCGCGAAGCTTGTTAAGCACATCGGATTTGAACCAAATTTCTTGGAATGATTCTTTACGTACATTACCAACTTTAATGGGAATGTATGGGCATGGAGTTACATCGCCGGTGGGGTAGATGCGGCAGTATGAGATTCCTGCTATGCATCCTCGTACCCATCTTTCTGACTTAACTCCCATCTGCTTTGCAATTCGCATGAATTGCGGGGCGCAGGTTGGCTTGACCTCTAATTTATACTTCGCCCTATTCTTAATCACAGTTCTTAACATTGTTTCATAGTCACTCGGCGAAATGTCGGTGAGCGCCACGCCTCTACCGGTAGGGACGAGGAAGAAAAGATGAAAATCAGTCGCCCCCAATTTCTGTGCTAAAGCAATTATGTCCCCTATTTCATTGTAATTCTGTTTTGTAACTGTTGTGTTTATCTGTAATTCTACACCATTTTCCCTGCATGCGTTGATCCCCTTCACCGCGGCGTCCCAAGCGCCCTTAACGCCTCGAAATTCATCATGTATTTCAGGAACAGTTGAATCTAAGCTAATTGCCACCTTTCTTACTCCTACACTTCTTAATTTTCTCGCTATTTTGTCGTCGATAAGAGTCCCGTTTGTACCCATCGCCGTCCTTAGACCTTTCTTTACGCTATATTCAGCTAACTCAAAAATGTCCTTCCTAAGGAGTGGTTCTCCCCCGCTAAGGATTAAAATGGGTTTGTTTACGTCTACTATCTGGTCTATTAGCTTCTTTCCCTCTTCAGTGCTTAACTCATCGTTTTCACTATTTGGATGAGCGTTAATGTAGCAATGATCACACTTTAAATTACATTTAAAGGTAGTATTCCATGAAATTATTTGGGGGAGAAATTTTTTCGTTGACTCACTGTTCAGTGCATGGTTCATATTCATGTGAATCCCTTATAATGCTGAATTATGGGTACATAAGGAATAATCTAGGACTTCTAATGTTTTAGATTGTGCTCCTCAATAGGCTTTTGCTTAATCCATTCGTTTACCCTTACTTGACATAAAGCGATTACTTTTTCGTCGCTTTGTATTTTTATTTTTTTTTAAGTTTGCTGGTCTGTTAATTATCTTTTATAGTTTTTCTTGTATTGTTCATTATTTGTGTTGTAAAGAATCATAATGCCAGCGTTTGACGCTGCATACAACATCATTGTAAACTTCGCAAAGAACAATCTAAAGCTTTCAGTGTTTTAGCTAAATCTTCCTTCGTATGAGTTGAAGAGAGGAAACATGTTTCAAATTGAGACGGCGGGATGAATATTCCCTGCCGCAAAAGTTCACGCCAGTAATGCATAAATTTAGTCTTATCAGCTTTCATCGCAGTCGTATAGTCTACGACTGGTTTATCGGTGAAGAAAATCTGAAACATTGATTCCACAGAGTTCACTTGTGCTTGAATATTTGATGTTCTCAAAGTGTCTAGAAGACCCTTCATAATCTTCTCAGTCATTGATTTTAGCCGCTTGTAAACATCGCTCCGTTGTTTAACAAGGGTTTTTAATGTTATCAATCCAGCCGTCATTGAAACTGGGTTTCCGCTGAATGTCCCAGCCTGGTAGATTTTTCCCAGCGGAGATATTAACTCCATTATTTCTCTTTTACCTCCGAAAGCACCTATGGGAAATCCTCCGCCGAGAATCTTCCCGAAAGTTGCTAGATCAGGAGTAACATGGTAATATTCCTGAGCTCCACCTAACGCTAATCTAAATCCAGTTATCACTTCATCGAAAATCAGCACTATTCCGTTTTCCTCGGTTATTCTACGGATCTCTTTTAGGTAACCGTTCTTAGGAGGAATTACTCCAGCATTCCCGAGTACGGGTTCAACTATAACTGCGGCCACATCATCTTTATTCTGATCTACAGTTTTTTCTAAAGATTCAATGTTGTTAAACGGTAATACTATTGTGTTCTTAACAGTATCTTCAGGTATGCCTAACGATGTTGGAGCCCCGAAAGTTGCAGCACCTGAACCCGCTTTTACCAAAACATAATCGTGCGCCCCATGATAACATCCCTCAAATTTAATGATTTTGCTCTTGCCAGAGTATCCTCTCGCCGCCCTTATCGCGTGCATAGTCGCCTCTGTTCCACTGTTTACGAACCTCACCATATCCATACAGGGTACAGTGTCTGTGACGAGCTTCGCTAATTCAACCTCAGTTTCAGTAGGCGTTCCGTAAATGGATCCCCGTTCCAATTGTTGATTAACTGCTTTAATGACCGCTGGATTAGAGTGTCCTAGAATAAGCGGCCCATAAGCCATGCAGTAGTCGATGTAAACGTTACCATCTACATCATAAATTTTAGAGCCTTTTGCCTTAGAAGTAAAGAAAGGATAAGGCTCATAAGCCCTAACTGGGCTATTAACCCCGCCTGGAATTAATCTTCGAGCTCGTTTAAACAGCTTTTCAGATTTTTTCACTTTTCATTCAACCATTTGGAAACATCTTTAGCAAAGTACGTTAGAATTATATCCGCGCCGGCCCGCTTGATTGCTGTCAGGATCTCCAATACCGCTGCCTTTTCATCTATCCAGCCTTTTTCTGCAGCTGCTTTAATCATGGAGTATTCTCCGCTAACGTTGAATGCGGCAGTCGGTAGTCCAAATTTTGTTTTCACCTGATAAATTAAGTCAAGATAAGCAAGAGCGGGTTTAACCATAACGATGTCGGCACCTTCTTCCACATCCAGTTTAACTTCTCTTAGTGCTTCTCTTAAGTTGCCATAATCCATCTGGTAACCACGCCGATCACCGAATGCAGGAGTAGAGTCAGCTGCCTCTCTGAAGGGTCCGTAAAAGCATGAAGAATGTTTAGCCGAATATGCCATAATAGAGACATCTCTAAATCCAGTATGGTCTAATGCTTCTCTTATTGCCCGAACTTGCCCATCCATCATACCTGAAGGCGCTACGATGTCAGCTCCTGCTTCCGCATGGCTTACAGCTATTTTCTTTAATATTTCTAAAGTTGGATCATTCAAAATTTTATTTCCCTGCAATATGCCGCAGTGTCCATGTGTAGTATATTCGCATAGGCAAACATCAGTTATAACAATAAGCTCATCTCCGACTTCTTTCTTAATCAACCTGACAGCCTGCTGAACAACGCCCTTTTTGTCATACGCGCCGGATCCAATGTCGTCCTTCTTCAGAGGTATGCCAAATACAATGACCGCGGGTATACTTCGTGAGACAATGTTTCTGGTTTCAGCAGCAATCTTGTTTAAAGATAACTTAAACTGCCCAGGCATAGCGTGAATTTGTTCTGGGGTTTTTATGCCTTCATGAACAAATATAGGGTAAACTAAGTCGTTTAGGTCTAAAGTAACTTCTCTGACCAGGTCTCTAATTTTCTGTGTCTTTCTGAGTCGCCTCATTCGAAGCGTTGGAAATGTCAATTTTCTCCCCCTTCACTTGCTTAACGTTAAACAGCTCACGTACAGTTGAGATGACATTAGTCTTTCCGTTTTCAGCGGCTTTCCGCAAATTTTCAACTGGATTACGTAAGATTCGCTTAATAAGAATCTGTGTTAAATCATCAACAACTCTACGCTGTTTATCGTCCAGGTTTCCAATCATCTTTAGGGCTTTTGCCAGTTCTCTTTGACGAATTTCTTCAGCACTATTGTAGATAGCGGAAATTACGGGTTCAGCTTGTTCCCTTTGCAGCATTAGCTCTAAGCTTTTAAACTCGTCTTGAATAATTTCTTCTGCTTTTTCAACCTCTTTAAGACGCATTTCTAAATTAGATTGAGCGACCCCGCGTAAGTTATCTATATTGCGCAGTTCAACTGTAGGAAAATTGGACACATCCTCATCTACATTTCTTGGCTGGGATAAGTCTATGATTAGGAGTTTCTTCCCTTTTCTTTTTTCTATAACCCCGCCGAGAAGATTTTTGGTTATTACAGAATGGGGAGCTGATGTTGCAACTATAACTAAGTCAACAGCTGTTAGAAATTCATTAACTTTATCAAACTTTACAGCCTGTCCACCTAAAACCTTAGCCAATTCAACTCCTCTTTTATAAGTTCGGTTAGCTACGAAAATTACAGCATTTTCTCTAGCCGCTAAAGCTTTGCCTACGAGTTCACCCGTTTCTCCAGCTCCGATTATGATTATTTTTTTATCTTTAAGTTCCCCGAGTATTTCTTCAGCTAAACCAACGGCAGCTGATCCTACTGATACTGTGCCTTTACTGACATTAGTTTTGGTCCGTACGTCTCTTCCGACCTTAATTGCTTTATCAAAAACCTTGTCTAGGATAGATCCAACTGTTCCATTTTCCTTCGCGTGATTGAAAGCATCTTGGACTTGACCGAGAATTTGATCCTCACCAACAATCATCGATTCTAAACCGGAGACTAACCTTAAAAGATGTATTAAAGCCTCTGAGTCGGAAGTCTCCTCGAAGATATTGTAGAAGTGTTCTGAGTTGAATCCAGCCCTTCTTCGCCAATATTCAGCTATCTCGGCTCCAACGGTTAACCATTGCTCTCTTGGGACGACTGCGAAAATCTCCACTCTATTACAAGTCTGTATAATTACGCTTTCTTTTACACCTTCTAATGCACATATTTCCTTTAATGCTTTAGGAAAATTTTTGAAAGCTAAGGCTTCGAGAATTGGTATAGAGGCTTTTTTATGAGTTACACGGAGATTAACTGTCCTCAAGATTTGCATGCTCCAAATGCGCATTATGCACGATCATTTTTTCAGCCTTCTTTTTAGCTTCTTTAAATCTGTCTTCTTTGAGTAAATCATTGATTTCTTTGCTATGAATAATTTTATACAGAATATTTTTGCGTAACTTCCTATTGGGAATTTTTGACTTAACGAGTTTTCGAATATAATCTTGAAGCTTCACTTGAAGTAGGTCTTCTGGTGTAATAGTCTCCTCAATTCTCTTACGTAAAATTCTCGCCATTGCGGGACTTTTGCCCTCTGTAGATATTGCGATTCGAAAATCTCCAATCTCTGCGAACGCGGGAAATGTAAAATCGCTAATTGAGGGATTATCAACAGCGCACATGGGAATTCTACTCTTCTTGGCCTCTCGTGCGATAGCTTCATTTAGAGTGGAATTATCAGTTGCAGAGATGACGATGTCAGATTTTGAAATCCATTTAGCAATTGAGGACGCATCATTTTGAACTTTAACTTTTACTAATTTAATCCCTCTCTTACGCCTTAATTTTTTAAGGCCCTTCGTGAAATCCTCACTAACAATCCAAACATTGGAACCGGCCTCTAGGAACTTTTTAGCTTTTCTCTCACCAACATTTCCGCCACCAAAAATTAGGATGTTTTTGTCAGCGAGTTTAAGATCTATGAGCATAGATTCGCTCCTGTTATGATAGTCCGAACTAGATTTGAGCCATTTAAATAATTGTTTCGTTTTTAGGATTTAGCAAAATTTAGACTAAGAACCAATTATTCCAACGCTTGTCTTTTTGAATTCCCGTTCGCTAAAAATCAGCTTATAGTCACTTATTCCAGTTGCTTCGGAAATTTTTTTTGCTAATTCCTTACACGTTTTTTTGCTACGTCCATGAACCATAGAAAATAGATTGTACTCCCACTCTCCTGGAATTATACGACGTTGATAGCAGTGTGTTACTTCCTTAAATGTCGCAATCTTTCCACCTACTTCCTCGACCTTAACTTTGGGAACTTTCCATACAATCATAGCGTTTGCAGTTATCCCTACTTGCCTATGCCCAATTGAGGCGCCGAACCTCCTTATGACCCTTTCATCTAAAAGATGTTTTATATTTAGCAAAACTTCATCTTCACTTACTCCCAATTTATTTGCAATTTCAGCATAGGGCTGACTAACTAAAGGAATTCCGTTCTGCAGTGTTTTTAAAAGATTTTTTTTGTTTTCATCCATTTTTGCCAATTTTTCACATCCAATCTCCCATTTAGAATTCTGCCGTTGCTTTTATCCAAAGCTAAATCTAACATCGAGCTTAAATACGCGTTCAGTGGGCAAATTAAGAATTTTTTTTATTCCAGTCAGTCTTTTGATAGTTTCAATTAGAACCTGTAACCTTTGCTCATTGTTTGCAGTAAGAGTGAACCACAAATTATACTCATTGTCTCTTTGATAGTTATGGGTCACTTCTTCAAATTTATTTATAATCAGAGCTACTTTCTCTATTTTTTTCGCCGGAACCTTCATTGCAACTAATGTGCTAGCACCCTTTCCGATTTTACGGGGTTCGAGTAAAGGCCCGATTTTTCTTATTGCACCCTCATTCAAAAGCCGCTTTACCCGCGTTAACACTTCCTCTTCGTCAAGATTTAATTTTCGCCCAATCTCAAGCCAAGGTTTACTCACTAAAGGAAATGCGTCTTGCATGATTTGTAGTAGCTCACGATCAGTCTTGTCCATCTTTACTCCTCTTGACATTGGTTCTTCACATTCCCCAATAACGGCATTATTATTAATTTATCGCCTAGCGTATTTTTACAGTATTACCGCGTTTAGCGGAGACCACATTTATGGATAAATTAAAGCCATCTTCGACTTAGAGTGGCCATGATTAGCCTAATTAACTTCTTGCTCTTCTCCAAGTTCGCATTTTTCACATATCATTAATCTTTCGATTTCTACTTTTAATTTATAGGGGATTCTTTATTCAAGTCTACAAACTTTTATGAAATTTCTATAAAGGTTCTGCTAAAAAGTCTGAGAAGATCATTAAAATGTAGACGACAGGATAGGCGTATACTTTGAGAGATAACGCGTCACTGGACACGTATAAATATTGGAGAGCCATATTGAAGAGTTCAGAATAAGGCTAACTGGAAGGATTCTAAGTGGAAGGTGCGGAGATACTTAGTAATAGACTTGAATTAATTAGCACAGCATTAGAAAAAGAGCTACCCAAAGGATCCGGGCCGAAGGAGCTCTATGATGCAGCTGAGCATCTTATCAGAGCGGGCGGCAAGAAGTATAGACCAGCTATGACTCTTTTGGCATGTGAGTCAGTAGGTGGAAATGCAAATGACGCGGTACCTACGGCAATAGCGATAGAATTGCTTCATACTGCTTCACTTATTCATGATGATATTGTGGATGGGGACTCATTGAGAAGAGGAGTGAGGACAGTTCATTCTATCTGGGGAAAAGATATTGCAACCGTAGCAGGGGACCTACTTATAGGAAAAGCTGTAGAAGTAATGGCTTCAGGGACGCCGCCTAAAGTTATAGCGATGATTGCGCAAGCTTCCGCTGAGATGTGTGAAGGAGAAACTTTAGACATAAAATATCATGGAAACTTGGAAACGGTTACGGAGGAACAGTATTTGGAGATGGTTAGGAAAAAATCAGCTTCACTGGTTAAGGTTGCAGTTGAGGCTGGGGCAGTTATCGGTGGGGGCTTGAAGGAAGCCGTTTCAGCTTTATCGCGATATGGGGAAATGATCGGAATAGCATTCCAGCTTAGAGATGATATATTGAATTTGACCTCTACGAAGAAAAAATTGGGAAAACCTGTAAAGACTGATATATTGACTAGAAGACCGAACCTCGTGCTAATACGTGCATTGCATACTCCTGCTACCAATGAGATGACTCATAAGTTCATTAGAAGTGAAGGCGTTGGTTATGATCTTGGACAATTCGTTATGAAACTGGACGAGTTGGATGTAGTAGAATATGTACAGGAGATGTCTGAAAATTTCTCAAAGGAAGCAGAACTAGCTTTAAGAAAGGTCACTTTAAAAGGCGATATGAAGAAAGCTTTAATGTCTGCAGCTGACTTTGCTTCAAAAAGAATTTACTAGGTTAACGTAGATTGTTCTTGCTGTTTTTGTTTCTCTCGTTCCTGTTTCTGCCGCTGCTTTTCAAAATGGCGGCCTACAAAAACTGAGCCCTCTAACAAAATGATCATGGGTATAAAAAGCATTATGTCTCCTGGAACTCCTCCGTCAGGAGTAGCGACAGTGGCTAGTAGATACAAAGCTATGTAGGTGTATTTTCTGTTCTTCGTAACTATGTTTGTGCTAATTATTCCGTATCTCACTAAGACAACAAAGAATGCTGGAAGAGTGAATACGAATCCAGATGATATACAGAATACGAATACCAATTGATAAAAGTCCGTAACAGAGACTGTTGGCACTGCTCCAACAGTGGTGAAAAATGGAACAAGAGCTCTTATCACGAATGGGCAAAGAATTGTATATGCAAATAATACGCCCACTGCAAAAAGAATTGAGAAAGAAGCTATAAATGGGTAAATGGCTTGTCTTTCACGCTGATGTAACGCGGGATCTATATACTGGTAGATTTCGTAACCGATAATTGGAATGCAAAGCATGAAACCGAACACAAATGAACCAATCATGTATAACGTAATTGGAGCTGTAAATGATAGCCCTATAATTTGTATATTTGAATTACCGATCATATCAGTTTTAATCGAGTTCATTATTGTCCCTATAAGCGGAGTATAGTATTCGAGGGGGTTTTTCAGAAAATTCAAATTGCCAGGAATCACCATCATTAAACCGGTGGCAATAATAAGCGAATAAAGGATAACACGTAATCTACGTGTTAGCTCTTCAATATGATCCCAAATGCTAAGTACTCTATCTCTTTCATTTGTTTCAGACAATAAACTACCAAACTTCCTTTTGCTCAACGCTCTTTTTTCAGTTTTAGATGCTATTTCGTTCAGATAATTGTCGCATTATTTCCAATTAAATCTTATTCTAATATTATTAGCAATCTCTTAAATTGCATCCTCAGCGTTTTACATTTTTTCAATTTGTCTTCTTTTAGCCTTTAGACTTCTTTCACAAGGTCATCGATAGATCTCTTAGATCAGTCATCGTAATATGGCTGAAAAAGGATAGAAGAATTATTAGAAGAAGCGCTTCAAATAATGACAGTCGAGCACCTTATCTACTCGACTGTCTGAAGCGAATCGCTAGAATTCATGCTATTCCTCGCCCGTTTCTTCTGTTTTAGCTGGTTGTCTTCTAACTTTAGCTGATGCTGCCTTGTTAACTATCTCGGCTGAAATTTCGTCTCTAGTTTTGCCTTCGGTGTATATCCCTAGTTTTCGAGCTGTTAGAATAAGCATATCTTCCTCTCTACTTGGTGCTACTGGAGCAACAGCTGCAGGTGCAGCTACTACTTGAGCAGCGACGACTGGAGCTGCGGCTACGGGCGCTGTTGCGGTAGTGGGTTCTTGGCTTGCTTTCGTGAATTCTCTTCTTGCTTCACCTATTCCTTTTGCGAGTTCGGGTAGCTTCTTTGGACCCCATAGTAGGACTACAACGACTATGATTAGAACTACAATCAGTTCCATGCCTTCTAATGCCATGTTTTCACCTCTTTTCCAATTTTTTAAATATAAAGTGTTATTTACGTCTTTTTACATTGCTACTTCTGCTTTAACCTCTTCCTCTTTAGGAGGTAATTTTCTACTGATTTCTCCTGCTCTCCTAACAATTTCTTCAGCTAGTTGCGACGTGGTTTTTCCTTCAATGTTGATTCCTAGTTTATTAGCTGTGTCTCTAAGCAGCCCCTCTTCGGTTATAGGCGGCCGCGGCGCAGTCATTTGTGAGCTTACCCCCTTAAGTGGAGCAGTCATTTGTGAGCTTAAACCTTGAAGTGGAGCAAGTATTTCTGAACTTGTCTGTTTAAGCGGGGTAATTATGTCTGAGCTTGTCTGCTGAAGGGGGGTAAGGACGTCTTTGCTTGCCTTCTGAAATTCCCTCGTAGCTTGACCTAACATTCGGGCAATATCCTTAAGCCTATCTGGCCCGAATAGTAGGTAGAATATTATAAAACCTACAATAAGAGTCGTAGCTAAATCCATAAACGTCACAACATAATAAAAAATGCGGTTTTCATGCTTTAAAAGATTTCTTTTTATATTTTAGCCTATAGTACGTGATAAACAATAATAAGGAATAAGTGTAGGTAAGAAATTAAATGCTTGGAATGGGACAATTCTCTTGGTTTACGATAAATACGGCAGACCAGTAACTAACCTCAGAGTGTCTATCACACAGAGATGTAACTATAAGTGTCCATACTGCCATAAAGAAGGCGAATATTATCCTAGTGTTGAGATGACTCCGAGTGAAATTGAAAGCGTAACAAATGTTGCAGCTGGTTTTGGCGTTAATAAGGTCAAGATAACTGGCGGAGAGCCGCTTCTACGTGGCGACGTAGTGGAAATCGTGGATAAAATAGCTCATACCCCAGGAATTGAGGAAGTTTCTATGACAACTAACTCTTCAAGGCTAGCCAAAATTGCGACTGAATTGAAAAAAGCTGGATTAAAACGCGTTAACATTACATTGCCAACGGCAAACCCAGAACTATATCATGAAATTACAGGCGGAAATTTGGATGAGGCTATTTCGGGCATAAGGGCCGCTGTTAAAGCTGGGCTTAATCCGGTAAAATTGAATATGGTTGTTCTTCGTGATGTGAATTACGAAGAAGTTGATAGGATGATAGAGTTCGCGCGAAAAGAAGGGGTAACTTTGCAGCTGATTGAATTAGAGCCGTTAAACGTTTCTCCGGAATATTACCGTAAACACTTTGTTTCGCTAGAAGACATTGAGGAGAAGCTTAAGAAAAAAGCATCTAAAGTTGATGTACGGCGATATATGCAGAGTAGGAGAATTTATCATTTGGAAGGGGTGGATGTAGAATTAGTTCGCCCAATTGAGAATTCAGAGTTCTGCTTCCATTGTACTAGAATCAGGTTAACTAGTGATGGAAAATTAAAACCTTGTTTAATGAGAAATGATAATGTCGTGGATATTGCGAAACCGCTTAAAAGCGGAGCGGACAACAAAGTTATAATGAACCTATACCTTGAAGCGGTTAATAGGCGTGAACCATTTTATAAACCGATAAAAAAGCAGATGACTTAAAGCGAAGAGATTTAGGGATGCTTCGCCCAATTTATGCGAAGCTAATAAGAATAATTTGTTTGCATAATCTAAAGAAAATTAAGATATACTACAATTATAGTTCTCCCGTGTACTTTTACCTTAATTGCGGTCGCTTAACAGAATTTAAATGCAAAACTCTTCAAAATTAAAAAATTAGTATAAAGTTTACCTTTAACAGAAAAAATAATGAGAGAAATCCCTAATCCACTTTGTTGATATACGGCAAATGAATGCTTTAGCTTAATATTGAATGATTAATTCACTTGCTAATATATAAAAAATTATTCTGATTTTTTGATTTCACTAAGAACAGCTTGGACTGCTTTAGGAACAGCCTTCGCCACTTCAGGCGTCAGTTCCATGCTGTATTCATTTGCACGTTCAGGTTCTATTCCTATTATCACAACGTCTTCAGGCAGGTCGTAAGTGCTTCTTCCAATTTTTATTGCTGTTAAAAGATCCAAATCATGAAAAGACATCATTCTTAATGTCCTATCATCTCTTTCAAGCTCATCTAATGTGAATCTATAAACAGTTCCAGGTTTATCTCCAAGTTTAACTGCATCAACAATTATTGCTTTGTCAGTTCCCTCTAATTCGTCAAGGGCATCCATTCCCCGTGTAGCGCAGTCGCGTACTTCTACGTTTTTTGGGAGACTAAGTTTTTGCAACTCGTTAATTACATGGATTCCTACACCTTCATCTCTAAGCAGTAGGTTTCCAATTCCACACACGATGATTTTTTTTTTACTATATGCCATGCGTTTCAAATTCTTTTTTTGGGGTGTAATAGGTTTTAATGGTTGATAGATGTCAATTTAACCTAAAAGCCTTCTCGCTTTCTTTGAACAGGTTGACGTTTGTTGAGGAACTGTTGTAATAATTTGCAGAATGGCTAATAGAAAATGCAGTTATAACCTGTATGAAGCTAATCCTCTAAGTTTAAAGATGGACAAATTGGTGTATTTTAATGATAATGCTTCCTCCTCTTTAGATATAAAATTTGATAAATAAAGAGATAAATGCGTCGGGCTGGCGGGAAAAATGTTGATTTTTATGGATCATTAGGATATAATTAAACGATGTACGACTAAGAACTACCCAAATAAACAAATAATACTGTTTCTAATCTTTTTGAATATTAGCTGACTAAGAAGGAAGTTGTAGAGTAAGTATGAGTAAAAAAATTAAAGAAGCGAGAGACACTGTTTTAGGTACCAGTTTAGTATTTGCATCAATGTTTCTGGCAGCTTTTTTCCACGTGGCCTGCTGCGTTTACTATAGACGGAACTGCGACAGGTGTGGAAACTTATGCGAAATTAAGTAACAGGAACATTGGTTGGGTTTACTTCTTTTTGTACCCTAGAGAATTTATTCGCAATTTTACTTAGGGCAAAAATAAACAGGGCAAACCAACCAATAAAGCCTAAAATTAGTATCAGAATATAAGCTAAGTTGAAAAATGATCCGAATATCCCAGGATAAACTGATAAGGCTAGATCATAAACTGTTGTATAATAGTTGTAGAAAAAGTGTAGAATGATAGGAGCTTCGATTCCATAGATAATGTATGATAAACCGAATGTGAAACCTACAATGGCTGCTGTAGAAATTTTTCCCGGCCCCCACCCAGATCCGGCTATATAGTGTGCTAAGCCGAATAATCCAGCTATGACTGCCATGGCAACCCATTCTGGGGAGCTAATTCCAGATAATCCATTTGACTCTACATTTTTTAATCCAAGTTTCCTTTTTGCACCTTCGGGATAGAGCATGGTTGATATAAATAATTTAAGACGCGCTCCTAAAGAAATAGACCCGACGGACACTCGTTTAATCCAAAAAAGATAAAACAAAACGAATAAACCCAAGGGAATTAACCAGAAGCCGATCGTTTCAACTAAAGCAGCGTACGTATAAGAAAATAGATCAAGAAGTGGACCGTAACTGGGAAGACTTCCAGTTGAGACGCCGTGTGACTCCTGAAATAAGGTTATCACGATTGTGGCAACTAGACCCATGCTAGCGTATATGGGTAACGCGAACAGACAGTTATTCAGCAGTTGCTTTGTAGAGCTGTAGCTGTTTTTAATTACTTTTGTAAAACTTTCCTTTGGACCCTTCCAAGCGAAGAATAAGCAAACAGCAAAAATGAGTACAAGAGGTAAAAAGAGTATATTTATAACCGTATTTACGTTCGACTGGACTGGAACGCCGACAAACGCCCATAGAAACCAGTAGAAATAAAGAAAAATGGGAGGGCTGTGACCCAAGGATACTCCTGAAGGCGCGAAGTAAAAAATATCCAAACCTAGTGGGATTGATAAAATAAATGTGAAAACAAGGAATGCGATGGTAAATATTAAAGTGATTAGTAATATTATCTTAAAAAAATCCCCTAAAGCGCTTGGAGGAGACTTTGCAGTGCCTAAATTCGGGTTATCTGTTGTATTCTCTGATATTGTAACAGTTTCCGGTGTATTATTCGCGCCACCGAAATCGTGATCGACCATCTTCGTTTAGACATCCTTACAATAAATATGCAAAATAGTTAAAGTAGCAGATTACTTAAACCATTTCTTTGATTTTAACGCATCTTGAGGTTGAAAGATTGGCAAGCCTTTCAAGAACTCCAGTAAAGTTAATAATCGAAAATTTAGGAGAGGCAGAAGGTGAACTAATACGGTTCACAGCTCCACTAATAGTTGAAGAAATACTTAGAAAACTTCCGATTGAGGGAAGAGCGGCCCTCTGGAAGGAGGAAGTTTACTTTGAAATACCAGTGAAAATGGGTGCAGAAAAATCAACACAAAAAGTTGAAGCTGGAACAATAGCATATTGGCCTATGGGTAGTGCATTATGCATTTTTTATGGAAAAACACAGCCATACAGCCCAGTGAGCATAGTTGGAAAAATAACAAAAAACTTAGAACTGTTCAAATCAGTGAAAAGTGGCGTAAAAATAAGAGTTGAAAAAAATCAGCTTGCCCTATGACCAAATAGCTAAAATCGACGATGATACTTGCCGCTATGACTTTAACTCCGATAATTGTGATATCTTTATTGCAAGATGATTGAGACGGTTCATGTTAGGTGCGTTATCTTATTCTTGGGCGAGGTGAAAGGTTCACTCGACTATTTTGACCGCTTGGCTTCCAAAGGCAAGCCAAGCCTTTTGTCCTGCTTGAAGATTTAAGTCAAAAAAAGAGTTTCTTGTCATAACAGTCTGGATAACCAGCCCAGCGTCAATCTTAACTGCTACCATAGGCCCTTGGTCTACGCATTCAATGATGTTTCCTTCCAAAATGTTCAAGTCTTCATTCCTGAACGGTGTCAAGCCTACGTTGATGTCTTCTGGTCGAATTGCGATTGTAAATTGGGTAGTTTTGACTTCGCCGGAAACTCGTAGCTGTATGCCTTCTACGTCAACTATTGTTTCTGAGCCCTTATTCTCAACAATCTTGGCTTTGAATATGTTCTCATAGCCTAGAAATCTTGCTACGAAACTGGTTTTGGGTTTCGCGAATATTTCCTTTGCTTTACCTGTTTGAACTATCTCTCCTGATTTAATTATGGCCATTCTGTCTCCTAGACTAAAGCCTTCGATCTGATCGTGGGTCACGTGCAGTATGGTTTTTCCAGTTTCGTGTATTCGTTTCAATTCGTTCTTTAATTCACGTTTTGTTTCGTCGTCAACGGCTGTTAGTGGTTCATCCAGCAATATCGTTTTTGGCTCGATAGCTAGGACTCTTGCAATAGCCACTTTCTGCTTTTCGCCGCCGCTAAGAGTTGTAGGGCGCCGCCGCTCTAATGCCTTGAGCTGCATTGCTTCAATTAATTGATCCACAGTCTCTTTTCGCTTAGTTTTTTCCACTCCGTGCATAATTAATCCGAATTCAATGTTTTCTCGCACACTTAAATGAGGGAAGAGCGCGCAGGTCTGAGACACATAGCCTATTCTTCTTTTTTCTGTAGGAAGATCAGTTATGTCCTTGCCGTCTAAAATGATCCGACCAGTGTCAGGCCGATAGAATCCCATAATCGTCTCTAGGAGAAGCGTCTTGCCTGCTCCCATAGGGCCGAGAATTATTAGGTATTCACCATCCTCAGCGGTTAAGCTGATATTTCTCAAGCTGAAGCCTGGCCAGTTTTTCGAGACATTTTCAACAGTGAGCCCCAATTTTCCACCCAAATCATATTAGTTTTGTGGGTTTAGTGAAAAGAATTCGGAAAACAACAAGAACCACTATAGAGAGTAGAATTAGGACAGCCGTAATTGGAAGCGCCGCATCCAAACCTCCAATCAAAAATGCCTCGTACAGGTAGACGGGCGCCGTAGTAGGAAAGTAAGCGATCAAAATGACTGCGCCGAATTCACTAACTGATCTTGCCCAACTGAGTACGCATCCTGTCAGAATCCCTCTTAATGCGAGGGGCAGAGTCAGATGGAAAAAAACCTGTGACCTAGTTGCTCCGAGACTTCTCCCCATCTTCTCCACATCTGGATTTATTGACATAAATGCTTCTTGAGCTCCTCGGATCATGAATGGAGCGCTGACAAAGGCCATTGCGATCACTATTCCAAAATATGTATCGATGAATTTTACGCCAATGCTTGAAAAAAATGCGCCTATTGGAGATGTCGGCGCGAAGACGATGAGTAACGCTATGCCTGCTGCGTCGTGCGGAATCAGTATTGGTAGGTCTATCAACGAATCGAATAGTTTTTTTCCATTAAACTCGGTGCGTACGAATAGATAAGCGAATGGGACGCCAATTATTAGGATGAATAGTGTCGCCAGAAAGGCGCAATAGAAGCTAGTTAGTATGGCTTTCCACGTTTCAGAAATCGTCAAAGCAGTCAGGAGGCCGGGAGCTGAACTGACCAACGTGCCGACTATCGGAATAAGTAAGAACAGTATTAAACATAATGCTAGGACTGCAGACAAAATTATGAATGGAGATTTCTCTCTAAACCAAGTCACTTGATCAGCCCTTTATCATATTTCGGTAAACCGTTTTAACTTATGTAATTTACTGGCAGAGGATCTTTAGCGACATATGGCTGAAGACTATTAGGAATTAGTTGAAGATTGTCGGTGAAGGAAGGAGTGAGGATAGGTTGCCACGATTGCGCGAAATCATTCTTTCCCTGCCCGTTCAAAATGAACTGCATAAATAATGTGGCCAACTCTGGATTCGGCGCGTTCGTCGGTATTGTCATCCCGTAATATATGGCCTCACCGGTTCTATCAAGAGTTATCTGAGTAAATCTTTGGTGCGCATAAATAACCTGCACCTGTGAATAGTTTTCGTCGTACTGGGTTGAACCAAGGTTTATTTGGTCTGGAAGACTGATGTAGGAGAAATTATACTGCTTAGCGTTGCTAAGATATAGAAAACAGTAATCGAGATAATCTTCTTGAAGGAGTGGAATGAGGTCTACTTCACTCGCCCTAAGCGTTATTTTGTCTCCAGAAGGCTGCTGAGTAGTAGGAATTGTAATTACGTAGTTCGATCCATTAGCAATACAATCAATGGGTGGATTGAAGTTATTAGTAATCAGGTCATGAAACAGTTCTGGATCACCGTAGTAGCTTGACGCCAACTGTATAGCGATTAATGACCTGTAGCCAAGTGAATCCAGCTCAGGATTCACCAACCCTATTTTAACGTTTGGCTGGGTTAAAATAGAATACCAATTAGTGGAATTAATGTCATCTGCATATTGGCTGCGGTTGGTATATGCCAAAACCATGCTGTTAGAGGCGAACCGTATATAATAATCAGCGAAACCTTGATTCGTACCCGGAACATCCGCATTATACATCATCGCAGGGATTAAAGAATAATCGGCGACCATAATTAAATCCGCAGTTTCATTCTCTTCGGTCACCTGTCTTATCACCTGAATGCTCCCATGTGGCTGAATTTCTACGTTTATATTTGGGTAAGCTTTTTCGAAATCAGATTGAACTTTTTGAAGCGGATAATAAAGACTTGTAGCACATAGGATGGTTAGAGTTTGATTCTTAGTTTCTGTCTGCTGCATACTAAAAAAAATTCCAGATAAACAAATTATAGCAATTATGGCAACTAATGCAAAGACATGATAAGATTTTCGCATATTCCCCTCATTTCCATAATATCTTGATTAACTATAGTTCGGTATTATCTGGATTTGAACTATGTTCTCGACCAATACGGACATAGTAGAACCTCCGACTAGAGTCAAAGGCCAATAAGAACTCGGTAGAACAGCGCCATTCCGCTCTGATGCAACGATTATGCTGTCAGGGTTACTGTTAACTTCAGAGCTGGTGAAAACAGCGTAGGAGCCGTCGCCGCCTATGACTTTGACGGAGTAACCGTTAGCCAAAGATGCGTTGCTGCTGCCGCCGTTTTCAACACTATAACTTACAATTTGATATAAAGGTACACCAGTCCATACATACCCAGCTTGGCAAGTAAAGTTTACTGCACTGTGGCTTAGTTCCGTCAAATACGCTTGCATATCCATGTTAACAGGAGCCATTGTGCCGTTAACGACTATGCTCCAGTTCTCAACAGTCCCATTGACTTGGATTGAGGCTGTTTGGGTGGTTTGTTTGGTTGCGGACTTCTTAATTGAAAGCTGCCAAGCAGCTACCCCTACTACAGCTACAACGATGATAACTATAACAACTATAGCTATCATCCTATTTTTTGATTTATTTTTTGTCTCTAAACCACTGCTCATCCAATGACCCACAGCTAACAAATCGTTCTATATCCCATCATGCCCATTTTATATTAATTGGCTAATTTGACGGGT
>CAYYPV010000010.1:0-1800 GCA_964473665.1 uncultured Candidatus Bathyarchaeia archaeon
CCTCCGAATTGAGCAAAATTTTGTTTGTGAAAACGGTAGCTGTGAGCATTCTCAGAAATTATTACAATGGTTTATTGACTGATATTTTTATCAAAAATTATCGAAGTCAACAATGTCTGCTATTTATGTAAATCATAAAACTGGCTAACACTCGCTACTGGAAGACAATGCTAATAATAGTAACCACTTCTAAAACAGAGTTAAATAAAAAAATAATAAATTTTAAAATAAAGAACGCCGTGCGACTTAATGTAAACTATTGTGTTGGAACTTCTTCTTTTGGCGGCTGCGGTTGAACTTCCATTGGCGGCTTTTTACCTCTCATCATGTACCAGTAGCCAGCAATAATTATCACTACTATGACTACTATTACGACCACTATTGCGGCTTCTTCCGTGCTGGATATTGTAGGAGTGGTTGTTGATGAGGTAGAAGTTGTAGTTGAAGACTTGGTACTAGTTGACGATGTGGTGGAAGAGGTCGAAGAAGATTTAGACGTAGTGGAAGACGTGGTAGAAGACGTCGTAGAAGACGTGGTAGAAGATTTAGTTGAAGATGTAGTGGAGGACGTCGAAGAAGACGTAGATGTGCCAGTGACGGCTACAGGTATAACTATTTTTACGCTGCTTCCGCAGTAGTTGGGATCAGTGGCCCATGTGACATTTGTCGCTGCCCATACGTCAACTTTGTAAGTGGCGGTTGCAGTGCTAGATGGCACTGTTATCGTTGCTGTGAAAGTGGTTGTAGTCTTCACCGGATTTGCGGTGTCCCACCATTGTGTGGTGGAATTTGATCCGGTGTCAGCCAAAGGACCTGTAGTGAAGCTGCCGCCGACCGTCCAGCCGCTAGGTACTTCTATAGCAGCATTAGCCACATTGCCTGAACCGGTTATGGTTAACACAACGTTAAAGGAAGATGATGTTCCCCCTGCATTTAGGCTTAGTGAGGATATACTGCATGTCAATAAACTGGACGCTGCAAGAGAGTGGCAACCGCTGCAGGATTGAGTAAAGCCTAGAGCGGAAGACCCTAAGCTTGGAGTTCCATAAAGGTGTGGACTGCAGCCGTAGCTATGACATGCAGGCTCCATATCAATAGTCTCATACAACCATGCTGATACGGGAGTAGCAGAATTAGTGTAAGCAATAAAGGAAAAAGCGAGTACAGAGACGATCAGCACGATGAGCAAGATTGATTTACGTTTCAAACTTTCTTATTCTCCTTAATTGAGCTAAGAATTTTACTAATAGGACGTATTTATTACTTTTGGCGCTTAAAGGTAGAATGTGCACTATATTTTAGGCGTTGTATGCGAAAATAGATTTTCCGGATGCACACGTTATCAGAAAGTCGGTTTTATTAGCGTTTATAAGCCTTTTTTGAAAAAGCCTCTTTTTCTCGCCATTCTTCAAGAGGAACACTTAGTTTCTTCTCTATAGTTTGACGATGGATGCTGTTCATTGTCCTAATAGCCGTCTTATTCTTCTTCTCTAGCCTCAATTTTCTCGCAAATGTTAACCTTATCGCCTTACTGTTCTATGAATTAGTTTCACTCTTCTCTGCTACGAATTTGTTCGACTGTTTTAAATAAATACTCACATAGTCATTTTGATTGATTAGCTATGACAACTGAAATACCTAAAGAGAATAGGCCTAATCCAACTCAGAATTCTCCCGAAAATAAAGATCGCATCGCTAGGACGAAGAAGTCGATTCATAAGATAGCTTGGTTGAGTGTACAACGCCAATTAATAGAGGCTAGAGAAGAAGAGCCTGATAAGAGAAGAGAGGGACTGGTGA
>CAYYPV010000011.1:0-3148 GCA_964473665.1 uncultured Candidatus Bathyarchaeia archaeon
CAGAGAATGAGGAAAGAGAAGATTGATTTGGAGTGGATCTGTGAGTCGCGAGTGGATAATTGTTCAACGGAGATGACCCGATTCATGGTGAAGGCTGGATGCCGAGTTCTTTATCTTGGAATTGAAAGCGCTAACCAGCGAATTTTGAATTATTATAATAAAGGAATAACTCCTGAGCAGTCTCAGACTGCGGTTAAAGCTGCTAGGAAGGCTGGAATAGATATCATAATAGGAACATTTATAGTTGGAGCGCCAGATGAGACCAGAGAGGAAATTTCGAACACACTGAAATTCGCGCAAAAACTGGACATAGATGTACCGCAGTTCAACATACTGTATGCTTTTCCAGGAATAGATATCTGGGATGATTTGGTGAAGAAAGGTGTCCTTAATGAGGAGTTATATTGGGAGAACGGTGTCTGCGTCCCAGAAATTTCCCCTGAAGCCGTTCCATTTATGGATATTCGCAGTATGATTCAGGAGAATTTCAAGAGTTTCTATTTGCGTTCAAACTATATTTTGCCAGCATTGTTAAGGACGTTGAAAAGCCAATACAGGGCTAAAGCGGTGATTAACGGCTTACGTAACGCTGATAAGGTTATCGCCGGATTCCGTGAGGCGTCAAAATCATTTTAGTTCAATTACGAAAATTTTCTCTCTTCTATAATTAAATCATAAGTGAATATTGTAGGATCAAAAATACATGCCGTAATTTTATATCGGTTAATTACAGGCGTTAAGGTTTTGGGAAAAATCTATTAGGGATGCAAGGGTTAAATGGTAAATTGTTAGGTGAAAATTATGTCTACAGAAGAAAAGAAGGTTAAACCTCTTAAATATGCTGAGTTGAAGGGACTTTCAGCACGCCAATTGAGTGAACATCACGATGTGCTTTATGCAGGGTACGTTAAAAAGGTAAACGAGATACGAAGCAAAGTTCCTGCAGCAAATCTGGATGAAGCGAACGCAACCTTTAGCTTGATAAGGGATTTAAAATTCGAAGAAACTTTTGCGGCGAATGGAGTTAAGCTTCACGAAGGATATTTTGACGCCCTTGGGGGAGATGGAGTTCCTAAAGGTAAGATTGTTGACTTGATAAAGGAAGATTTTGGCTCCTATGAAGCTTGGGAGAAGGAGTTTAGAGCGTTAGGCGTCTGTGCTAGAGGATGGGTTGTCCTTGCATATGATTGGGATGAACGTAAACTACGTAATTACTTGTGTGATGCACATAACCAAGGCGGAGTTTGGGGTTGCACCCCACTGCTAATACTGGATGTCTATGAGCATGCATACTTCTTAGATTATGGAACGGCTAGGAAGAACTACATAGAGACTTTCATGAAGAATATAGATTGGAACCAAGTTAACAGTTTGCTAGAGAGACATAATATCATAGCTAATAGAAAACAAGCATAAGACACTATTGAGTTTGACGATTATTTTCTAGATTTTTATGTTTAGCTTCTTTTTTAGCAGCGGAGCATATTTCTCGTTAACTTCAATTTTTATTTCAGGTTAATGGATTTGATTCTTGGATAAATGTACAGGACAAGTAGGTAAAGAATGAATACTATTGTTGTTATGAAAAAACTCACGGGATATGGTAAATAAAACGAAATGAAGAGCCCTGACCATGTGGCGATTAGGGCAATAGCTATAGAGATTGTTAAGGCGTGCAGTGGTTGCCTTGCTACTCTTTGAGCAATTGCAGCTGGCGTGACCATCAATGAAAAGATGAGAAGAACTCCGACTACTTGAACCGAAATTGAGGTGGCAACTGCAACCAAAAGCATGAAGATTATGCCAAGCAGAAGTACATGCATACCTTTTGCTTCGGCTACATCTTCATCAATTGAAGCAAACAAAAGTGGTCTATACACAATCGCGACTGCCAAAAGAATTACCAAACCGACAACTAGTGTTAGAATGACATCGCTACTGCTGATGCCCAGTATTTCTCCAAATAGGATGGAATAAGCTTCTGTTGCGTACCCAGTGTAAAGGCTGATGAATAGTACACCTATGCCCAGCATAAATGCGAGAACTGTGCCTATCTGAACATCACGCTGTGCAGCCCGCTTACCAAGTACGGCCATCCCGAATCCGCCTACGCTTGTAAACAGGAGAAGACCTAAAACTGGACTTACCCCAAACAATACAGCCCCTGCAGCTCCGGCAAAACCTATGTGTGAGAGAGCATGTGCGGCGAACGAGGACCTGCGCAGCACAACAAAGTAGCCTACGATGCCTGCTACAATTGCGACTACTGTTCCGGCCTCAAATGCATGTTGCATAAATTGGTAATGAAGCATCTGTAGGAGGTCGGCGAGTAGATTGATGCTGAACGCCATATTATGTCTCCGGACAGAAGTTCCCACAGTAATCTTCGTTGCCTATGATCGCGATGTTTCCTTTGGAGTCTCTCATAACCTCAACGGGAACACCGTACAAAGCGGTGAGATGCGCCGAAGTTAGGACTTCTTTCGGCTTTCCAGTCGCTACTTTGCCGTATGCGATGTAAATAACGTTGTCGAGGAAAGGTAGGAGAGGATTGATGTCATGTGCGACTAGAAATGCTGTTACGTTACGCGTTCGAACGACTTGGTTGACAAGCTGTACTAATTCCTTTGCGCGTCTAATATCAAGATTAGATAATGGCTCGTCAAGTAACAATATGGAGGGATTGCCTACTAATGCTTCAGCTAGAAATATCCTCTGTAATTCGCCTCCTGATAATGTGTTGAGGGGTCGATGTGCTAATCCTGTTGCCCCAACAGCGTCTAACGCTTCTAAAGCGACTTTACGCTCATTTTGAGAAAATGGGTTGAAGCCCCACCGTTTCCCAGAGATTGACAGCCGCACTAATTCGAGACATTCAATATTAGTTTCGATATCTATTTCGTGTCGCTGAGGCACGTAGCCGATCTGGGGATTGCCGCGACTGGGCCGATCACCGAATATATAGATGTCGCCGCTGATGGGCTGCTGTAATCCTAGAAGCAGACGAAACAGAGTCGTTTTTCCAGACCCGTTAGGTCCAATGATGGCTACAAACTTGCCGCGATCAACGGTAAAACTAGCGTTTCGCCAAACTATATTGTCTCGGTATCCAGCTGCTAAGTTTTCAGCTTTAACGATCGTGGATTGT
>CAYYPV010000012.1:0-5300 GCA_964473665.1 uncultured Candidatus Bathyarchaeia archaeon
AGCGGCGTAAGCCATTTTTCTACTCCTCCTTCTGATTCTCCGAGCACTGTTAACGGTAGGGCCGTGGAGTTATAGGCTGCTTTTTTCAGTAGCTTTTCATTTTTTGCTGTGATTATTAGCCTAGAATAAAGTCCGTCAAAACCTTCGGCATATGTATCTTCGACTTTTACTAGTTCACTTTTTTTCATTATGCCCTCACTTTATTTCGGTTTACTTATCCTAACGCGCCTATTTTAATTCCTCTCACTGTTTTTCTGTAGTCGCTGCTTTCCTGCATTAGTTTACCTCTATTTTTGTCGATGATTATTTCAACGCGCGGAAGTTTTTTTGTGTAGAGTTCCTTCGCATGTTTTTGCAGCGTTTTATTAACTCTGTATTTTTTAAAGGTGTTAAGGCTCCATTGTTTTACAAGTTTAACTACACCGTTCTTTCCTAGATTGTTAAATGTGTCCGCTAGAATCGAAGTCGGAAGCGTTGTGTCAGACATTACTGCGATTTCTGCTTCTCTTATGGCGTAGCTGTTGCCGTTAAATGATACTGCAAGTCCGCCGCCTTTTTTCGTTTTCTGAAAGGCTGGTACGTCAGTTATACTGTCGCCTACATACATAATATCGGAGGGTTTTGTTCCAGTTTTCTTTATTATTTCTTGTATTACGTTTGCTTTTTCTGTTCCGCCGACGGGGTTTACTTCCTTTAGAATCTTGCCGATTTTCATTTTTGGAATCTTTTCCCAGAACATTTTGTTAAGCTGTTTTATTGTTTTTTGATCCCGCTCGGAGAAGTCTTTAGCTGATTTTGCTTTTTCCGGAATGTCCATTATTGGCATCCTAGATATTTCTCCAGCAAGCTCCTTCAATGTTTGGATTTCTGTTTTTTCGATTTTATATTTATCCAGGTTTAGCTTTGTGCAATAGGCGTTTTCTTTTGGAAATTTTATTTGTTCACATAATGCGCATATAAATTGTTCGTAGCTAGTGCTCACGATATAGGTCGGCATTATTTGGTTGATGTACTGTAAGGTTTTTTCAGCCATCGGCAGAAGTAGAATGTTTGCGGCTGAGTATTCCTGAATCTTTTCATTTGTCAATCCGTAAGCCTTCAAAAAGGGTAAAATAAGTTTTAACGTGTCACCGGCTTTGTAGCCTGGCTTCTTAAAGACGTCGGCAAGAATGTCGTCATACCTGCTCAATACTGTGAAGAATTTATCTCCGTTTGGAAGAAAATTCGCGGTTATTTCAAATGCGTTATCGTTTTTTGAGATTGGCCCTTCCAAGTCTGTAATGAACACTCTTTTCAACGCATTACTCCTCGGATTTTTCTCATGTGATCGATACTTTTGTCGATGTGTTCTCTCGAGGCGATATCGGTTCTATTCCAAAGAGCTCCTCCTTTGATTGCTTTAATGCCTTCTAGAGAAATCATTCTAGCTGCTTGTATATCTTCAGCGATTCCGACTACGTTTACTGTTCTGGATTTTAAAGCGTAGATTTGTCCGTCTTCTCTAAGTTCCATTGATCCTGGATAGATTCTGATGTTATTACCGTATTTTTCTGCAAGTTTTTTTGCTTGCCCCAGATTTACTGGTTTGCCTATCTCATCAGTTATTAAGCGGTTTGGGAATGCCTCTGCGTAACCTCCGTAATTTGGAGGTACTTTGTAGATGGTTACTGTTGCTTTTTTTTCACATTTAACGTGTTTTAGAGTTCCATTGATCATGTCGTAGCAGATGTCTACGAAGTCGTCTTTGATTATTGGAAGAATATTCTGTATTTCGGGGTCACCAGGCCTGCTGTTTATTTCCAGTATTTTTGGTCCTGTTGCAGTATGTATGAATGCTACGTAAAATGGAACCCCGCGGAGTTCAGGGTTAGTGCCGTCGCCTTTCATGTAGTTGAAGATTTTGTTGACCGTCTCGATTTCTTTTTCCGTATCATGAGCAGTCATGAATGGAAGCCAGTCATCCTTATCTTTATACGAACCCATTCCGCCCGAATTTCCGCCTGTATCCCCGTCGAATGCTCTTTTATTATCCCTAGTTTCTGGAAGAGGGATTAGGTGTTCGCCGTCGCAGAAAGCTTGGAAGCTTGATTCTTCGCCTTCAAGTTTTTCTTCTATTATTACTTTTTCCTGCGTTTTTCCTCCGTATGAGCCGAAGAAGATTTCGAGGGCTTGGTCGAAGTTTGAGTAGTGTTCTCCGCCTACTGCTACGCCTTTTCCGAACCCTGGTTTGTCCGGTTTTATTACTGTTTTTTCTACTCCGCCTAGTTCGTTAACCCATTTTTGAATATCACGCATAAGGTTACTTTTTCTTTCGCCGTATATTTTTGGGTCGAACACTTTGAATTTCGGGTTTGCTGCAGGGACAATTTTTTCTAGTAGTTGGCGTTGGGTTGCTTTGCTGGCTTCTAATGCGTATTTTTTTGTTGGACATATGATGGGGATGCGTGTTTCTTTTTCTATGAGGTCTCTTACTCCGTCAATTATTGGTTTTTCCGGGCCTACTATTCCGAAGTCAATTTCGTTTTTGTGTTTCTTTGCGAATCTGCTGATCAGTTTGACGTTTAGATCTGGGATTACTAGATGCTCTTTCGCTTTTTCTATGTTGAATGGGTTTCTCTGTTTGTCAGCGATGTAGAGTTTAACTTTGTATTTTGGGCTTTGGATTAGTGCATCCACCATAGCGGTTTCTCTTGAGCCGTAGCTTACTATGAGAACCTTCACTGAAGTCTCCATAACCTTAACGTTGTGTTAGAAATTAGATATAGCTTATCATCAAATTCATTAGGCTCCAAGATAGGATTAGTGATTTATCGAGAGAAAAAAGGGAGAATTTGGTAACCTGCTAGGGAAGCGATGCGGTGAACTCAAAAGCGGATTATTGGGCATCTAAAAGCGCGAATGATGTCGTTAAAGAGCTTGATACAGACTCGGATAACGGTATTTCTATTAAAGAGGCAGAGGAGAGGCTTCGAAAGTTTGGTGAGAACAAGTTTGTTGAGGAAGAGGAAGAAGGCTTCATAGACGTTCTTAAAGAAGAAATTACCGAACCTATGATTCTTCTTCTATTAGTTGTAGGAGTTTTTTACAGCATTTGGGGCAATCTTTTAGATGCAGTGACAATTTTTATTGTTATCACCATTCTTGTTTTGGTTGAGGTTTACAACGAGTTCAAAGCCAAACGCTCAATTAAAGCTCTAAAGGATTTGGCTTCACCTACAACCCTCGTCTTAAGGGAAGGCAAAGTTAGGGAGGTGCCTACAACTCAGCTTGTTCCCGGCGACATCTTGCCGCTGAAAGTGGGGCAAAAGGTTCCGGCTGATGCGAGGGTGGTTAAATCTTACGGGCTTCAAGTGGACGAATCATCGCTTACCGGTGAATCCTTTCCAGTGTCCAAAGATGCTGAAGTTATTCAGTCTGAACATACTGGGATTACTGAATTATCTAACTTGATTTTCGATGGAACACTGATCACCCAAGGAGAGGGGCTGGCTGTTATTGTCGCAACTGGGAGAAACACGGAGCTTGGAAGAGTTTCTGAAGTCGCAAAAGCAGCTAAAGTTCCGAGAACACCGTTGCAGTTGACTATGCGAGAACTAACCGGAGTTCTTGTTTGGATCGCCATCTTCTTCAGTATTCTTATTCCCGTTCTAGGTTTCCTCCGGGGACAGCCGTTTAAGACTATGATTCTGACGGGTCTATCTTTGGCCTTTGCGGTAATCCCAGAAGAGCTACCAATTGTCATCACGATGGTTTTGGCTGTTGGGGCATACGAACTTACCCGCAAGCATGCGCTTGTGAAGCACCTTGAAGCGGCTGAAACATTGGGAAGTGTCACAGTGATTGCCACAGACAAAACCGGGACAATAACTGAGAACGCTATGAAGTTAGGACACGTATATCTTGATGGAAAATTGACTCAATCAATTTCTAATGATGAAAAACAGCTTTTTGAGGCAGGCATCCTCGCTACAGGCACTTTGACTAACTCAGAGTATGAGAGAACGCAAAATTTGAACCCCATGGGGGTGGCTATTTTTGAAGCTGCACAGAAAGTTGGAATCGATGCTCATGAATTAAAGAATAGCTATGTACTTCAAAATGAGTTTAGCTTCGACAACAAACTGAAAATGACTTCTTACATTTACAAAAAGGATAAAGACCTTTATCTATATGCAAGCGGCGCGCCTGAAGCTATCATTAATAAATCGGCGGAAATTTTGGAAAATGGGAATAAAGAGGTCTTCACTGAGCAGGATAAAGAGAACGCAACTAAGGCAGTTGATGAAGTTGCACGCATGGGCGAGCGTGCTCTAGCCTTAGCTTATCGCCGTATAACAGAAAATGATGAAACTAGGGAAGATTTGGAGAAGAAACTTGTCTTTGTGGGCATGGTAAGTTTTATCGATCCGCCCAGACCTGAAGTTCGCGATGTGGTTCGCTCATGCCAAGAAGCAGGTATTAAGGTCATAATGTTGACTGGAGATCACCCCGACACGGCAAAAGCCATTGCAACTCAGGTAGGAATAGACAGCAATCAAAGACTGCTAACAGGTCCCGAAATTTCATCCATGACTGATGATCAACTTAAAGCAGCGTTAAAAACCACATCCGTTTTCGCCAGGATATCTCCTGAACATAAACTAAGAATTGTGCGGCTTCTAAAAGAGTCAGGCGAGGTTGTTGCAGTAACTGGAGACGGCGTCAATGATGCACCGGCTCTTCAAGAAGCGCAGATAGGTGTAGCTATGGGTTTGCGTGGCACGGATGCGGCTAAGGAGGCTGCGGACATGATTTTGACTGATGATAATTTTGTTACAGTTGGACACGCAGTTAGAGCGGGGCGGAAGATTTTTGATAATCTCAAGAAGGGAATTCGATATTATCTTGCTGTTAAAGTAGCTTTAGTGGCTATTTTTATTCTTCCGTTAATTCTAGGAATTCCTTTTCCATTTGCGCCAATTCAGATAATTGTTTTGGAGCTTTTCATGGATCTCGCGGCCTCCAGCGGTTTTGTGGCTGAAAGAGAAGAAGCAGACATAATGAAGCGGCATCCTCGTAACCCAAAGGAAAAGTTTATGACAAAATCTATGTTGACAAGCATTTTCATCAGTGCTTTAGGCTTATTCATTGCGGTGTCTACATGCTATCTGTTGACATACTATTTGACGGGTAATCTACTTCATGCACAAACTGTAGCTTTTTCAACATGGATTTTCGCACACATCTTCTTAGCATTCAACTTGAGATCAGAAAATGAGCCCCTGTTCAGATTGGGCGTATTCTCCAACAGAGTTATGGAT
>CAYYPV010000013.1:0-19546 GCA_964473665.1 uncultured Candidatus Bathyarchaeia archaeon
GCCACTCTGTCTGCGAGCTTCTGTATTGATGCTCTTCCGATTTGGGCTTCTTCCACAAGTTTAACTATTTGAGCCAATGTAGTGTCCTGACCTACCTTTGTTGCTTTAATCTTCAGCAAACCTGTTTTGTTAATTGTCGCCCCTACAACTTCATCACCTATATTCTTCTCCGCAGGAATGCTTTCACCCGTAATCATGGACTGATCTACTGAGGAGCGTCCCTCAACTACAGTGCCGTCTACGGGAATTTTTTCACCCGGTCTAACTATGAAGAGGTCTTCAACCTGTATTTGTTCAACAGGTATCTCAACTTCTTTTTCATCTCTTATTACATGGGCAAGACGGGGTTGAAGATCCATAAGTCTTCTCACAGACTCAGAAGCCCTACCCTTGCTAATATGTTCTAAGAATCTTCCCGTGAGTACCAGCGTGATTATGACTGCTGCTGTGTCAAAGTAAACTCCGCTGAAAGTGAAAAAAGATGGAAAAAATGTTACAGAAGTGCTGTATACCCAAGCGGCGCTTGTGCCTAATGCTATGAGAGTGTCCATGTTTCCCATTCTGTTCTTTATGGCGTCGTAGGTTCCTCTGTAGAAACGCCATCCAAAAATGAATTGAATGGGCGTGTCAAGGGCAAGGAGAATATAGTTATTGGCAACCCGGGGCAGGAAACTAATATATGTCAAGAAAAGAATTAGTGCACTTAAAATTATTCCAGCGACTACAGAGATTTTTAAGTGTTTAATCTCAACTTCAGGAGCCATGAACTCTTTCATACAGGTCTGGCTGCAAAAATAGTAAGTCGTTCCTCTAACAGTCGCTTTGAATTCAGCAGTCTGCGTATCCACAAACATACCACAGACAGGATCCTTTGCCATATGTTCACTGCTCGTGTAATGATTCCAATCGATGTGAAATAAACTTAATGAGACTCTTCCGATTTTAAAGAAAGGTGCCGAGGTGGCAGAGTGGCTATGTGACGGCCCGCAACGCCGTTTATGGGGGTTCAAATCCCTCCCTCGGCATAAGTTTGTAGAAAAACATGTTGTGGGTGGACATATGCCAATAAAGGTCTATAATACGCTGAGCGGAAAAATAGAAGAGGTTAGACCTAGGATTGAGAATAAATTAGGGATGTATGTCTGCGGTCCGACTGTTTATGATTATTCGCACATAGGGCATGCTAGGACTTACATAGCTTTTGATGTGATGGTTCGTTACCTGCGATATAGAGAATTTGACGTCAAATACATCGTGAATATTACGAATATTGATGATAAGATAATTAATAGAGCTAAGGAAACGGGTGAAGATCCGTTCAGGTTGGCTGATAAATTTGAAACTGCTTTCTTTGAGGATATGGGGGCATTAGGTGTTGAGAGAGCAGATGCTTACCCAAGGGTATCGGAGCATATGCCAGAAATTATTGAGATGGTTCAGACGCTAGTTAAGAAGGGTTTTGCATACGAGTCGGATGGGGACGTCTATTTTGATGTAACTAAGATAACGGATTTCGGTAAACTTTCTCACCAGACCATGGAGGAGATGAAGGCTGGTGCCAGAGTTGAAATAGATGAGAAAAAGAGAAATCCCGCCGATTTTGCCTTATGGAAGAGGGCTAAGGAGGGCGAGCCTCACTGGAAAAGCCCTTGGGGTGAAGGGAGACCTGGGTGGCATATTGAATGCTCAGCTATGTCGATGAAGTATTTGGGAAGGCAGTTTGACATTCACGGGGGTGCAAAAGACTTAATCTTTCCACATCACGAAAACGAGATTGCCCAGTCAGAGGGATACAGCGGAAAAAAGCCGTTTGTGAATTATTGGGTGCATACAGGTTTTCTAACAATTGATGGAAAGAAGATGTCGAAATCCCTCGGAAATATAATTAGAATAAGAGATTTACTGAATAAATACGAACCTGAAGTATTCAGGCTTTTTGTGCTTTCAACACATTATAGGAGACCTGTTGATTTTGAGGAAAAAACTTTAAATCAATTAAAGTTGAGTTTGAACCGCTTTTACAGTACAATGAATAAGCTTCAACTGCAGATTAAAAATGCGGAGGAAGTTAGAGACCTAGGGAAAAGGGAGAAGAGTATAGATGAGCAGGTTTCAAGGTTAAAGCAAAAATTTCTAGATGACATGGATAATGATTTCAATACTGCAAAATCTTTGGCTAATTTATTTAAAATAGCAAGAATAGGGAATAAAGTTGCTACTAGAGGGACGAGTAAACAGCTACTGATTAAGATATCAGACACCATCACTGAGCTTGGAGAAATATTTGGATTATTCACAGTAGAAAGAAAAGTGAAGAGGCTATCGGAAGACGAGAGAAGACTTATTGAGGAAAGAAATAGGGCTAGGGAAAATAAAGATTGGAAAAAAGCTGATGAAATTCGGGAAAAATTAAAAGAAATGGGAATTATGCTCAGGGATTATCCCGAGGGCACTAAATGGATTAGGGAAGAGTAGTTTTTAAAACAGGCTGAACGCTTGTTTATCGTAAAGCTTTAAGTTTCGCTAGGTTATACCGTGTCTTGGTGTATAATTTTGTCCGCTGAACTAGATAAGACTGACTTTATAATTCTAAGGGCTTTAATGGAGGATGGCCGTAGATCATACCGACAAATAGCCAAAGCTGCTTCTGTTAGCACTCCTACGGTTGAAAGTCGAGTGAAAAGAATGATGAACATGGGGATTATAAAAAAAATAGCGCCTATGCTTGATCCAAATAAAATTAAGATAGGTATAGTTGCAATCGTCACCTTGAGGGTTGAGGCGTCTAAGCTTGATAATGTTGCTGGCAAGTTGGCTGAAATTGAAGAGGTAAGGAACATCTGTCAAACTACTGGAGAAAGCAACTTGACAATTAGAATCGTTGTTGATAGTGTGGATGCTTTGAATGATTTCTTGTCAACTAAAATTGCAGGTCTTGAAGGCGCAACGGTCATATCAAGCAACATAGTTACAAAAACCATTAAAGAAGAGCAGGAAGCCACAATTCGACCCAGTATGGGTTTACGATTAATTTGCGATTTCTGTGGGAGCGAGATAAAGGGTGAACCGTTGATACTTAGAATTAATGATCAAGAACGCTACTTTTGTTGTAAAGGGTGTTTAGAGCAGTATAAAGAGAAATATGGGGCTAAGATGCGGGCTTCAATAAAGCCGTAGCTTATGCACGAGTAGAAGAAATACAAAGCTTTTCGACAGAGCGAAATTCAATTTAGTAGGCGGCTAAAGCATTAGTTGAATTAATATTGATGTATTTTTATATTATTTAATAGGTGAAATTTATGAAAGATGAGAAATTTATTCTATATGTGCAGACAAGCGACAATCCTGAAAGACAGTATTCGCCTTTAGTTCTAGCGCAGACGGCGAAAGCCATGGGCTTAAAACCTAAACTATACTATTTAGGTCAGGCATTGAGGATACTGCTTCCTGGAGCAGCTGAAAAGATTAAGCTTGGGACATTCCCCAGCGTTGCGGAAATGCTTCAAAAAACAATGCAGATGGGAATTGAAATCGATGTGTGTGAAGCCTCTAAACAGATGCTGGGATGGGAAAAAGTGAATCTGATTCCCGGCGTGAAGATTGTAGGCGCGGCCACGCTGAACGACCTTGCTCTTGACGCTTATGCAACAATGTGGTTCTAGGAAAAACTAATATTTGACAAACACAGTGCTCGGACTGTTTCAGGACTGACTTTGCTCTCTTAGTCTTTTCAATCGCGTGCCAGTGATTCCGAATTCTATTTCTTTTGTTTGTTAGTGTTCACTTTGCGCTTCTGATATTTCTTTTTGAAGTTCTTAGCGTGCTGCTCACAGCAGAAGTAGTGTTCCTTGCCATCTACGACCAGTTTGTAAGTCGCGAAGATGCATTTCTCACCTGAAATTTCAGCATTACACATCTCACATTTCACAGAAGAACTCATCCCTTACTCTCCTTCTTTTTTCTATAGTCCTCTATAGCCGCGTGTAAAGCATCCGCAGCTAAGTTTGAGCAATGTATCTTTACCGGTGGTAGACCACCCAAGTTTTCAGCTACATTCGCTCGCGTTATCTTCATCGCCTCATCAAGAGTCTTACCTTTGGCTAGGTCCGTTATCATGCTGCTAGTTGCTATTGCAGCTCCGCAGCCAAACGTTTTGAATTTAACATCGGCTAACACGTCATCTTTTACCTTTATGTATATGGTCATCAAGTCGCCGCAGACTGGGTTGCCCACGGTTCCAACACCGTCTGCATCTTGAATCTCTCCCATGTTATGGGGATTTCGGAAATGCTCCATTACTTTCTCTGTATACATTTTAGGTCAAAAGCTCCTTTGGAGTTAGAGGCGAAATTGTTCGCAGTTTCTTAACGATGCCGGGCAATAAGCTTAGCACGTATTTTATTTCTTCCTCAGTGTTCTGTCTTCCTAAGGTAAGTAGGAGAGAACCATGCGCCTCTTCATGCCTCAAGCCAATTGCTAACAAGACGTGTGATGGCTCAAGTGTCTTCGAGGTGCAGGCGGAACCAGAGGAGCAGGCTACGCCTTCCATATCAAGATTCAGAAGCATAGATTCGCCCTCAATGTAGCTGAATCTGATATTAGCATTGTTTGGCAATCGCTTTGTAGGATGCCCATTTAGATGGGATTCCGGAATACTGCTTGTGGCGCCCTTGATTAATAGGTCTCTTAGCATCGAAAGATTATTTGCGTCCACTTTCATCTCCGCTTTAACTATTTCAGCTGCCTTTCCCATACCTACTATTCCTGGCACGTTCTCGGTTCCGGAACGCAAACCTCTTTCTTGACCTCCACCTTGAATTATAGGTATAATTCTCGTCCCTGTTTTAATATATACTGCACCCATTCCCTTCGGTCCGTACATATCGTTTGAGGATAGCGAAGCTAGGTCAATGTTCTCATCTTGAACATTTATTGGTACCTGCCCTGCCGCCGCTGTCGCATCAACATGTAGAAGGGCGCCCTTGCTGTGAACAATCTCGCCTATCTCTTTGATTGGCTCTATTGTTCCGATCTCTCCATTAGCGTACATAGTTGAAACTAATATTGTCTTATCAGTTATCTGTTCCTTTAATGATTCGACGTCTATAATACCGTATTTATCGACTGGAAGATATGTTATCTTGAAGCCTTGTTTGCTAAGATCTCTACATATATTCAAGATAGAGATATGCTCTATCGAGCTGGTGATTATGTGGTCTCCTTTATCTTTATTCCTTAAAGCTACACCTTTAAGCGCCAAATTGTTGCTTTCAGTGCTTCCAGATGTGAAAATAATCTCTTCATTCTTCGCCGCTCCGACAAGTTGCATAACATTTTTACGAGCCTCTTCAATTGCAACTATAGCTTCTTTGCCAAAAGAGTGAATAGAAGAGGGATTCCCATACATTTTAGAGAAATATGGCGACATCGCTTCGAGGACACGTTTGTCCACTGGCACGCCGTTCGCATGATCCATGTAAACCTTTGGCATGATTGAATCACTCTTCAGGTCAGAGACACATTGTCCACTTATAATACCATATTGTTAATGTTTCAACGTCACTTGCCTGTATATATAATATCTTCTTCTTTTTTCACTAAATTAAAATTATCTTTCATCTTACTTTTTTTATTAAAATTTGGAGGACGCTTCCTTCTTTGTGAATTAGAAGTATCTCCTGCTCAAGTCGTTTAATAAGGCTCTTAATATCCTCTTCAGCCGCCGGATCATCAGCGATTACTTCCAAAATTTCCCCCTTCTCCATTTTATCAAGCTCAATGCGTGTTCTGAAAACTGGATCTGGGCAGTAAAGTCCTATGCAATCTAAAGTCCGATTTGGTTTAGTTGCTGAATGCAATAATTTTCCTCCCGACCATAAATTGTGTTCTAACTCGGATTTATTTCATACTTTAATCTTTGCATGGATGTTTTTTAGTTCTTATGGAAAACGGCTAACTTGAGGAATGAAAGAAAGACAAGAATTCCTATGCTTGCGTACGTCATCATTGAAGGCTATGCAGTTTTCATATATGTGAAAGCAGGAAGATACCAATTTCCGCGAATAAATTTGGAAATACTTTCACTCTTTTATTTTTGCTAATAAAAACTGAGTGCTCGATTTTGATATTCCTTTTCTCACAATATTCGATGAAGTCTAGAATGCTCAGGAAGTGTAAGTTTGAAGTGTTATACCATTCGTAAGGAAGCGCGGGGGTCACTGGAACTTTTCCTCTAAAGAATAGTTGAAATCTTGCGTAATAATGTGCAAAGTTGGGTAAACCCACAATGGTTTTCTTGCCTACTCGCATTGCTTCTTTCATGACAAAATCTGGTTTTTTAACCTGTTGTAGACTTTGGTTTAGTACCACATAGTCAAAGCTATGGTCGGTATATTCTGACAGACCCGTATCTATATCCTGTTGGAAAACGCTCAAGCCGCGGGCTACGCACATATATATCGCTTTTTCGTCCACCTCTATCCCTCGAGCCTTCACTTGTTTCTCTTCCACAAGATCAGATAACAATTCTCCTTCGCCACATCCGAGATCCAGTACAGATGAACCCTTTTCTACCCATTCAATAATAGCTTGATAATCAGATCTAGTTGAACCATATTGCATTCTTGATTATACCTCGCTTCCATTGGATACTTTTTTCAGGAAATGCTTGATCAAGTACGTTTCTTCTTCAACCTCGAGGAGAAATGCATCATGCCCATAGGTAGAATTTATTTCACAGTAGGTTGCATCTACTCCCGCCGACTTGCAAGCTCTGACAATCTCTTGAGACTGATATGCTGGATACAGCCAATCTGATTTGAACGCTATAACGAGAACTTTTGCTGTTAATCCTCCAAAAACTTCATGTATAGTTTTCTCTTTTAAGAGATCGAAGTAATCGATAGCTTTAGTTATATATAGATAGGAATTAGCATCAAATCTTTTAACAAAATTATTGCCTCTGTATCTCAGATATCCTTCTACCTCAAAGTCCGTGCCGAATTTAAATGGCTGTTTGTTAACAGTAAAACGCCTACCGAATTTCTCAGTCATAGAAACATCGCTCATAAAGGTTATGTGCCCTATCATTCTGGCTATGGCTAACCCTTTATCAGGAGGCGTATCGCCATAATAATTGCCGTTTTTCCAATTGTTGTCGGCCATAATCGCCTGTCGGCCTACCTCATTAAAGGCAATCTGTTGGGGAGAATGCTTAAGTGCTGTCGCTATAGGGATGGCGGAGAGTATTTTATCTGGATAGGAAAACATCCATTGTAAAACTTGCATTCCACCCATTGATCCGCCAGCTACGGCCAAGAGCTGCTCAATTGCTAAATGGTCGATTAAGTGGCGCTGTGCGTTTACCATATCTTTTACAGTTACGATTGGAAAATCAAGACCGTAAGGTTTACCTGTTCGCGGATTTTGGGAGGATGGACCTGTGGAGCCCTTACAACCGCCTAACACATTTGAGCATATAATAAAATATTTATCTGTATCAAAGCCTTTACCTGGCCCGATCATCGCGTCCCACCAACCAGGATTTTTATCTCCCTTATGAAATCCTGCTGCATGTGCGTCTCCTGAAAGGGCGTGGAGAATTAGGACTGCATTCGACTTTTGGTCATTAAGTTTGCCATACGTCTCGTAGGCTAGAGTGATCGGCCCAAGTTTTTCGCCAGATTCAAGTATTAATTCGTTTGGTGAATTTGCAAATGTGAAATATTTTGTTTCTACGATTCCTACGCTTTTACTAAGTTCAGCCATCGTTTCTCACCTCAATGCGTTACAAGGGCGAAACAGATTCTTACATGCAAATTAGAATCTGTTTTATCGCTTTACTGCAGCTCTTAAAGCCTGGTCTATATCCTCCTTGATATCTTCAAAATCTTCTATTCCTATGGAGAGTCGGATGTAGTCTTCTGTAACTCCCGTTTCTGCTTGCTCTTCGCGAGTTAATTGTTGATGCGTTGTTGATGCAGGATGAATAACGAGGCTCTTTGAATCTCCGATATTTGCAAGGTGCGAGAAAAGCTTCACTGATTCTATGAATCTTTTCCCAGATTCCAGTCCGCCTTTTATTCCAAAACCTACAAGACCCCCGAAATTACCCTTTAAATATTTGACTGCCAGTTTATGGCTTGGATGTTCTTCCAAACCTGGATAGTTAACCCAGGAGACTAGAGGATGTGACTTCAAGAATCTAGCAGTTTTTAGGGCGTTTTCTGAATGTTTTCGTTGTCTTAATGGTAATGTTTCTAATCCTTGTAGGAACAAAAAGGCGTTGAAGGGACTTAGAGCCGCACCTAGGTCTCTCTGCAATTGAACTCTTACCTTGATTATAAAGGCCACGTTGCCTAGACCTGGAAAATCTCCGAAGGTTTCCCAATATTTTAATCCGTGGTAGCTAGGGTCGGGCTCAGTGAATTCAGGAAATTTGCCGTTACTCCAATTGAATTTTCCCGAGTCAACGATTACTCCGCCTACTGATGTGCCGTGCCCACCTATGTACTTGGTCGCAGAAGCAGTTATTATGTCCACTCCGTAATCTATGGGTCTAACCAATCCGATGCCGACGGTATTATCTACGACAAAAGGAATTCCCGCTTCATGCGCTATATGTGCAATTGCTTCAAAATCGGGTACATCCAATTTGGGATTACCAATAGTCTCAGCATAGATTGCCCTTGTCCTTGTAGTAATCGCTTTTTTGAATTCATCTGGCTTTGCAGAATCGACAAACTTAACTTTTCTTCCTAGTTTATCGAAGGTATAGTGGAATTGCTGATATGTTCCACCGTAAAGATTGTTTGCGGAAACAATCTCGTCGCCAACTTGCGTAATAGCTAAAAGGGCTAAAGCTTGAGCAGCCTGCCCTGAAGCAACTCCCAGAGCACCTGTGCCTCCTTCAATAGCAGCGATTCTTCGTTCGAAAACATCGTTTGTCGGATTCATAATACGGGTATAGATATTTCCAAATTCCTTTAGAGCGAAGAGATTTGCCGCATGTTCTGTACTCTTAAAAACGTACGATGCAGTTTGATATATGGGAACTGCCCTAGCTCCTGTTGTAGGGTCAGCGTTCTCCTGTCCAGCGTGCACAGCCAAAGTGTCCAATTTCCTTTTTGACAATTTATAGTATACCTCCTGATTTTCTGATCAGTTAGCCAAGTACAGGCTATAACGGCGTTATATACTTTTTTGCATAGATTATTCCAAAAAGAATATTAAATAAATGTAAATATTACTGATTCATGTTCCCGCCACTCGAAGAAATTGCCAGAAAGAGGCGACTGCTAGGTTTAAAACAAGCTGAACTAGCCAAATTAGCTGGCGTAAGCCAATCTCTAATTGCAAAACTTGAATCTGGAAAAATCGACTCTTCCTACCGTAAAGTAAAGGGTATTTTTGATGCAATTGAACGATTGGAAGTCAAGAATGAGATTATAGCGGGAAAATTGCTTCACAGCAAAATTGTCGGCGTTCAGAAAAGTGACCCGGTCTCCAAGGCCGTGCAGTTAATGAAAAGCCATGGATACTCTCAACTTCCTGTTTTTGATGGAAAACAACCTGTCGGCAACATTTCCGAAAAAACTATTCTGCGACAAATTCTGGCTGGCAAAGATTTGGCTCACATAAATAAATTGCCAACCGAAGAAATAATGGAAGAAAGTTTCCCTCAAGTAAGTGAAGACACGCCATCAGAGCTACTTTCAAGCCTTCTACAGGTTTACTCCGCGGTATTAGTGTCTAAAAAAGGTACCGTGGTAGGCATAATTACTCGGGCAGACCTCCTGAAAATTCTTTGAATTTTCAGCCAACACAGATCTAAGAATCAAAGCTTCCAGATCTATAGCCTTGTAAGTCCAATGTTACAAACCTATATCCAAACTTTTTTAATTTTCTTGTAATCTTATCCATGGAATCTTCGTTGAATAATCTACGTTCACTTCGTCCCACTTCTATACGGGCTAGCCCTTCATGATCTCTTACACGTAGAGTTTTGACGCCGGTCAATTTTTTAATATAACTCTCCGCAGCAGCTATGCGATTTATTTTCTCTGAAGTTATCTTTTGTCCGTAAGGTACCCTTGACGCCAAACACGCGTTAGACGGTTTATCTGCTGTGGGCAATCCTAGAAATTTGGCGATTAGGCGGACATGTACTTTATTTAAACCAGCTTCAAGTAAGGGACTATAGACATCTTCTTCCTTTGCTGCCTTTAATCCAGGTCT
This sequence comes from uncultured Candidatus Bathyarchaeia archaeon, assembly GCA_964473665.1. Classification (GTDB taxonomy): domain Archaea; phylum Thermoproteota; class Bathyarchaeia; order RBG-16-48-13; family CAYPFQ01; genus CAYYPV01. The sequence goes on from CAYYPV010000013.1 coordinate 10,237, forward strand.
ATACTCACCTAAATCGCTTAGATTTGTGCCGTCTGCAATAATCTCAAACCCCTTCTTCTCCGCAATCTTCCGCAAAGCTTTGAAGGTATTCTTTTTACAAAAGTAACATCGATTTCGCGGATTCTCGGCAAATTCAGGTAGTCTAAGTTCGTTCTCCTTAACCACTAGATGAGAGATCCCTATTTGCTTTGCAACCTTCTTCGCCTCATCTAATTCACTTCGTGTTAAAAGAGGTGAATCGATAGTTACCGCTAACGCCTTATTGCCTAACGCTCTGTAGGCAAGAGCTGTAACTACTGAACTGTCAACTCCACCAGAAAAAGCAATTATAATACTTCTTTTGCTTTTAATAGCCTTGCAAATTGTTGAAATCTGCCCATTAGCGAATTCTTCGATATTAAATTTCATCATATTTCACACGCGAAGTTCATGATTGGTTAATCAGTTATAATTAAAAAGCTAAGTGAGGTTAGGCACAATTAAATAATTCTACGCTACTTTCACTATCTCAAATTTTAGGCTATAATATGTACATATGCATTGATGAAGTTTAGAAAGCTGTTGGGGGATTGGCCTTCCGATTCTTGCATTTCGATAACCTCGTTCTTAATTAAATCAACCGAACATTTCAATTTCAACCATGGAAACAAAACGGATGTTTGGAAATCGTTCCTGGATATACGCTTTTACAGGAGGAATAGAGTCTTCCTCCTCTAGGACGTATAGCCCTTTTTTGTACGGAGTTAACTTATACCGTTGAGCCAGAATGTTCAGTAACTCTTGTTTCTGCTTGGAATCCGGAGAATTAACAGCGATTAAAACAGCTGGTTTGCCGGCAACCCTGTCCTTTTCAATTGCGACATACATATTTTTCGCACCTCAATGCGCAGTGTGCACACTTAACCATATATCATTAACTTTCTAAACTGTGCGAAGTAGTTTCTATGTTCACTTTTCACTTTAATAAGAAAAACTCATCCAATGAAGCCGGATGTCGGATTCGAACCGACCTAAAGGCGGTATCAGCTAGTAGTTTAATGTGTCTGCAGCCGCCTGCCTCACCGCTCAGCCAACCCTGCGTAAAGAATAACTAGCTTACCTTTAATCCATATTTTTCAGCGATTTCTTTAAACGATTCAGCAACGTGGTTAATTTGCTGCTTAGTTAAGCCGTATGTGTTAATTTTGAAGTGTTTCGTCAATCCTGCTTGAATTCCGACAATATTTTTCTTCTTCAATTCTTCGTATAAGAAATATCCTTTTCGCTTATGAGTTTCAGACACTTTGTAGAAGCCTAGTGCTTCCATGTGAGTTAATGTATGTTGTTTAGGTCTTATACCGAGTTGCTTTGTTCCCTCAATTCGCTCTAATTGTTCAACCAAGTACCTTGTTTTATCAACCTCTTCATTCCAATGTTCAACCCTCTCAACTACATGAGGGAAAGATGCCATGAGGCTAATAAGCGGTCCACCCATAACTGTGCAACCTAAAAGTGCATACTCTTTAGCAGCGAATTTTCGTTTACTCCATTCGCCAACGATATTCGATCTTACAAGAACTTTATCAGCAGTATCCTTATTCATAGCTAAAATACCAGTTGGCGCACTCGCAGCCCAACTTTTATGTCCACTGCTAACAATTATGTCAGCTCCTAACTCTCTACCATCAATAGGCATTACTCCAGCTGTATATGCCGCATTCAATAGAAATGGTACCCCATACTCCTTACAGATTTTTCCGACAATTTTAGCATCATTCAAGTTCCCATATAAATAATCAACATGAGTGAGTAGAACAACTGCTGGAAGCTTGCCAGTTTCTTTCTTTACTTCTTCAATTTTGTCAGCATAAGCATTCAAATCTACCTTAAACTCGGGCGGATCGCTGCGAGGGACTTCTTTGACATTTAATCCAGCCAACTCAGCAGCTATGTAAGTTGAATAATGCGCTAAACTATCTACGATTACGTAATCCCTAGGTTCGCCTAGCATTGCAAAAGCTATGAACTTGGCTTCCCTGCAACGTGTTACAACCCGCGCTACATCCATTCCGAGAAACGTTGCTAGATCAACCATGAATTGACTTATCGGCGGTTCTTCAATCATATCGAGCCTGGCCGTTTTAGGTGGGCACCAATCACACGTCGAATAGCCGTCACCAAATTCAACTAACGCCTTTTTAGCCGCCTCAGTAAGTATGCCTCCCCTTTGTATTGGATGAAGGTTAATGTATTTTTCTTCAGCAAATTCTCTATGTAGATGAAGATACTTCTCTAACGTCTCTTTCGGTATTTTCGGCATCGTAGCTCCCCATTCCTTATATTGTTACAGCGATGTGCTATAGCGTTATTTAAGCCAGCATTCTCATTCACAGCGCCTTCTCAGCTGTTAACTGCACTATTCTTTTAACTTCCGTTCTTAGTTGATCAGGTAAGCCGGGAACTTCTGGATCTAAGAAGCCGCGTACAATTAGTGCAGTTGCCTGATCTGCATTCAGCCCACGGGCCATAAGATAGTTTAGTTGTTCTTCTTGAATTTTTCCGACTGCCGCTTCATGTGAGAGATCTGTTCCTTCAACTTTTCCCTCAAGTTCAGGAATGGCGTGAATTCTAGCTTCTGAACTTAACATTAGTCCCCTGCAGTCGAGATGAGCTTTTGTTTCCGCCACTTCGCCGACTAAGTGTCCTCTAGAAATTATTTGGACGCGATCTTTTGCTATGACTCTTGCTGTTACTTCAGCGCGTGCGCCTTTCGCTCTTAAGAATGCTCGACTACCAGCATCTATGTATGAGTCCCCTGACCCATAAATTAAAGTGTGATATCTTGCACGTGAATTCTCTCCAATGCAGTAAGCAACTGGATACATCTGAAGTGTTTTAACTGGACGGAAACAGATGTAGTTGTTAAGAAATGTTCCATTTCTTTCAATTATAGCGCCTGTTCTTGGTCGCACTTCAAAATTCGGCGCCCAGCCGTGAATCATTGTGAATGTAATTGTAGCACCCTCTTTAACGTAGAATTCAGAAATTCCTATATGCATTCCTTGATCAATGTTGGGATGAGTTGCACAGCCAGTTATAATGTGGAGTTCTGAATTTTTCTCAGCAATAATGACGTTATGTGGACATTGAATTGTTCCCTGTGTACCTATGAATAGGCATGCTTGAACTGGAAGAGTTAATCTAGTATTAGGTTCGGTTCTGATAAAGTAGCCGTGTGTTTGTTTCAGTTCAGCCGTAGCGGTATACTTGTCCATGTCAACTTGAACTGCGTTCCACCAGTAGTCCTTCATCCAACTATATTTTTCTAGAGCTTCACTTGTACTCATTACCTCAACGCCAGGCACTGTTTTTAGAGCACGTGCTAGAACCACTGAGTGGTCATATTGAAAGTACGTTCCCGATCTAAATTTTTCATCCGGATTTATTCCTACTGTGTTTGATGCCTGTTGAACATCTTTTGGCAATTCCCTTGGGTTAGAAATAGAATTTCTTTCAGACGATTTTATTTCGAATTCTGGAATTGTTATGTCCGGTCCTAATTTAGCTGGCTGATCTCTAGCCTTATCCGCTTTTTCCAGTATTTTTTTTCTCCAATCCTGAGCCTGTGTCATTGAAACTTCGCCTCATTCGCATTTGTTAGCCATTTCTTTTTCTAGAAGAGCTTTCACATCGACCGGGCAGATATCGAGATAAGCGCAGTAACCTTTCTCTTCAATTTTTGAGAAAATTTCATAGGGGTCGCCGCTTACGATTATTCTTCCTCCACACATCACATGAGCCATTGTTGGCTTTATGTATGGTAAAATATGCCTATAGTGAGTTATCACTAAAACGCCGCAATCGTTTTCTTGAACGTATTTATTAACTTTGTTTCCGATCATCTTCAATGAGTCGATATCTACCCCAGAGTCGGGTTCATCGAGGACCATTAGTTTTGGTTTCATTGCGAAAACTTGAGCTAACTCTGAACGCTTTTTTTCTCCGCCGGAAAATCCGACGTTAACATCTCTATCGCGGAAAGTTGTTGGGTCGAGCCCGATGCTGGACATTAGAGGAGTTGCGAAAGCTTCGTTCGGCTCCTTTAATGAGTCCCAAGCTTCTTCGCCAGCTGAGAGCCTGATGATATCTCGCATCTTTACTCCTCGAATTTCAGGCGGGTACTGGAAGGCTACGGATAAGCCTAGTTTTGCACGCTCATAAATTGGTTTTCCGTTAAGTTCAACTCCATTTAGTAGAATATGACCTTGAGTTACCTTATATTGCGGGTAACCAATTAGAGTCATAATCAAGGTTGTTTTACCAGAGGCGTTCGGTCCCAGTAAAACGTGTGTTTCCTTTCTGTCAATGGTAAGGTCAACGCCTTGTAAGATTTTCTTACCTTCGACCTGTACTTGTAAATCGTCTATTGATAGGAGTGGGGGGGTCATTTTGAGACCTTCTTCACGGTTCTAGGATATAACGGTGTTATAAAGTTTATAAATGTTTCCATACAATTATTATTTAGGTGTAAAAATTTGAAGCTCCCCTGCGAGATAGTAGTCCGAGATGTGCTACCTGAAGTTAGATCTATTATTGTGAAAGAGTTGGCTGAAAAGTACGATTTTACACAAGAAGAGATTGCTTCAAAGCTTGGAATAACTCAGGCTTCTGTCAGTTATTACCTTGGTTCAAAGCGAGGTTACAAGACTAATTTAGTGAAAAAAGCTAAATTAATGGAGAGTGTGGGACATAGAATCGCTAGGGGTGTAGCGAAAGGAAACATGACTCAAATGGAAATAATTGAAAATATTTGTGCTATGTGCAGAACATTCAGATCGAGGGATATTGTATGTGAAATTCATGAAACTCTTTTCCCATCATTGAAAGGCGAAGTATGTAAAGTATGTGCTGAACCGTCGAAGAAGAAAACGGAGTTAAAATAAAGACAAACGTAATTTTAAATGAAGTAGGCACCAGGTTCCCTTAACTCTCTTCCAGATTCTTCATCATTTCCAGATACTGCTCTTTTGTTATTTCTCCCTTCGCGTATCTTGATCTTAGAATTTCAAAAGCCTCACTATGGTGTCTCCACAAGCTCTTATGGTGATCATGCTGCACGCCCCAGAATATCAACCTAATTAACAATGCTAACACTACAAAAATTATAATGATAAAGAGAAGAAGACCGCCTAAGACCAGTATAGCGCCGATTTCATAGGCCATAAAAATCACCGATTTTAAGTGAGTCGGTTTCACGCTTTTAAGGATTCGGTATTAAACAACTAACCGTTTTTTCACTGGACATTTATTATCGGGCTATATGGGATTACAAACCAGTTTATGCTGAAATTAGAGTTACAGTCCGAATAAGTTGAGGCATCTTCCTGACGCGGGTAATATAATCGTCTAAATTCTTCATATTGTCCGCTTCTACTATAACAATTACGTCGAATTCACCGTAGACTGTACGGGCTTCCGTTACTCCTTTAATTTTTAATAGTTGGCTAATAATTTCATGTTCTTTCCCTATCTCAGTTACCATAAGCACATATGCAACGACCCCTTTGCTTTTCTTTCCAATCTCCCTCAAAAAATACCACCGGATTTTTATCAGTATTACATTTATTTTATTACATTTAACGTATTAGCCTAATAGCCTTCTGATTTTCTAATAGTAGGAATTATAGAACGACTTCCTTAGGGAACACTTCAATTCCTTTGTCAGTTATTTGATAGGGACGGAGCTGTGTATCGTGCGGTATTCCCCTCATTTTCTCTATTTGAAGAGCCCTGATTAGTTGTCTCTCCTTTTTGGTTGACTGTAAAAGAATAACACCTTGCGTAATGTACTCTTCAAATTGAAATCCTCTTTCAAGAATAGATGGTCTAAGGTCAGTTATGATGATAGAGGTACAACCTGTATCAGACATAGCTTGAACTAGATCGACCACAGCATAGTGCCGTTCACTAGCAGTTTGATAATGAATTATTAATGCGGTTATCGGATCTATGACAAGTCTTTTAGCATTTATCTTCTTTGCAGAGCGTTTAATGGTCTCAATTAAAGCTGGCATGTTGAATTCCCTTGAAGCAATATTTAGACCGCTTAGCCGAAGTTCTGTTGGCATGTTGCGTATTGGTGACGCATCAACTATAACGATTTTTCTTTCTTTTTCCAGTTTATCAAGATCCCAACCGAAGCTGTTCATATGGTGCTTCAAGTGAACTGGATTTTCATCAAGTGTCACGTAGAGTCCAGTTTCACCGTAATCAACAGCACCTTTGTACATAAATTGATTTGCGAGTATCGTCTTTCCGGAGCCTGGACCGCCGCATAGCAGAATGCAGTGACCTGTTGGTAAGCCTCCGCCTGTGAGTTCATCTAGACCTGCTATTCCGGTGGGAGTTAATTCTCTAGCCATAAAAATACCTCACATATTCGATGTCACTTAACATCTTACATCGTTGTTATTATTTTTGCCTTCCTATTTTCTGTGTGTTAATATGTATTTCTCGTAATTATCGCTCTTGAAATATTTACTTAATGAAATGGTTTTAAAACCAATGAGTGTCTACTATGTGAATGGAATGAGGTTAAATAAATTGGATACCGTGGTTTTGGCTTACTCGGGTGGCGTAGATACGTCCGTAGCGATTAAACTGCTTAAAGAAGAAAAATATGAAGTTGTAACGGTCACATTGGATGTAGGTCAAAAGGAAGATTTGAAGGCTATTGCTAAAAAAGCCGAGAAAATGGGTGTTTTGAAACATTACTCTATTGACGCAAAAAATGAGTTTGTGCAGAACTACGTTTTTCCAGCTATCAAGGCTAATGCACTTTACGAAGGAAAGTATCCAGTTAGTACCGCTATTTCACGACCGCTTATCGCCTCTAAACTAGTTGAAGTAGCTAAAAAAGAAAATGCAAAAATGGTCACACATGGCTGTAGCGGTAAAGGAAACGACCAAGTTAGATTTGACACTACAATAAAAGCGTTAGCGCCGAATTTGAAGATAATCGCTCCTATACGGGATTGGAGATGGACGAGGGACAAGACGATAGATTATGCTAGGAAATACGGTATACAGATTCCGGTTAAGAAAAAGCCTTATAGCATTGACCAGAATCTCTGGGGGCGTTCTGTTGAGTGCGGCCCTATAGAGTATCCTGATCAAGAGCCGCCTGAGGATGCTTTCGAGTGGACGTCGTCGCCTGAGAAAGCCCCGAACAAACCGCAGTATGTAACTATAGAGTTTGAGCACGGAGTGCCTATTGGACTAAATGGTAAATCAATGGACGGAGTTAAACTCATAACTACGCTTAGTGAACTGGCGGGAAAACATGGAGTTGGACGAGTAGACCATATTGAAGATAGGCTTATTGGAATTAAGTCAAGGGAAGTTTACGAAGTCCCAGCTGCAACCTGTATTTTAGAAGCGCATAAAGATTTAGAGAAAATTGTCTTGACACGCCATCAAATTATGTATAAACGGAATGCTGATGAGGAGTGGACTTTTCTAGCCTACAGCGGATTATGGGTTGATCCTTTACGGGAGGATTTAGAAGCTTTCATAAATTCTACACAGGAGCGAGTAACTGGAGAAGTTAAATTGAAGCTATTCAAAGGAAACGCTATTGTTGTAGGAAGATCCTCTCCGTTCTCTCTATACGATTTGAATCTAGCTAGATACGACATAAAGTCAACATTCGACCAGGCATCGTCTGTGGGCTTTATCGATATTTGGAGCTTGCCGACTAGGGTTGCCCGTCAACTTCACGCTAAAAAGAAAAAGCGTGAAGCATAAAACAATTAGAAAAGAGGCCAAACTGTGAGTATTTTGCGTCGAGGTAGGCTTGGTTCCCAACCGCCCGACATAGCTGCATATACCTCATCGATTGAAAGTGACAGATACATAGTTGAACCTGTCATCAAAATAAATCAAGCACATGTCATAATGCTGGTTGAAGAGGGAATTATAAGCGCAAATGATGGAGCGCTCATTCTTAGGGCGCTTGATAAAATTGATCCCTGCATGAAACTTGACCCAGAGTTAGAGGATGTACATATGAATGTTGAGGCAAGAATAATAGAGAAACTTGGAGAAAAGGTTGGAGGAAAAATACATACAGGTAAGAGTCGTAATGATCAGGTTTCTGCCGCTATACGTATGACGTTGCGGTGCTATGTCTTAGATGTTGTAGATGCGCTGATTAAACTTCGTCTTGCTATAATGAAGATTTGTAAAGAGCATATGGAAACGGTGATGCCTGGTTACACCCATATGCAACATGCTCAGCCGGTGACACTGGCTCATCATTTCCTTGCATACCAAGATGCGCTTCAACGTGACACTAATAGGCTTATGGATGCTTACAAAAGGATTAATTTAAGTCCGATGGGCGCAGCCGCATTAGCTACAACAAGTTTTAAGATAAGCCGAGACAGAGTGGCTGAACTGCTCGGGTTCGATGGGTTAGTTGAGAATTCGATAGATGCTGTGAGTAATCGAGACTTTGCTGTGGAGACTTTATCAGATATGGCATTAGTTATGAATGATTTGGGCAGAATAGCAACGGAACTTATACTTTGGAACACCCAAGAAGTTCGTACAGCTGTAATTCCAGACGAGTACGCTTCAACTAGCAGTATAATGCCGCAGAAGAAAAATCCTGTTGTGCTTGAATTAGTTAGAGCTCGCGCTGCGCATGTTTACGGAGATTTATCAGCTGTTATGACTATTCTTCACACGCTTCCATTAGGATATAACTTGGACCTGCAGGAAGTAAACCAGCGTCTTTGGAGTTCATGCGAAACCACACTTTCGTCGGTAAGAATGATGACATCGCTTTTACTTAAAGTAAAGTTCGATGTAGACCGCCTACTTGAAATATCATTAAGAAATTTTTCTACAGCTACTGATTTAGCGGATATCCTTGTAAGGGAAATTGATGTACCGTTTAGAACAGCCCATTTTATTGTTGGCAAATTAGTTAAGAAGCTCTCAGCTAAACATAAGACCTTGGAAGACCTAACAAACGAAGAGCTGCAGGACACTGTAAAAGAGGTAACTGGCTCTAGACGCTTAATTAACTGGAATAAACTTGCCCCTGTTCTACATCCAAAAAAAAGTGTTGACGCTAAAACAGTAATCGGTGGTCCATCCCCTAAAGAACTTTCAAAAGCAATGCATAGACGAGAAAAACAAATTGGAAAAGATGAATTCTGGCACAATCAAAAAATAAGCTTTCTAGAAAAAGCTGAGAAAAGCTTGAGAGAATCAACAAGAGGAATTCTAAAAGCGTAGAAAATCGTGTCCATCATTAATCAAG
>CAYYPV010000014.1:0-11583 GCA_964473665.1 uncultured Candidatus Bathyarchaeia archaeon
CCTGTGACAGTTACGTCTCTTAGAAGCTTAGTTAGTTCACCTTTTTCTATCAGGAAAGCCCATTGAGCGCTTATCTGCCAGTTGTAACGTCTATTATCTATGCTTGGAATTTTGTTGCCGACAACGTAGACTCCTCGTTCAGTGTCTTCCAGCATTTCTTCGAATGAAAAGTCGCCTGGCTTTATGAAAGTGTTGCTCATTCTAATTAGGGGTACAAAGCGGTAGGATGAAGCTCTCATGCCCGCGTTCGGCTTTACACCGAAGATTGCAGCTGTTTCACGACTGTGCATATGGCTGTTTAGAACCCCATTTTTAATTAGGATTTTTTCTTCAGCTGGAACACCTTCGTCGTCATATTTATAGTATCCAAGGCTGCCTTCAATTCTGGGATCGTCAGATACGTTCAATAAATCTGAACCGACTTTTTGACCTAACATTCCTTTCCACCAGGCAACCCCTGCCCAGGCGGCTTCTTGTCCCATTACTCGGTCTGCTTCGGATGGATGCCCTAGAATCTCATGTGTTAACAATGCTACATAGTCGGGATCCATAATTACTGGCAACTTTTCTGTGGGGGGTGTTTGTGCATTTAGAAGGTCTTTCGCTTTTTTAGCTGTTGTTTCAGCTATTTCTATGACATTAAGTTCAGTTACGCGTTCAATTCCACCTGTTCCGCCTTCTTCTCGGCCCACAACTTCAGTTAATCCGGATTCATAAGCTATTGCTCCGAGTGCGATGTAGCATTTTGAGTGGTCATAGTCTATTAAGGCGCCTTCAGAGCTTTGGAATATTTTATGAAATTTATCGGATCCTATGAAAACTGATGTTTTGTGGATTCTGTCGCTTATTTTCTTCATTGCTGAATCGCATTCTTTCGCAAGTTTAACTCTTTCTTCAGCAGGATAATCTTCTAGTTTTTTCTTCACTTTCACAATGTATTTGTCTTTGACAATTTTCACGTCGGCGAGTTTGATGGGTTTTGCAGCTCTTAGGCTAGCGATTTTTGCCAGCTTTACCGCTAACTCCGTTGCTTTCATGATGTTTTCTTGTGTAAGTTTTGAAGTTGCGTAGAAGCCCCAACTGCCTTGCACTAATGCTCTTATTCCCGCGCCCTCATCAAGTCCGGATGCTATATGTTCCACTTCACCATTTTCCAGGATGAAACCTTCACCTTCAGATTTCTCAATCCTAATGTCCGCGTATTTCGCGCCGATTTTAGATGCGTATTCTATAGCCTTCAACGCTAAATCCTCTAATGACAAACAATTTGCCTCCGATTTACCTGGAATTATTAGAACTCGATATATTGAAAGTTAAATAAAGCTACCATCTAGATAAAATCAATTATTTGTAAAGCGAGATGTTGAAGGTTGACTGATCATGATCACCCTAGATTCGGTCCGGCCGGTATGCCTTCTGGATTTAAAATTTTAAAGCGTACGGTTGATGGGATGCCGAATTATTTGCGTGCTGAGGGTTTGGATTCTTTTGAATATCAGATGGTTCGCTGGGGTCCTGTGCCGCAGATTAGAAGAGAGATGGCTGAGAAACTTGGTAAAAATGCGGTTGAAAATGATGTTTGGTTGACGGCGCACGGTTCCTATTTTATTAATTTGACAGCTGCAAAGAAGGAGGTTCTTCAAGCAAGTAAGAAGCGTTTGCTAGCCTGTGTTACAGGAGCGCAGTGGATGAGGGCGCAGATTGTTGTGTTTCATCCAGGTTCTTACGGTGGGAGGCCGCCGAAGGAAGTTTACCAAATATGCGAGAGAGCTATGAAGGAAGTTGTGGAGTCCATGCGATCGCTGGGAATAACTGGAGTGCACTTAGCGCCTGAAACAATGGGCAAGGCTTCACAGTTTGGCAGCCTTGACGAGGTTTTGACTTTGTGTGAACAAGTTGAGTTAACTGAGCCCAATATTGATTGGGGGCATCTTCACGCTCGAGACAATGGGCGCTTTAAAACAATTGATGATGTACGTATAGTTATGGATGAAGTTGAGAAGCGGTTGGGCGTAAAGGCTTTGAAGAATTTACACTGTCATTTTAGTCATATTGAGTTTACAGATAAGGGTGAGCGGAGGCATCATAACTTGGAAGATGCGGGTTATGGACCGGACTTCAATTTTTTGGCTAAACTTATAGCCGAGCGGGATTTGAAGCCGGTTATTGCCTGTGAGACGCCTAATCTGGATGTTGATGCTCAGAAGCTGAGAGATATTACTTTGCAAGCTAGAAAAGATTCCTTATAGTTGAAGATTGAATGGGGTAGGTAAGAATTATAATTCGTGCAAATGTTCCAGCTGGATGTCGAGGCGTGTAGAAAAATGGGAGTAATGTCGGATGATATTAAGGAGCGTCTACGACCTGAGTTTGCAGCGGAGATGGTTGATGAAGTTAAACTTGTTGTATTTACTCAGGAAATTGAATGTGATTTATGTAGAAATACAAGAGAAATTGTTGAAGAGCTTACAACTATTTCGGAAAAAATCAAGGTAGAGGTCTATGATTTAGTTAAAGATGTTGAAAAGGTTAAGGAGTATAGCATAGATAGAATACCCGCGATTGCGGTTGTTGGAAAAAAAGATTATGGAATAAGATATTATGGAATACCTTCAGGCTACGAGTTTTCGTCATTAGTTCAAGTTATAATTACTGTTTCTAAGGGAGTAACTGGTATTTTGGAGGAGAGTAGAGCTAAATTGAAGACGGTGAATAAACCTATTCGCATCAAAATATTTGTTACACCTACATGCCCATATTGCCCAAAAATGGTCAAATTCGCGTACCAGTTTGCTATGGAGAATGAATTAATAAAGACAGATGTTTTAGAAGCTGCTGAGTATCCGGAGTTGGTTCAGAAATATTCTATTATGGCTACTCCGAAGATTGTCATAAATGAAACATTGGAAATAATTGGAGTTACATCTGAAGAATATTTCGTAGACCAAGTTATACGTGCACAATACCCTCCACCGACTGAGACATTGTATGCTTAACAGAATTAGTTTTTCAGGAAATTAGCCCAAAAATAGTTACGAAAATGTCTTTGCAATACATCAGTAGAATGTAGCACATACTCTAAAGTAAATCTGCTAATGATATGCCAAAAGGAGATAAGGGTAAGGAAAATAATTTTATTGAAAAAATAATTAGGATCACATTAATCTTACTACGTAATTTTTTGAGCGCATACAACAGGCTTAAGTACATAAAAATTAACCTATCAACGAAGGGACATAAGTGGAGAGAACTGAAAAACCTACAGCAGCGTTTATCCTCTCTTTAATCGGCGGAATAATTATTTTACTGGTTGGTTTTGTAGTGATGGTGGTCGGGGCTATAGTTAGCTTTTTTATCGGCGGATTAGGCGGCATCTTTGGGCTGTTAGGAGTAGCGTGGGGCATTTTGATGATTATCTGTGCGTTTATGCTTAATTCTCAACCTGAACAACATGTGATATGGGGCGTCCTAATTCTAGTTCTTTCACTTTTAAGCTGGGTTGGCGCATTTGGCGGCCTATTTATCGGGTTTCTTCTCGGATTAATTGGGGGAATTCTCGGAATTTCGTGGAAGCCAAGCGCCACGGCTAAAATCCCTCAAGCTACAACTCCTACGATGCGGATATGCCAACAATGCGGAAGATCCGTCGACACAAATGTTAGGTTCTGCCCTTACTGCGGAAAAGAACTTCCTTAGCACTACTTCTGTTTCTGTAAAAGAAAATCAAGCAACAAGAAAAAGCTGCTATCCAATTTTTTAATACTGGATACCTTTGGTCAGAACCAATTTTTTGGGATGTTTTACGTCAACAATTTCGTTGACAAAATCTGCGTACTGTATAAGCTTCTTTGGAGCATATCTTCCTGTTAGTACAACTTCTGTTCTTTTAGGAATTTTTTCGAGGAAATTTATTACCTCATCAACGCTCAAAAGTTTGCAGTATAAAGCTAAGTTTATTTCATCTAAGACTAGAAGGTGTGGTTTTTTCTGCTTTACTATTTTTTCTGCAAAATCTAAACCTTTTTTCGTGAGCTCCCTGTCTTTTTCACTTAATTTTTTTAATCCTTTCCAACCTTTTCTTCCAAATTGATAAATCTCGTAGTTAGGGTAAAGCTGTTTCCTAACTTTGTATTCCCCTGTATCTTTCCACCATTTTAGAAATTGAATTATTATCACCTTATGGTTGTGGCCGACGGCCCTTAAAGCTAGGCCTAAGGCGTTAGCTGTTTTCCCAGCGCCAGTCCCGGTGTACAAATAAATATAACCCATCTGACCGCCCTCATTCTCAACTTCAATTAAAAAGGACAATAAGACGTCATACACCCACCAGCATATTCAGAGTCGGCTCCGACGTATTCCTCTTCAGCTTTCTCTTTACCTAGAACCTCGCCTATGTAGAGTACTTGCTCTTTCTTACTTCCGTATCTGTAGATCGTGATGCCTTTGCATTTAAGTTTGTAAGCTAACCAGTAGACTTTTCGTACATCTTCGGGTGTAGCATCATGTCTCAGGTTTACAGTTTTTGCAACAGCGTTATCTATATATTTTTGGAAGGCGGCTTGCATCTTTACATGCCATTCAGGATCTACGTCGAAAGCTGTAACAAAAATCCTGCGAATTTCTTCGGGAATTTCCGTGAAGCCCTGTATCGAGCCTTTCTTCGATATTTTAATCATAAGGTCTTCGCTGTAGAATCCTCTTTCCTTTGCTACTTTTTCAAATACAGGATTCACCTCTAAAAGCTGTGTGCCTTCCATGACGCTGCGTACAAATGATATTGCGAAAACTGGTTCAATTCCGCTCGTAGTTCCGGCTATTATGCTTATCGTCCCCGTCGGGGCTATTGTAGTTACTGTGGCGTTTCGCATTGCCTTGTAGTTTCTCTCTTCCCAAATGCTTCCTTTAAAATTGGGGAAAGAACCTCTTTTCTCAGCTATTTCCACGGACATTTTATGCCCTTCATCATTGATGAATTTCATAAATTTCTCAGCCATTGCTAAGGCCTCATCTGAATCGTATGGAATGTTAAGTTTGAAAAATGCTTCAGCTAACCCCATAACTCCTACGCCGATTTTTCTGTTAGCTCTTGTCTGCGCCTCTATTTCAGCCAGAGGGAATTTACTTACGTCAATTATGTTATCTAAAAAGTGCACTACAATTCTTACTGTTTTTCTTAATTTTTCCCAATCCACATCACCGTCTTTAATCATCTTCGAAAGATCAATTGAGCCTAGGTTGCATGATTCGAAGGGTAAAAGGGGCACTTCTCCACAGGGATTTGTTGATTCCATTTGACCTAAACTTGGAGTTGGATTGTATCTATTTATTTCATCAATAAATATCATTCCAGGGTCTCCTGTAGTCCAAGCATTGTTGACTATTAAGTCGAACACGCTTTTGGCGCGTAGCTGCATTATCGGTTTTCCTATTCTCGGGTTTATTATATCGTATTTCTCGTCCTTCTCAACTTTTTTCATGAATTCATCAGTTGCAGCTACTGAAATGTTGAAGTTGGATAGAAATCCTTCCTGAGATTTTGCTGCGATGAATTCTAATATGTCCGGGTGATCAACTCGAAGTATGCCCATATTTGCTCCGCGACGTCTACCTCCCTGCTTAATGACATCAGTTGTTACATCAAATATCCGCATAAACGACACTGGACCTGAAGCTACTCCCATAGTTGATTTTACTAGATCGTTTTTCGGTCTTAATCTAGAGAACGAAAAACCTGTCCCTCCCCCAGATTTGTGTATAACCGCCATCCATTTCACAGCATTAAATATGCCCTCAATTGAGTCCTCTATCGGGACGACAAAACATGCACTGAGCTGTCCCATTTCTGTCCCCGCGTTCATTAGGGTTGGAGAGTTTGGCATGAATTCTTGGTGGGCCATTAATTGATAGAATTCTTCTTCAACTTCAGCAACATTGGCATTTTTATCGTAGATTAGGTCGGCTGCAGCTACAGCTTTTGCTACTCTATGGAAAAGTTGGCTCGGTGTCTCTATAGGATTGCCTCTTTCATCTTTTATCAGGTATCTGCGCTTCAGCACTCTTATTGCGTTCACTCCTAGTTTTAGATCGTCCACTACTCCGAAGAATTTTTTCGCTTCACGAATTTCGCTACGCCTATTACGGTAG
The DNA here is from genome assembly GCA_964473665.1 of uncultured Candidatus Bathyarchaeia archaeon. Lineage (GTDB taxonomy): Archaea > Thermoproteota > Bathyarchaeia > RBG-16-48-13 > CAYPFQ01 > CAYYPV01. Next base: position 6,145 of record CAYYPV010000014.1, read on the forward strand.
AGAATATATGCTTTAGCTACTTCTCCGTACCCATTTTTTATTAGAACTTGTTCAACTATGTCCTGCACATCTTCAACATGAGGAGTTTTGCCCACAAACCGTTCTTCAATGGTTTTAACCACTTCATCTGAAATTTTCTTAGCCGTTTCACCATCCTTTATGCCTACAGCTAAAATCGCTTTTAGAATGGCGCTAGTAATTTTATCAGGTTGAAACTTTTCTATACGCCCATCTCTCTTTCTAATGTCGATGAGTTGGTTGTTAGATGTTTTTTCGACTTTCATAGAAGAAATCCCCTATTAATCGTCATACAATTTACGCATAAATTAATCTTATCAGCCTAATAGCTTTCCTGCCCTTTTTTCCATTAAATTATTTTCCGTGCGCAACCCACTTGGATACAAAAAAGGGTTCTATGCTCGCCACCATCCAAACATCAAGTACTGAACGTTACCGGTTTTGATGTCGGGGACGGCTATTATGAAGCTTTTTTTGACAGTTGTTGCGAGCCTACCAGCTCTAACTATTTCTGTTGCGTCCATAGTGTCCTTTGATTCCTTTACTGATATGAGGAATGGAGCATGATCTATTCCAGGACCGCGTTCGTATACTGCGAAGTCGCATCCGAATTTTATTCCTGGTGTGACGACATAGCCCTGTTGACGTAGATCTTTATAGACGAGGTATTTCAGTATGAATTTTTCATGCAGTTTCTCAGCGTTTTCTCTTAGTTTTTTTATTGTTACTGTCTCTTTTTTCGGTCCATTGTATACGTTGATCATTTTTTTTTCAAGAAGATAAAGCCCTTCGATTAAATCAAGGGTTAGTGGTGCGTCGAACTCCATTGTTTTTGGTTTAGGAATACCTACAGGTTTCCCGTAGAAGCCGAGTTTAAAAACTTCGGATCCTTGCTTTGCATCCCAGATTATCAGCCTATTTTCCAGTAACTCAGCTTCGAATGGTTTCTTTGACAAAGCAGTTCACTTCGTCTTAAAAGGCGCTTAATGATAGAATTCGGGCAGCGTCAGCTGCGTCTTCAGCCTTATCTGCTATTTCTTCTAGGAAATGGGCGACATCACGGAGAACGAAAATTAGTGGCAGTTTCATTTCGCTACTGGCGATTTTTAGATCTATCCCTCTAAATAGATCGTCGACGATAACTTCGGCGGATTCAACGTTTTTTGCAAGTTCATTTGTTCTTGATGCGCTGTAGCTTAAAGATAGAACTGTTTCCCGCAGGCGAGTTACAGAGTCTAATGCTGCTTCAGATAGTTTAGTTAGGTCGTCCATAATGTCTTTCTTTGGTTCCCATTTACGGTCTGACACTTCTGCTATCCTAAAAGCAATTCCACCCGAATAATCAGCTATTTCACTTATTGTGGCGGCTAATCGGAGGAAATCTTCGCGGCTTAGTAGCAGTGCGCCGGCTTCAGTAAGTTCGGCGGTCAATGCTCGCTTTAATTCAACTGCCTCTTTTTCAAGTTTAACCACTTTGTTGGAGTAATCTTCAACTTCATTTAAATTCCTTTTTTGGTAACTGCTGAGAATTAGTGGAATGAATCTAACTGCCTCCAGTACTTTACGTACATGATCTTGGCAGATGTCAAGCATTCTTCGTCTAATCTGTGCGCCTGTCTCCGCTGGAAAAACCATACAAGTCACTATTAAAATAATTCAGTATCGAGTTTAAAAAATTTAGTGTAACTAGAGATAAGGAGGGAGGGATCTATACGCTTATCTGTTTGAACTTCAGCTTTCCAGCTGAATATTTATGTAAGATTTCAGGAATATCGCCTATTTTGCTTCTTATCTGATCCCAACTGTCTCTATCTCTTAATGTGACTGTGTCATCATTTAGCGTTGTATAGTCGATTGTTATAGCGATTGGAACGCCTGTTTCATCGGATCTAGCATACCTCTTGCCTATAGAGCCTGCTTCATCATATTCAACTGTGAACCCTTCACTCATCAGCATGGCATAAACTTCCTTAGCCTTTTCAGGTAAGCCATCCTTCGAAACAAGCGGAAAGACTGCGAGTTGAGTAGGTGATATATCGATTGGAAGTTTTAGAATTATTCTGTTATCTTTTTCTGTATACGCATATTCCAATGTGGCATATACGAGTCTCTCAGCGCCGAATGATGGTTCGATGACATGAGGAATAAAACGTCTTCCAGCTTTGAAAACCTGCATATCTACTCCACTTTTCTCCATATGTGTCCTCAGGTCGTAGTCTGTTCTGTAGGCGTGTCCGGCAACTTCTATCCAGCCCCAGCGTTCGCTGTAGACTTCGTGATCGTATGTTTGCGCTGAATAGTGAGCTCGCTCCCACGGTTGTTTCTCGTCGAAGCGTTGTTTTTCCTGAGGAATTCCTAGACTACTTACGAATCGTTTCGAAAGGGCCATAAAGTAGGCTTGCCACTCAGCTTTTATGTAGCCACGGCTTAACGCCTCACCGACTGTAAAATCCATTGCTTTTTCATTTTTCTTAATTTTCTCGCTTGCTGGGAGAATTGCTATAACTTCTTTTTCAACTTCTGCTAGTTTAGGGCAGTGAGGTTCCTCGGGGTCGAAGAAGAATTCGAACTCCATTATCGTGAATTCGCGTAGACGGATAGGTCCTTGTCTTGGCGATATTTCATTTCTTAGAGCACGCCCAATTTGAGCGGCGCCGAATGGCATTTTCTCTCTAGCAATTTCATATAGTCGTTTGAAGTCTGTGAACATTGATTGAGCTGCTTCAGGTCTAGCATAGTCTATGCTCTCAGCGTAAGGACCGATTGAAGTTTTAAACATCAAGTTGAAGTACTGTGTTTTTCCAAGATTACCCTTACACTCAGGGCATCGTACATTTTTCTCAGTAATTATTTTATCTAACTCTTCGGGGCTTAATCCTTCGATGCTTTTAATTCCAGTCTGTTCCTGTATGACATGGTCTACTCTCCATTTTCTTTTGCATTTTTGGCATTCCACCATTTTATCAGTAAAGTGTTTTACATGACCGGAAGCCTCGAAAACTTTCCCTAAACCCATTATCGGTGTTTCAATTTCGAATAAGCCTTGTTGCCGAACGAACTCATCCCGCCATTTTGCTTCAATCTTATGTTTTAACGTTGCACCCAGGTGACCGAAGTCTATCAGCCCACCTACTCCGCCGTATATTTCGTAAGAAGGCCAAAAGAACCCTTTTCTCCTTGCCAGTTCTGAAATTTTCTCATATTTGTCTTCGGCCTTCATGTGTTTGTACTCCCTAGCTAAACTTTTAACATAGATTAGTTTATGAATGTTTAAAACTTGTATTTAAGAAACGAATGGTTAATGGATGGATTAATTTGGATTTAGTTACTGAATTACTTTTATTTTTGCAGGCATTTGTCTTTCTCTTCGCCATATTTGATCCAATAGGAACTATACCGATTTTTTACGCTTTAACTTCAAAGTTGAATAGAGAGGGGCGAAGAAAGGTTATAAGAGAATCCATTTTGGTGGCCTTCGTCATTTTAATTGTGTTCGCTTATGCTGGCTGGATTTTTCTTAAATTTCTCGGGGTGACCATTAATGACTTTAGAATTGCAGGAGGCATTCTGTTGTTCATTTTGGCTGTAACAGATCTTATGTTGGAGCAAAAAAGGTTCAGGACAGCGGATCCAGATGAGTTCGCCGTTGTTCCGTTGGCGACACCTCTTTTGGCTGGTCCAGGAAGTATAACTACGGTGATGATTATGGGGACGTCTTTCGGTCCAGTTATTACTTTTCTTGTTATAGTTGCTAATGTGACTGTTTCTTGGTTTATGTTTGTTGAAAGTGAATTTCTTTTACATTTACTAGGCAAAAATGGTATGAGAGTAATTACTAGAATAATGGGTTTAATTGTTGCAGCGTTAGCGGTTATGTTTATACGAGAAGGAATTGTCGGTATTATAAGTCAGCTCTGATAAATTTCTGTACTTATTTTAAGTAAACGAGAGAAGTGAGCTTTACCTAACTGTTCACCTTTTCCTATGCCTGAACAATCTTGAGTTGCCTTGAAGATGAAGGTTTTGTTGATTTTTTCAATCCAGAAGGGAAAACATCGGCAAATAAGCGGTCTCGATGAGTATATTCTACATTTATTGTTCTCTAGGAAAATGCATTTCCCGTTTATCTTTTTCATCTTGAATTTGAATGGTGTTTCGCCTTTTAGTACATAAGCAAAGTCTTTTGTTTGAAGCTTTGTTTTATTCCTTATGCGCTTGGCATCCGCTTCACTTAGAAGGATACGCCTTACCTTTTTCTCGGTATTTTTGCAGCAATTCGCACATCTCTGGCATTCAAATTGGATTCCCACAGGATAGATGAACTCTGAACTCAATATTTAGCCGCACACTCATACATTTTGTAACTGCAAATGTTTTTTGGTTTATGGCGTTACATTAATTGCGTATTAATGTGAAATTTTGCTTTCAATCCAGTTTTTATGTTTGTTTCGCTCTTTCTTATTTTTGGTAAAATAGAATTACTTCTCCGCGAAACAATTATTTTAAACAATTTAATGTATAGAAGTCCTGTCTTTTATGAAGAGTTTGTTGAGATAAAAGTCAACTGTGGAGCTTGTAAAATGGGATAAATGATAGTGACTGTTAAATTTTGGCTTCTAAAAAATTGTTAATTCAATGAAACGTTAATAAGAATCTTCAAGGTAATCTTAAATTTAAGGGATTGATGAGCATTGCCAGTTAAGCGTGAAAACATAAGTGCGACATGCACATATTGCGGAACGCGCATGGAGCCTACGGTAATTAACCAAAATGCACAGCACATTATTCGGGGATTCCGTTGTCCTAAATGTGGATTTACGTTAATTCACCCTAAGGATGCCTCTAAAGCGATAGACGCAATTAAGGAAACTGTTAAGATGCAGTAGTATTCTTGGTTTACTTTTGCTTGAAGCCTTGGCAGTTACGAACCTAAATCCTGTAATAACGGCTGCTGCAACTAGAAGTATTCTAACCAAGAATGCGCCCTGTTTGGAAAAATACGACCTTCACAAAGAGCATATCACCTAACAGGGTTAACGTAATCAAAGCAATCTGCACGCAGGAAGTAGAATTACAGCAGTCGATGGGTAGATTATATTTGTTTATTCAAAGTTAACTCAGTTGAGTTTCAGTTGTAGTTTTAACGTAGCGTTAAAAATCAGTTAGTTAATTTTCCAGATAATCAAGTCAAATCTATATTCAGCAGAAATTCTTCAAGAATAATCAAAATAAGTGCACACTAGGATTGTTCAAAACAAATTTCAATTTTAAATGGTTGCTTATTCTATTTGTTATGGAGAGCAAGTTGGCGGTTAGAGTAACTTATTAGTTTCAAAGTTAAAATTTGGGACATGCAGAATTTTCAAAATATTTCATCCGTCTGAATTTCTTCTTCGATGCTGTTTTATGCTATGGATTTTG
>CAYYPV010000015.1:0-91955 GCA_964473665.1 uncultured Candidatus Bathyarchaeia archaeon
CAGCCAGCGCAGCAGTATTCTATTCCACCGCCACCTCCGCCTCCCGAAAATGTTCCGCTATGCACAACCTGTGGGAACCCGTTAATTTATGTGCATCAATATAGCCGGTGGTACTGCACAAACTGCAAAAGATATCAGTGAATTCATGAAAGAATATTATAGCCGAGGAGAAATTAGCCGTAAAATAGATTTTATGCAAATATCTTTAACAAAAAATTTAGTCAATGGAATCAGAACCTGGGTTCAGTTAACTTAGTTAAGGTTGCTGAACTTCATTTAGAACCAGTGTATTCCAAAAGAGAATTCGTATCTTTTTGCAGCAATTGTTCTTGAGTTACACCAAACATTTCAAGTATTCGCAGTACTGCTGGTAGAATTTGATTTGAAACATAGTAGTCGATATCTATTTCTTCATAAGTTGTCATCATGTATGGTTTCGCTTTATTGTAAAGTTTACCTGGACCTTTGATGATGACGTAGCCAACTTTATCACCCATAGTCAAATTCAATCCAGCCTTTGTAAGCAGTTTAGCAGCCTCGACATGAGGCGCCCTAACTTTGTATTCGTTTACAGATTTTGTCAAAGTCTTCCATATGATCATATCACTGTATGGAATTTTTTTGTTGTTGAGGAGGGATATCTGTTGGCGGACATATTCTGAAGCTTTCTCTGGCGATTTCTCCTTCAATATTATTTCAAGAACTTTTTCTTGGACTTTTTTTGCTACAGCCGCCCAATCTCCTCTAACAACTTCCAGCCCGACTATGTCAAGGCTTCCATCTCGTAGAAGACCTGCGTAGCGCTTTTTGGCCTCAGTGAACAATATGCGAGTGTAGACTTTGTCAGGTTTTATTTCAAGCCCCATTTTTTCTCCTATTTGTTTTGAAATTTCTTCAATTTTGTTTGGAATGTTTTTAACGAATATGCTGTCGGTGTCACCGTAAATTACTTCCAAACCAAGTTTTTCAGCCAGTTCAATAGTGCTTAAGATCGTCGCTCTACCCCATGCTGCTGCAGATTCTGCTACTGGTTTAATGTACCAACGTGCACCTATCCACCCAGTATATCCGTAGCATGCGTTCGTGATGACTTTAACTGCTTTCTGCCGAGCGTTTAGAATCCTGTATTCAGGGTTTTTTGGAGAGATTGTCTTCATTTTTTTTCTCATGTTGTCTCTAGCTGTAATTAAGCTTGAAAGAACCTGTTTGTAGAAGCCTGGAGGCTCTTTACGGAATTTATACCCTATCTCAGGTGCTACATTGACACCTGAAGATGGCGTTGGCTCATCTTTACTAACGAAAGTATCAGGAGATATGTTGTTGACTATCATGATACTAGGGTACATTGACTTAAAATCTAGAACGGCTACTTCATCGTGAAGCCCTTGCTTTGGTTCAAGTACGATTGCGCCGACGTATGGGAAATAGGGACGTTCAATTCGTTTAGGTGCTAGTTCACCTAGCTTATGTGTTTGACGTATTATGTACCATTCAACGCGAAAACCGACAGCCGCCGCTCCGACATAGTCCAGAGGCAGCCCAACTAAGTTGGATAATTGTATAGCAAAGTCTAGCGTTTCTTTTGATATGTCAATTATGCTTCCGGCGTTTTCTGCGGAAAACCTGACTAGTTTTTGTCTTTTTCTCTCATCTTTCCAGTAGGTTGGAATGTCAACATCTTCAATTGCTATTTTTTCTTCTTTTTTTACATTAAAAAAAGATGCAATATTGTCCAGCGTTTTTACTTTTACTTCGGTTATGTCTTCTACGAAGTCGTATAAATCAACGTTAGCTCTTCCGGTTACGGAGATATGGCCGTATAGACTTGTGTGAGGCTCTGTTCCTGACCGGTCAATCTTAAGAGGCAGATTGAGTTTTTTAGACCGTTCCATTATGTATGGCCAATCGTTGGTGTTATTTCCATATCCGACTATTATATCTGGATCGAAGTCATTAAGGAATTTTATGAATGCAGCTAAGGTCATTTTATCGTCTGAGTTTTTTGTTATGAACTGCTTTTCTGCACCGTCGCTTGTTACAGCAGAAATGATTATTATGGGATCTTTATTCGGCTTCGGCGAACCAGTTTCACTGTAATAAACCGTGGAGAATCCTAGTATCCGTAGCTTAGGAAGCTCGGTCCGGTCTAGGATTTTAGAGGCGGTTTTAGCTAAGTATACTTTATCCACGGTTATGTTCGGCAATTTTTTAATTTCTTCAACCTCAATTTCTTGCCAACCACAAGGGGATATACCGTTATCCAGCATATACTGAGAGGAATATCGAAGGTCATCTTCGGCAGCGCTTTTAATACCGCTTATTTTAACAAATTCTTTAGCGTATTTTACAGTTAAATCTGGGTTTTTACATGTGATTTTGATTACTTTTACTGGTTTACCGAAGTATTTTTTATCAACCGTTTCAGAGCTTAATATTTCCGGTGACGATTTTATTTCTTCAACTATTTTGCTTGGATCTGCATCTTCGTTAGGTAGAAGGTAGAAATATGATTGAAAATTTCTGTCTAAAATTAGAACCCGATTACCTTTTTCATCTATCCCCCAAAGTCTTATTTCGGGACTGTCCCCTACGAGTTCATAGTTGATGTCGAGTAGCCAAAAATTAGTTTTCACGTAATACTCCTTCTAGAAATAAAGGGGGTAATTCTAATTTATTAATCGTGACTTTCCACTCTGAGGTGCTTAATCATGAGAATTCCGTCTTCTCCTTTTGCATAATAATTCTTAAGCATATGTGCTGCTTGGAACCCTAGTTTTTGGTACATTTTATGTGCAGCGATATTGTCTTTTTGAACCTCGAGTCGAATAGTTGAAGCACCTGATACAGTTAATTGTTCTATTAGATTGAGCATTAGTTTAGTTCCAATTTTTCTATTGCGGTATTCTTGATGTACCGCTATGGAGATTATATGACCAGTGTTTCCTTCGAGTGTTGCAACAGCATAGCCGATTATTTTATGCTCAGCCTCTGCCACAAAGAATTTTTCAGAATTCAGCTCGACAAGTGCAGCTAGATAAAATTGACTATAAGGATGTTTGAATGAGGATTGCTCAAGAGTGAATATCTGTACAAGATCTGTTGGTTTTACCTTGCGAATGATTGTTTTTTCCATGTATTTCACTATGGATTTTTACTTCCCTTAACAAAAATTTCAAGGTCGACGCCAGTGAGTAATGCGCTGCGGAATGTTACTTTATAATTTCCTTGGTCTGTAGTTTTGAGTTTTTTTGGAGAAATAATTATCCAGGGATGTTTTCTTTGCCCCTTAAATTTGATGGCGAGAATTGGTTGGCAACCAAATCGTTTGGCGAAAACTGTCAGCTGACCAACAGATTCCTTTGAGACGTAAAGGACTTTGTTCCATGTGGTTTTTACTTCTATCGCCATTTGTAAGCCTAGTTCAGAGTTTCCAGCGATTATGTCGGGGCGGGGCTGCTTCGTCGCTGAGCCTGATGCAGGTGCGCGGAATACTGCAAAACCGTATTCCCATAAACGATTAACGAGTTCCCGTTCGTCTCGTATTCCTTTTATCAATTTTAACTCAGCCCTAACTTGCATAGGAGTTTTTAGGTTAGCTGAATTTAGGAATAATGGTAGTAGTGAGAGTACTTTGCGAATTTTAAAAATGGATATGAAAAAGGGATTTGTTAAGGTTCAAACTGAAAGTTTAGATGACATTTGGCACCTGTTCAACATCATTTCAGTTGGCGATGGAGTTTACGCTCGAACTACACGTGAAGTTAAGATTGAAGGAGAGGGCATGCGCCCGACAAAAGGTAAACGTGTATCGGTTTCGATTGGAATAATTGTGGAAGATGTTTCTTTTGATAAGACGATTAATAGGTTGAGGGTTAAGGGTGTTGTCGTTGAAGCGCCCGAAGAATTTGGGATTAAGGGTGCACATCATACAATAAATGTGGTTGTTGGAGATTCTGTTACTGTAAGTAAGGCTAAGTGGCTTGAGTATCATATTGATAGATTGAAGGCGGCTAGTGAACAAAAAGTTGCGCCGATAGTAGTTGTCGCAATTGATGATGCGGATTGTTGCATAGCTTTGTTGCAGCACTATGGTTTTGATGTTAAACTTGAAATTAAGTCCAAACTCCCTGGTAAGTTGGAGTCTGAGAAAAGAGCGGAAGGCATGCTTGGTTATTTTAAATCCGTTTCGGACAGCTTGGATAGTTTGGTGAAAAGGATAAACGGAAACATAGTCATTGTCGGTCCAGGTTATGTAAAAGAGAAGTTTGCTGGTTACTTGAAGGAGAAAATGCCTGATTTAACTGAGAGGATCATTGCTGTAAAAAGTGTGGGCAGTGCAGGGGTCGCTGGAGTTCATGAAGCGTTAAGGAGCGGTATCTTGGTCAATGTGGCAAAGCGGATTAGAGCTGTTGAGGAAGCTGAGAAGGTGGAAGAAGTTTTCGCCAGGATAGGTAAGGGGAGCAAGAATGTGACGTTTGGGGTTGATGATGTGGAGAAAGCGGTTGGGTTTGGCGCTGTTGAACTGTTATTGGTTGCGGATAGATTTTTGAGGGAAGCGTCTGGCGAAGATAGGGTTAGACTTGAAGAGGCGATTAGGAAGGTGGAGAAAATGAGCGGAAAGGTTATGATAATAAGTGCTGAACAGGAGGCGGGGGAGAAGATTCTTTCATTGGGAGGAATAGCGGCAACTCTCCGCTTTCCAATAATTTGATGTTAACGTTATTGACTAATCAAGATCATTTTTTAAGCTCTAAACGTCTACGCAAAGCGGGAATTTTTTTCCTGAGTATTTCAAGCTCAGTTTCAAAGCTTTCATCGATTGATAATTCTCTTTTAATGAAAACTCCCGTTCTGCCTACTATGTCACGTCTTGATAGAGCTTTTACACGATCAGTAACCACGTCAGGTTTAACTCCGAGGAGGCGCGCTACGGCTTCTTCTCTCCCAATTATGGTGGTTTCTATATGCCCACTTTGTGTAGGTTCAATTAACATTAATCGTTTATCGACTCCTAGAACTCGAATGTCAGATTCTAGCATAGAGAGGTTTAATTCACCGCCAAATTTGTAGAACCCTATCTCGACAGGCCGCATTTTAGCCAGTGGAAACGATACAGTAGTTTTCTCATCTAACTCGATGTGCCCTTTAACAGCATATGAGGGGGTAGCTTGTACTATAAGCCTACGAAACGTGTGAAAACCAGCGTTTTCTAAGGCGGTTTCTATTAGAAATGACGGCGGAGGATTTTGTAGGAAAATGTCTATGTCGCTTTTTGGGGAAACGTCTCCCCTAGCAATGCTTCCATGTGTAATTGACTCTATGTTATAGTGCTTAAGGGCATTCATCACTTCAATGGATTGATGTCTAAGTTTACGCAGAAGCTCCCACTGTTTTTTACTGTAAACAATTTCAATTTGCTCTGCACGTAATCGTGGTTTTTTAGCCACCGTTTACACCTTTCTAATTGATTCTCGAATCCAACGTAAGTAGGGAATGTATCCTGTTTTTATGGGAATGACTGTTATTTCTGGTACTTCGTAACTATGCAGTTTTTTAGTGATCTTAATTACGTCTTTAATAAGTTTGGAGTGAGTTTTCATTAATACTAAAATTTCATTCGAGCTTTCAATGGTTCCCTTCCACCAAAAAATGGAGCGAACTCCTTTAACTATATTCGCACATGCAATAAGTTTGTCATTTAATAATCTGTGCACTATTTTAACAGCCTCATCTTCACTTGCCACGGTAATCAGTACTATGACGTATGTCATAATGGATACCTCAAAAGGATAGGTGAGGAGCCAAATAAAAAACTATTAACCACTCATTATCTTCTTTTCTTCGATTATCACTGGATGTAAGATTATGAATGTATACGAGGCATTAGTCTACTTAATGCTTTTTTGGATTCTAATCTATGTGTTAAGCCGCGTGTTGCATCTTGAAAAATACGGATTGAATGTAGAGCCCTTATATTTGATGTATAGGACGAAGCGCTTTAACAATGCGCTTGATAAAATCGCTAAAAGGTTTAGACGGTTTTGGCTAGTAGTCCTAAATATTGGAGTAATAGTGGCGTTCGGTTTAATGGCTTACGCCGTATATTTCATTACTATAAACTTAGCTAATTTTATTTCTGCTCCGTCAAAAGCTACAGCTGTTTTGCCGTTGGTGCCGCTTGTTACAATTAGTATTGGATCGCTTCCTTATTTCGTAGTGGCCTTCGCCATAATTATATTAACGCATGAGGGTGCTCACGGTATAGCTTCGCGTTTGGGAGATGTTGAAGTTAAATCATCAGGGATCCTGTTCTTCTTTGTAATTTTAGGCGCATTTGTGGAGCCAAATGAAGAACAACTAGGGAAATCAAAACTTGCGTCACAGAGCCGCGTTTATGCGGCTGGATCCTTAGCCAATTTAGCTGTGGCATTTTTGGCCATCATATTAGTGTTGAATTTCAGTTTGATGATAAGTCCTTTCTATTCGCCGAACAGCTCAGGCGTAATAGTTACGCAAGTGGAGAGTGGGTGGCCCGCATATAATGTGGGTATTCGAGCTAATTATGTGATTAACAAACTGAACTCAACATCAGTTACTACTGTCGAACAATTTACAGGCTATATGCAAAAAGTCACACCTGGGAATTTGATTAAGCTGAATGTGCTATTCCCCAACGGAACATTTGAATCTGTGAATGTAGTAACCGCTCAGGATCCAAGTAATTCGAGTCATGCTATTTTTGGAATAAATATCTTTGATTATTACGCGCCGAAGGCGAGTTGGCTCCCTCAAATGGGTCCTTTCTACACATATCTTCAGCTTTACTGGATTGAGCTCTTAGCAGGTGGCGTAGCAGTGATCAATATGCTACCGCTTTACCCGTTTGACGGTGACAAGTTTCTCTACGCGTTCGTCGAGCGGGTTAAGAGTGGAGCTGGTTCAAAAGTGCGTTTATTTGCTTCTGCATTAGTTCTAACAATACTTGCAAGCAATATCATATTAACATTTTTGAGATTAGGCGTCTCTCAAATATAGTCGGGATGGATGTTGCAGAAGTGTACAAAGTGTAATGAAAGACCATCGATTTTCTCTCGGCCCTATTCAGGAGAGAGACTTTGTCGTAAATGTTTTGTTAATTCCTTAGAGGAAAAAGTTAAGGAGACAATTTCGAGGTATGGAATGTTCAGACCGACTGATAATATTGCAGTAGCTGTTTCAGGCGGAAAAGATAGCGTAACCTTGCTTCAAATGCTAAGTCGTATAGAGAAGGATTTTCCGAAAACTAAAATTACTGCCCTCACGGTAGACGAAGGCATTCGCGGATACCGTTATGAAGCTGTTAAAATTGCGCGTGAAAACTGCAAGAAACTTAACGTGGAACATAAAGTTATTTCATTCAAGAATCTTTATGGCTACGGGCTTGATGACATAATTGAAGTTGCAAGAGAAAATGGTGAACTTACTCCGTGTTCGTATTGTGGAATTTTAAGACGTAAGGCGTTGAATATAGCTGCAAAATCTATTGGCGCAACTAAACTTGCTACAGCGCATAATTTAGATGATGAGGCGCAAACAATTTTACTGAACATAATTCATGGAGACGCTGTACGTATAGCGCGCGTTGAACCTGTTATTGAGGAGAGAGTCAGCGGATTTGTGCAGCGGGTTAAACCATTCTGCGAAATACCTGAAAATGAGGTGGCGCTTTATGCTTATCTCAAAAAAAATAGGTTTCAAACAACTCCATGCCCCTATAGATTCGCGGCGATGAGAAGCGACATCAGAGTGATGCTGAACAAATTAGAAGTGAAGTATCCAGGTGTGAAATTTACTATTTTTAAATCTATGGAAAAGATTAGACCAGCCGTCAAATCTGCTGTTGGAAAAATAGAACTAAAGGAGTGCAAAAATTGCGGGGAGCCTACTATAGGCGACATATGTAAACCGTGTGAAACTTTGCTTAAACTTAAGCTATTGAAAAATAGTGGGCGATGAATCCCATGGTTTGGCGTCTAGTTTTCGCCTAATTCACTCGTGCACTAAGCTCATATCCGTGCCCCTTTGAGCGCAGCACGTTCGAATTTAGGTTGCGACCTCCCGGTCCTAGCCAGATTCATCCGATTGATGTGAAAACAGCTTCCATGCGGAAGCTACCTCACACACGCCAACCCCAAAGGACGGATATTCAACACTTTATGCAGAGGATTTGGATGAGCTTGGACACCTAGCCTAGGCTTCAGTTTGCCATACGACCGTTTGCAATCAGAGCTTACGCCCATCAGGGAAGGTCGAGCTCCCCACCTAGATTCACCACCCAGATTGTTAAGGAATAAAATAAAGTATAAACATTACGCAAAAAACAAGAATTATCACGAGATGGGCCGGGAGAGATTCGAACTCTCGACCACCACCTTGTAAGGGTGGTATCCTAACCAGACTAGACGACCGGCCCTTTGAAGGGATATCGCGATATCCAGCCTTATTTTGACAATTAACCCCTATTTGACTGTTTTTTATTTTCGCATTTAATAATACAGCATAATCTTCTGTTTTACTAAATTCTGTAAGACTTACTGTTTTTGTGTTAATGAAATCCTATTCTTTGGAGATATAGGGTGATTAGCAAGTATTGGTGACGTTATTGGTCTTAATCTTAATTTGGCTCTTAAGCGAACTGTTTAGTATTATCGGACTGATTTCTCAACCTTTTTGGCGCTCGCGATTGTTCATGCATCTCTTTTGTGACTAATGTTATTACATCTCCATCCATTACATGGTGAGTTATTCCCACTTTTTGTCCGCTGTATTTTACACTTTTTCCAGATATCTGAGCATAATGCAATGCATTTTTCATCCCTCGATGGACTTTGTTGCATACATCAAGGACTGAAGCGTTGTTCTTTAATATCATTGGTTTCTCGTAATCTGTTTCTCCGCCCTTTGGGCGCATGAAGACTCTGATGAAGCCCATTTTCTCGTAGATTTTTTCTTTTAATTGGTCTATGTTGAGGTTGGCGTCTGCCGATATGGGAATGAAACTGTAGTTTATTTTGGATTTAATTTCGTTTAAAGACTCAAGCGGTACTAAGTCAATCTTGTTCATCACTGTTACTGTGGGAACGTACTTGCAGTTTTGTAGAAGAACATCAATAAGCTGATCGTATGATGCATCCTCGTTTATCATCACCATGGCATTGTGTATATCGAACTCTTGAAGAATCTTCTTAACTGTGTCAACCGTCATCTTCGTCATCTTAACTAAGGTGTTGACCAAGATTCCGTCTGAATCTGTTTTTTCGATGGTCAATCGGGGTTGTCGCTCATCTGGGCGAATACCGATATTTCTTACCTCTTCTTTTAGTATGGAAAGAGTTTCAGGCTGATATGCCTCAACGATAAACAGGATCAGATCTGCGGATCGAACCACGGATAGGACTCTTTTTCCCAATCCTTTCCCACTTGATGCCCCATTGATTATGCCAGGCAGATCAAGAATCTGTATACGTGCCCCCTTGTATTCCATCATTCCAGGAACTACTGTAAGCGTTGTAAACTGATACGCCGCAACCTTAGATTTTGTGTTAGTTAACCTGTTTAACAAGGTTGATTTTCCAACATTGGGAAGTCCAATCAACACTACTGTTGCATCACCGCTTTTCTTGACTGCGTAGCCAAGCGAGCTGCCTCCACCGCGATTCCTATCCGCTTCCTCTTCCCGTTTTAGCTTTGCGATTTTAGCTTTCTGGATACCGATGTAACGTTCAGTATGCTTATTCACCTGAGTACGGTGCAGATCCTTTTGTATGGCCTCAATCTTTTCAGGAATGCCCATTATAAACTAGTCCAATGGAACGTTGCAATGTAACGTAAAGTAAAAAACATTTCGTTTTGTTTGCGCGCATGATACGTCTTTTCAAATTTGAACTAAGAGAATGTGTGTGCAGCTCTAGATAGAAATACAGCTCTATGTAAGCACAGTAGAAAAGCGGACGGTGATTATAGATTTCTTGAAGAGTTCTTTTAGATTTACGCGATATTGGTAAGAATAGAAATTTTAAATCTAGGATTCGGCGCCGGGGACGGGATTTGAACCCGTGCGGGCCTAAAGGCCCACAGACTTTCTGCCCAATATCTTAGCAGGCTTACGCATTTTTTCTGCGCCTTACCAGACTGGGCTACCCCGGCTTTCGACATTGTGAAGAGCGTTCATTTTAAAAAAAGTTTACTATTGAGAGTGAGCGCGGTCTGTCTTTATCATTTTTAAACTAGTACGTATTTTGGCTATGTTTTAGATTGTTGCAGGAAAGCTTGCAGTTATTTTTCTTGTTCGTGTAGTTTTTTGAAGTAATTCTTAAGGGGTTTCCAGTAGAATTCGTTCCATCCTCCTTTGATGTCTTCAAACTGTTCTGTAGGGACTTCTGAGTGAACCATTGAAACCTCTGTGCCTCCTTTAACTTCTCTAAGAGTGAGTTCAAAACGTGACGGAGGATAACCATCAGGCCATTCAGTCGTAACCCATTCTTGAACTATCCTTTTTCCTTTCTCTAACTTAAGGAACTTTCCAGAAATATATCCGTCCCACGCAGTGAACTTAGCGCCGACTCTTCCTTCGCCTGTAGCTTTGCTTCCTGTAAATGAGGAGTGTTTTCTCGAGTCAACAAAAGCCTCGTAAACTTCAATAGGCTTTGCCGCTAATGTGATCTTCTGCCTTATAGTCTCTGTTTTCATAGCTAACCACTTCGAAAAGTAAACTTTCAAATCGAGGAGGGTGAAAGCCCATATAAAAAGTTTCATCAGCGTCAAATCGGTATCTAACAATTAGACTTAAGGCCTCATCGATTTGAGTGCAGGCCTGAAAGGCTGAATGAAAGAAATTTATGTTAAATCTAGAAAGCTGAGGGTAGTTCATTAAACTAATAGGCTTTATAAGTGAAGATAAAAAGAGAGGCGTTGAAGAAGTACTGTTATGTAACAAATAAAAAAGGGCCGGTAGCTTAGCCTGGTAGAGCGCCTGACTTGCATTCTTGCGTATAAATCCAAGACGAGAACTCAGGAGGTCTGGGGTTCGAATCCCCACCGGTCCATCTATAAACGGCTGTTTTTGTTCATTTTTTGCAATTTAATCAACAAGCTTAATAAAGTGTTTAATAAAACCTATAGCGCAACTAAATCGTTGTAAAGGGAAGGTAAACTTGGTTTAACTTTCTTTTTGCGATTTGGTTAGAGTAAATGATTTAAGGAGAACCCGTGCAGCTTGCCTAGAAGATCTTCGTCATCATTTCGGGACGACCGGGAAGATAGGCGAAAGCCTAGACATTTTCGATCTTATTCTAGACCATTTACAGGGCCTTCGGAGGGACCTGCGAGACCTGTTCCTGTTGAGGAGGGCAAGGAGTATGAGGTCGCAGTTGAGAGCGTTGGCAGTAAGGGCGATGGAATTGCTAAATTGAGTGGATTCATTATTTTTGTTCCTGGCGGTAAAGTCGGTGATCGTGTTAAGGTTCGAATTACTGCTGTTCGACGCAACTTTGCCATAGGTGAAATTGTTAAAACTGAAGCCGCCGCCAGTTCTTCTGAATTACCTGTAACAGAAAAAACGGAAAAAGAAGAAGAGACGTCGGAAAAAGAAGAAGAAACATTCAGTGAAGAGGAGGGAGCACCTTGAAAATTAAAGAGCTTAGAAGCGGAATGAAAAAGGTTGACGTAGACGTTAATTTGGTTGAGATTTCTGATCCACGTGAAGTTGTTACTCGTTACGGCGAAAGCCACCGCGTTGCTACAGCCGTTGTCAGTGACGACACTGGCACGATTAAGCTCAGCCTTTGGGACGCCAGCATAGACGAAGTGAAAGTTGGAGACAAAGTAAAGATTGAAAACGGTTATATCACAACTTTCCGTAACGAAAACCAACTTAACGTTGGGCGATTCGGAAAACTCACAGTAGTTAAGTGACAACTCCACTACTTTTTGTTTCAGTCTTCCCCCCTACTAAAAGTCTAATCTTTTGTTTAGAGGTCCCTCTAAACCAGAGGAAATTATTTTGAAAATAATTTTGTTAAAAAATATTGGAAGCGGCTACTCGAGCGACTCTCTATCTTGGGTCCGGTGGCGAGCTTAGTAGTCAGCTTACCGCTTTCTTCACGAGCGAACTGATCCTTGCCTCTTCGGCGGCAGTCAGCTCCTTCAGCGCGAAAGTGGTCGGCCACATGCGGCCTTCGTCTAGGTGTGCTTCGTGCATGAAGCCGAGCGTCGCATACCTCGTCTTAAATTTCTGCGCGCTTTGGAAGAAGCATACGACTTTGCCGTTCTTGGCATACGCAGGCATCCCGTACCAGAGCATCGGCGTGAGAGCTGGTGCATTAGCTTTGATGATGGCATGAAGCCGCTCACCTATAATACGATCCGGCTCCGACATCGCGGCAATGTTCGCAAGCACCGCACTTTCCCCGTCCGCCTTGTCTGCGCTCGGGGCAGGCTTTTTTTGTTTATTTAAATTTACTTTTTTCATAAGTATCTCCTAATTATTTTTCATTTATAGAGTGAATGAACTATTTTTCCACTATTCGCAAATTTTGAGGCTGACCAACTATTGATATATGGACAAAGGATGAGTCTTTAGTGGCTCCATGCCAGTGCTCCTCGCCTGGAGGAACAAAAATAATCATTCCAGGCGTAACGATGTTCTCTTGATTCTTGTTGGCTACAATTCCCCTGCCTTCGGTGACAATTAAGATTTGCTCAGTCGAGTGGGTATGGAGCTTATTGCGTGCACCGGGCGCAAAACTAACCATGATTACTTGGATTTTCTTAGCTTTATGCTCTTCTTCGAAAACAAACTTGGTATATACTTTTCCAAAGAATAATGGATCCCCCACTATTTCCTTAGCCTCTACATCTTTAACATCAATTATTTTCATTTTCTTCACCTCATTAACGGTTTGTCCTTTTTTCTAGTTCCTCTGGATAGCGATCTCCCTCAATAGTGATCTTCAAGAGTTCGGAATTTATTTTGCATAATTCTTCGGGTGTCAGTTCAATGTTCACTGCTCCCAAATTTTCAACTAGGCGCTCAAATTTTCGTGTGCCAGGAATGGGAACAATCCATGGTTTTTGGGCAAGCAACCATGCAAGTGCAATTTGGGCCGGTGTCGCATTTTTCTTCACTGCGAACTTTTTAATTAAATCGACCAAGACTTGATTTGCATCCAGATTCTCCGTAGTAAAACGGGGAACAGTGCTACGGAAGTCGGATTTGTCGAATTTTGAATTTTTGTCAAACCGTCCTGTAAGGAATCCTTTACCCAATGGGCTGAACGGAACGAAGCCTATTCCTAGTTCCTCAAGCGCAGGTAGCAGCTCTTCTTCTGGACGTCTCCACCACATTGAGTATTCGCTCTGGACTGCGGTGAGCGGCTGAACTTTGTGCGCACGACGGATTGTTTGTACCCCTGCTTCAGAAAGCCCCCAATGCTTAACTTTGCCTTCCTGGATCAGTTCTTTTACTGCTTCAGCCACGTCCTCGATAGGCACATTGGGATCAACACGATGCTGATAAAGCAGATCGATGGTTTCAATTTTAAGCCGCTTAAGCGAGCCCTTAACTGCTTGCTTGATGTGCTCTGGACGACTGTCAAGACCAGCCTCTTTTCCATCTTTAATATTAAAGCCGAACTTGGTGGCAATGACCACTTTCTCTCGGTATGGAGCGAGCGCCTCGCCTACCAACTCCTCATTCGTAAATGGGCCGTAGATTTCAGCAGTATCAAAAAAGGTAACGCCGTATTCAACAGCTGAGTGAATCAGTTTAATCATCTCTTTCTTGTCTAATGCGGGACCATAAGCGTAACTCATTCCCATGCAGCCTAATCCAAGGGCAGAAACCTCAAGACCGCTTTTTCCTAATTTTCTGTACTTCATAATTATCCTTCTATTATTGATTGGTTAACTCCGTCTATAAAGCGCCACACAATTAAAAAAGATGGTGACACGACCGCCAATGCTTAGCTCGCTTCTATCGCATATAAACAAACAGCCCATTGACCCTTGGCATTTTTAGCCATTAGGGCTAATTGACTCGAATAAGTTGCCTGATTCATCACTCAATCGTGAATCCAATAGAGAAAACATGCAAGAAAATGCCCACATATATTACGAATATTTCAAAAAAATCAAATAAAAAAATAAGCTTTAACATCTCCCGAAAACATAAAACATTAAATGAAACCCAAACACAACTAATAGCGAAGCGAGGTGGGGTAGCAAGGTTTAACCCGCAGGGCTCATATGGACGATGCCCGACCTGAGAAACCCTGAGATCGGAGGTTCAAATCCTTCCCTCGCTATTTTTAGGCTATTTTATTCTGAGTAGTATTCATGTTCTCTTTCTATTTTTTCTACTTCTCATTTAATCATGTATTCCTTTAGCTTTTTCAAATCTTTTCGGAATCCCAGATGCACATAATGGTATTCGACATCTCTTTCCTCTGAAGTTTCCTGTCCGCACCTTTCAAGATGAATTCTTTTTTCAGCAGAATAAATCGCGTTTTCAGCTTCATCTTTCCTGTTGTCTTTTCATTTGTCGCTACTGTTTGCTTGCTGGCTGAATTGGTTAATGTAACTTATCCTCTCTTCTCGGTTCAATTGATGTTTCTCCGCGTTGCAGCGCTTCATAGCGGTATTTAACGTCGGCAAGATAGCTTTCAATCCCCTCGCTGTACTCTCTGTTAATTGTGATAACACTCTCCTTTGACAAATCTTTACTCAGAATACGGTCGCGCCACTTAACGTTCTGAATATTCCTGAGACCAGTCAACTTACTGCAAAGCTTCTCAGCATCCGCACCATCCACGATAAGTCTATACGCGTAACCCTCGGAAAGCACCTTGCTCTTAACATCCATCTGCTTATCAAGCCGAATCGCAATCTGGTTCAGTAAGAAACTGTGCTCACTCTTAACAGAAACTTCAGGAACAACTTTATCGTTTCTAACAATAGCCTTTACGTAGCCTTTGGCGTCAATGAAGCCACATAATCCTGCGCTGAAACACTCATCACTCATGCGGTCATCTATCCTTTGAGGCTTATCTCTGAACAGACTGTAGCTGGAATCCATAAGCACTGTTGCTACGTTGAAGTAGTTGTTGCCTCCATAATTGTTCTGTTGTTCAACGGGTTTAACTTCGAAACTGTATGACTTGCCTTCAAGCAGTTCACGAACAACTTCTAAATGCTCAGGTCGATAGACGCGCGTTGAAACCTTAACCTTGCCTCCGTCAACCTCAACGTGGAAAGCGTAGCTGAAAAACTGCAAGTAAGCATCCTCAAAGGCGTCACCTTCACGTATGTGACCGAGTCTATCATGCAAAGGATCGTTACCCTTCTTCTCAACTTTCATACGTAACTTTTCGTCAACAATCATTTCCTTAACCTGTTCAGGTGTAAGGTTAACAGGTTTTCCCATATCGGCAACTGAGAAATTTCCTTCTCCGATAAAAGCCTGCAACATAACATTAAACTTGGTGAAAGATTCGTCGGTCATCTTTTCAGGGCTATCAGGCAAAAAGGTTTTTCCATCTAAAACCCAGTTCTGCATATCTCCATATAACTTTGAAATTTCCTTATTGCTAATTTCAATAATTCTCTTCGACACGTAAACGCCGTCACCTTTAACTGTAATAATTCCATCGCCAAACCTTAACGGGTTCTTCACCAACGCATTATACGGAATCATCCTAGAAGCATACTTAGACTCAATTGCACCCTTAACTTTCGCATTATTTGCTTTGGAAAAATTAACTGCCTCTGCCTGAACTTGCTTCTCCTCAGTTCTATGTTTAACTTCTTTCTCAGTTGAAATCTTCTTGCGCTCTTTAGGCGTTTCAGCAGAATCATAGGAGCGTTCAAGATTTTCTTGAACCATTTTAAAGTAGTTCGGCGACTCTTTCTCAACTTTTTCAGTGTTTTCATAAGGCTTATTCCTAGACTTTAATGCGGTGAGTTCATTTTCTTTTTGCGCGTTCTCTTCAGCTAGCCACTCGTTCTGCATGCGTACAGTATCAAGCTCACTGACCTCGAAAGTTTTTTTAGTGACCATGAAATGTTCTCGAAGCTTCACTTTATTATCATAATAAGAAGCCTGACCATCAATCTCCTGAACATCAATGCCCTCACGCCTGCATGTCTTCGCGAGGATGAGGACTTCAAGCATAGTCATACTGCCATGCGCATCTTTGACATTCTGCATTATCATATCCGCCTTCCGTTTTACATCCGCATCCTCCTCCACGCGATGCGCCTTCACCGTCAGCCTCTCCAAAGCCGACCTATTCTTCTTCATAAAGCTGAGGCTCTCAACATTCTTCTGGTAGGAAAGCCCACGCTTCACCATGTTTAAGTCGAATCCCTGTTGACCGCAAAACTCCACGAGCTTACCACAGTCATCCAAACTCATACGGCCTTTCTCTTTTTTGACCTCGTCAAACAGTTGATTCGCCTGTCGATTAACTTCTAATTTTTCCTCATCCTCCTCTCTCTTCTCGAGGTTCATCTGAACTGCTTCACGTGCAGCTGGATTCTTCTCATAGAACTTCTCAACAGCTACGTCAGCCCCACTCTTAACCTCAGCCTCATCAATCTCAACTTTCAAGTTAGCCGCATCCTCAGCAGCCTCCTCCCTCCTCCTATCCGACCCCGCCGCCTCAACTTTTCTTCTAAAAATTTTATCCTTAATTCCGCTCAGCCGACTTGACAGACTGACTTCCGGTTCACGGTAAATTCCCTTCCCAATTACTGGAGCGTCTCCCATGCCTGCAACATCATTAATCTCCTCAAAACCGAAACCATACACGCTGTAAATTCTGCTGTTCCTCTTATGCAGATACATCGGCCTGGGACAGCCGTAGCCAAACTCATCAACTAAACGTTTCGATAAAGCAATGTTTCCCTCCTCCTGATTGATGAAAACGCTGATCAAGTCGCTCATGCCTAAGCGGTTAATAGGCACAGTTTCGCCTTCCTTAATGGATTTGGACTCAAGCTCATCATTCACTAGAGGAAGAACATCGGTAACATCATGCAGCTTCAAATTTACGAACTCCGCCTCAGGCGCAGGCGTGTGACTGAACTTAGATTCGCGTAGGTGATAGCCGTACGCCCTCTGCATTAAACTGTAAACCCGACGGGATTGAAGCGGCTTATTGCAGCGTACAACATTCATATCACCATGACTGTATGAAGTGAAGTCAACTTTATGATGTTTCAGAGCCTCACTGAACTCACAGGCGCTGTCGACATCTCTCGTCAAATAGTACAGTCGTGACTCTCCGTCTGGAAACTGGCGGCTGACGAAGATGCCTTTATTCTTAACGCAGTCAGCAATCTTTCTGAATCCTTCTCGCCAGATACCTTTTTTGTCACGGCTTCCCTCAATCGGCAGATTCTCACACTTATCGAATATTTTCTGCGTCTCCAGATCAGTAGGAGCCAAGCCGACCCTATCGCAGAACCATTTAAGCGTTTCACTATTTGCTGAACGGCTCTTCAACACTGTTTTAACAATTTTACGTTCCTCATTAGTTTTTACTAAATCCTCAGCATGCTTTCCAGTTCTCGTGAAGACATATTTTCCCAAATCTTTTCCGTCATAATGATAAATCCCCGGA
The DNA here is from genome assembly GCA_964473665.1 of uncultured Candidatus Bathyarchaeia archaeon. GTDB lineage: Archaea > Thermoproteota > Bathyarchaeia > RBG-16-48-13 > CAYPFQ01 > CAYYPV01. The sequence continues at coordinate 17,661 of CAYYPV010000015.1, forward strand.
TGCTCCCACCACTGAAATCTATCCATAAAAATTCTGTCGCCTGCAGTAGTCTCTCTCCTATTAATATGCTGACTCATTTCGTAAAGCGTGCTATGCAATTGTTCTCTAGTGGTTATCGCCCCGGCATCGTAAAGTTCACGCGGTGTCGTCTTAAACGCTAAACAGACGGCTTCAACATCGTCAACATCAAGTTTTCCTTTCCCCGCCTTTAAGTTGAAGTTCTCAACAATCTGCCGAGTAATGCTCTTGCCCTCCATCTTCTTTTCTTCGATGTAACATTCGCGGAGAGTTTTGTTCATCTTTGATTTGACTAGTCTCTCGAGACCTTCCATTCTCTCCTTTAGAGTTAAACTTCTGGCGCCGCCGAACGGAACAACTCTGTCAAGCTGCCTGTACACGTTTAGGTATTCCTCAGTGTCCTCGCCGTATTTTTCTCCAGCCGTGAGAAATTCGCATCTAATTAGCCCATCTCCGCCTTCGCCCCAAACACCGTAATCCTTAGGCTTATCGTCCTTCGCCTCCTCCTGTGCGGTTATGTGATTTAGGTGTGGGCGTTCGTAGACTTCTCCGCGTTGCCGACGTTCCTTGATCTCTCTAAGTTCTCTCTGCCTCTCACTCTCCTTCGGTCGGCCTGCCGAGCCTTCTCCTTCGCTTAAATTCTCATCAACCAAACCCTACATCCCTCTTCTCGTTTTTGCGTCTACATTTTTCAGGAACTTCAACGACCTTCAGTAAAAGTTACATAACGGAACTTCAATCAGAAATGGAGCAAGTTAACATTTTATTCTCACCTTCGCCTAACTCATCAAGTTACATACCACTTGATAATCGTAAAGCCCACTGTAATTCAAAGTATCACCTGAGCAAACTGTTTAAGCTTTGTGAAGTAGGGGGGACGAAATGATTTCAAATGTATCTAATAGAAAGAGAGTATTAATGCGGTAATCTTTTAAAAGAATGAAAATTTATTTCACACGTATGGCTAAAGGATTTGTTGCAAAAGCTTCAATTTCGGTAAATGCTCCAATTGCTAGGGTATGGGAGTCCTTAGTTAATCCGGGAATAATTAAGCAGTATATGTTTGGAACGGATGTGGTTTCGGACTGGCAGGAGGGTGGCTCAATTGTTTGGAGGGGTGAGTGGCAGGGAAAGAAGTACGAGGATAAGGGTGTAATTCTACATCTTAAGCCTATGCGTTTGATTCAATATAGTCACTTCAGTCCGCTTTCGGGGCTTCCTGACAGGCCTGAGAATTATCACTCTGTAACAATTGTGCTGTCAGAAAAAGGAGATTCCACTCTTATTTCGTTATCTCAAGACAATAATAATACTGAAGAAGCAAAGAAGCATTCTGAACAAAATTGGGCACTAATGCTTGAGAGTTTAAAGGAGTTATTAGAAAAGTGAATCTTATGAGGTTGAAAGAAATCGCAAAGCCGACATGTTCGTAATGAGAACGTTAGCCTATAAAGATAAAAACAAGAGTTAGAAATGCTTAAAGTCAGAAACTATAAAAAAGGTTCTTTCTAACTAAGTTTTCCAAGAAATCTATGCAAGAAAGGATGCAGTATCATGAAAGGTGAAAAATCTACACTCATCGTAGCGGAAAAGCCTGATGCAGCTTTAAGGATTGCGGAAGCTTTGGATGATAAAGGTAAACCGAAAAAGAAGTTGGAGAAAAAAGTTCCCTTCTTTGAAGCGGAAAGGGATGGTGAAAAAATTGTTGTTGTTCCAGCGTTGGGTCATCTTTATACAGTAACTCAGGAGATGGGTAGGCGTAATTTTTACCCGGTTTTCAATTATAAGTGGGCACCGAGGCATGTTGCTGAAAAGGGTGCAAAACAAGTTGAGAAATGGATCGGGGTCATCGCGGATTTGACTAATAACATAGATGACTTTGTAAATGCTTGTGATTATGATATTGAAGGCAGTTTAATCGGCTATATGATTTTGAAATATGCGTGTAATAATAGTGAAGGTAAATCTAAGCGCATGAAATATTCAACTTTAATGAAACGGGAACTTGAACAAGCTTATCAAAATCTTATGCCGCATTTAGATTTTTCTTTAGTTGAGGCGGGACGTGCACGGCATGAAGTTGATTGGCTTTATGGAGTAAACCTGTCTCGTGCATTAACAATAGCTGCTGCTAATTGGAGTAAATGGTACAGCACGTTAAGCACTGGAAGGGTTCAGGGTCCTACGCTTAGATTTTTGGTCGATCGGGAAAAAGAAATCCAAAGCTATGTGCCGATTCCATACTGGAGTATAAAGACGATTGTCGAAATTAATGGATCGCCGTACGAAGTTGAGTTTGAAAAAGAGAAAATTGACGTAAAAAGAGAGGCGGACGCGGTTGTTAAAAAATGCGCTGGGAAAAATGGCGTAATAAAGGATATTAGCCTTAAGGAATTTAGACAGATGCCCCCAATACCGTTCGACATTGGAGGATTGCAGGCTGAAGCATACCGGTTATTCGGATTTACGCCGAGTCGAACTTTAAGGATTGCTGAGAGACTTTATCTTGAGGCTATGATTTCATATCCAAGAACCAGCAGCCAGAAACTTCCTCCAATAATAAATTATAATGAAATACTAACATCACTACACAAAAGAGAAGAGTATAGAAAACTTGCTTCAGAATTGCTTGCCAAAAAAACTTTACAGCCTAACGAGGGAAAGAAGGAGGACCCAGCTCATCCAGCGGTTTACCCCACTGGCCTTATAGCAGAGCGGCCGTTAGACGAGAGTGAACATAAGTTATATGATTTGATTGTTAGGCGATTTATGGCTGTTTTTGGAGAACCTGCGTTAAAACAAACAATGAATGTTGCTATTGATGTTGCTGGTTACTTGTTTCACCTTTACGGTAGGAGAGTCCTGGAAAGCGGCTGGTTGAAATTCTATGAACAGCTTGTTAAGAGTGATGAAGTTTTATTGCCGCCTCTTGAAGTTGGCCAAAAGATTCCGTTAAAAGAAGTGGCTAGTGAGGATAAGTTTGTGAATCCGCCGCCGCGTTACAACCCAAGTAGTCTACTTAAGTTAATGGAGGAGCAGTCAATTGGAACTAAAGCTACTCGCTCTGAAATCATTGATACTTTGTATGATCGGAACTACATTCAAGATGAAAGAATGTTGGTTACGGATCTTGGTTTTTACGTTATTGATACTCTAGAGAGGTATTGCCCAGATGTAGTTTCTGTCGAGCTTACTCGTGAGCTTGAAGAGAGGATGGAAAAAATAGAGGTTGGAAAAGAGTTTCGTGATGTTGTGTTAGACGACGCTATTACTAGGTTAAAGCCTATTCTTGGTGAATTTAAGCTGAAGGAGAAGGAGATAGGTAAAGAGTTAAGTGAAGCTATTAGAAAGGCGCGTGCTCAAGAGAGGACTGTTGGACCCTGCCCTATATGTGGAACAGGAAATTTGATCATCTTGCGTTCGCGAAAAACTGGAAAACAGTTCATCGGTTGCTCTAATTATTTCAATAAACTGTGTAAAGCAGGATTTCCATTACCGCAAAGAGCTACTGTGAAACCTCTAAGGAGAAATTGTTCGTCATGCCAGTGGCCTATGGTTCATGTCAGAATCTTTGGGGGACGCCGACCTTGGAATTTATGTTTTAATCCTAACTGTCCATCAAGGAAGGAGCGAGCAGCTAATGCAGTGCAAAATATGCAATCGAAACAGTGACGATAATGAATTTTGTGGATTACATAAGAAAGCGCATGAGAATCTTATCCGTGGATATGAGAGCTGGGTAAATGCGATGGAGATTCCTTGGGAGAATTATTTGAGTGATGTTGCGAAAAACCCAAGTACTGGCCTGTGGGTAAAGGAGGTAGCGGAGTATCTCCAAAAGAAGGAGACGAGCCATAAATGAATTTCGCGGATTGGATCAGGCGTAGAGAAATTTATAGAAAATTAAAGCTAATCCGTCTTCCACATGTACGTGGAGTAAAGGCGCCTACAATTATCGTTTTTTTGGCTTTAGTTGTGATAGCAATCTTCTTTTTGAGCGGTGGAATTTATAACTATGTTGAATTTACTGCGGGCATGCTTTTCTTTGTTACGCAGTATGGTAACCAATCGGTATTTTATTACCCAAAAGACATTTCTGCACAACTTCTTGGAGAAAGCTTGCTGGCGATGTTATTTTACGGGGTTGGAATGGTCGGGTGTTATGTTGCTTTTTTGAGCACAAGATATGCGTATAGACGTAGACAAGCTTGGATTTTGCTCTCTTTAGGAATAACTATGATAGTGATGGCTTACTTCGGCTTTCAAATACTTTTTAATCTGAAGATGGGCTAGATTACCAAGGTTTATCCTTTATTTTCAGTAGAAATGCGAGAATGTTGGTTAATACGTGAAGAAATGGCGTAATAATAACTATAAAAATAACTGTTTCAATTTTTGGCGACATTATTATTGATGCAAAAAGAAAGGCACCGACTACAAAGTCAAGTTGATCAAGGGGTGGGAGGGGGGCGCCAGGGGCAATGTTTAGTCGTCTTTTGATAAAAGCCCCAGTTAAATCGCCGATTAATGCACCTAATGTTAGAAGTAGGCCGATTGTCAAAGAAGTGCCTGCTGTTGGTAGTGATATTATTTTTTGAATAATAGTTACAATAAGTCCAACTATAATACCTGAAACGAAGCCGCGTATTGTTTTATGGGCTCCAAATATTGGTTTTCCGTCAATAAAGTTACGATTGAAGTCAATAGGCTTTTTTCCTCTAAAGACAGTTGGCGCTGCATTTGCAAAGTATGCTGGCAAAATGTAGTAGATAGCATTTGCAAAGGCGAGTAGACTTAGGTCCACTTTTTACACCTTAGATTTTATGTTTATTATCCCAGATCATTAATTCCAGTTTCAGTTAATTTGAAGTAACATCGAGCGCGCGGATGATTCATTCCTAAAAATTTTTCGAGTGCAGCTTCCCGAACATCTGTTCTTTGAGTTTTTTCCAAGTGCACAATTACTTTCGACCAGAATTTAAGAACACGTTCAGCTACAGGTTCAATATCTGGCTTTTGATCTTTACCAAAGACATTGTAAACCTGGCTAGTCAGTATTACTGCAATTTTTTTTTCACCGACGATTTGAGCAAGATAGGCTAGTTGACGATTTAACTCTCTATTCAATGCAAATGTTTCTTCCATTGAACCTAATTCAACTCGGTATAAAGATGAAATCGTATCGATAATAACCACAACAACATTTGGTGTAAAATAATTATCAAGATTTTCGATTAGATGGATTTGTTCCTTAAAATTTTTGGGAGAAAAAATTACAATATTTGGTGAGATTTTTTCGGTATATTGATGCGCTATTTGAGACAGCCGTATTGAAGTGAACGCATTATCTGAATCAATGAATATCGCCTTAAATCCCTTTTTTGCGACGTTTACTGCGCATTGAATTGCAATTGTTGTTTTCCCAGTGTCTGCCTCGCCATATATCAGTGAAATATTTCCAGTTGGAAAGCCTGTTCTTAGCATTCGATCAAATGAATAGCAACCAGTAGATATAGCTTCGATTGATTGGGCGCTCAATTAACATCGACCAAAAAAAGCCAATATACGTTCCTTGATTAATAGTTTCACTACGATTCTAAGAGATTGTTATCTATGAGTGCACAGATTGCTGTTGCCACTTTGTCTGGGAAAGCGTATTATGCTATTGTTAACGAGTTAAAGAAAAGGAAGATCCCATTTCTCAGTTTAAAGCCTGGCGATACCGTTCCGGTGCACGTTAAGGTAATTATTACAACGGCGGCTGAAGAGAGTGAAATAAAATATCCACGTATTCTAACTTGTGATGCAAATAAGAATGTGGAAAAAATTATTGATAAGGCTCTGCAAATTATCTCTGGAAAAGCTGCTTACAAAAGGGTGGTTATAGGAATCGACCCAGGAAAAACATTTGGATTTGCGCTGCTGGCTGATGAAAGAGTTTTGAAAATGTCAAGTTACACGACTGTTCCAGATACGGTTGTTGGTGTACTAGAGGCTTTAGAAGATTTACATGCTACAAAAAAGATAGTTAGAGTGGGAGATGGCGCGGATCCTTATAGGCTTAGATTGATACAGGCACTTAGTAAAAAGTTGCCAACGGAGGTATCGTTGGAAACTGTAAGTGAGAAAGAGACAACCAGAATTGCAAAAGGGTTTATGCCCCGCCGTAAAACGTTACTGGATGCGGCTTCAGCAATCGGTATAGCCTCAAGAAGTGGACGTAGAATTAGGTAGCCTACTGACCATAGTAAAGTCTTTCAGCAAGTATTGAAGGCAAACCGGCAGCAAGTATTTCGTCAGCAGTTTTGTCTATATTGTATTTAACTCGATAATGTTCGAAATGAAGAATTCCATTTTTTTCTGAAATTATTGCGTAGCTTGCGCCGGGATCCAGGTCTCTAGGTTGTCCGACTCCGCCCGGATTGAGAATGTATCTGCCTCTAAGTTTAGATTTAAATAACATTGGAATGTGCGTATGTCCTAAAAGTAGTACATTTGAACTTGTCCTCTTAAGAAGTTCAATAAGAAAATTCTCGTCAGTATTTGGAAAAATGTAATCGTTGAGGGGGTCTAATGGGCTTCCATGAACAAGGAGGAATGTATTTTTATCGACTCGAAAATTGGCGGTTAACGGGAGTTTATTTAAGAATTTTTTATTCTCATCTGATAGATGTTTATGCGTCCAATGCACAGCAACTGCAGCGTATGGATTAAGGCCTGACGTATTATCGGTTAGTGAAGCATAGTCATGGTTTCCCATGACTGAAATCATTTTTAGTTCATCAGCTGTTTTGATTACTTCGTTTGGTTTTGCGCCGTAACCTACGAAATCGCCCAGGGACAGTATTTTATCTACCTTGCCTATTGCAGTAATAACTGCGTTGAATGCTTCAAGATTAGCGTGTATGTCTGAAATCACAGCTATTTTCAATTTATTCACGCATCATTTAAACATGAGTTGGATAACTTGGGTTTTTTGTAAATCAAAAAATACTATGAACTATTTGCGCGCTCTGTATCTTTATAGGTTATAGTTTTCAGCTTCGAATCGTGAGGGTATTTCGTTATTTGTCGAATTTCCTTTATCCAAGTTATTAGCGTAGTAAACTTTGGAAAAAACTAGATTTATGTATGCATTAGTGAATTTAAGGCATTAAACAGTGGGTATGCCGCTTGAAACGCACTAAAATATACATCGAAGAAGTTAAAGAGGGGGATAAAAAGTTCTCCTTAACTCTATTTGAAGTTGAAAACGCTACGTTAGCCTTTTTTAATGAGGAGGATGTTATGCGGATGGGCACCCTTTCCGTAGCAATGCCTTCAATTGAAGGTGAGCCGCCGATCATATCTTCAATACTATTAGGGGACAAAAATACTGCAACAACGCGTATACTTGCGGAAATGTTAGCTAAATCGTATGGAAAGATGGCGCTAGTTTCCACCTCTATTAGGACAGTTGATGAGGCTGAAGCTGGACTGGTTTTAATGAAACTAACCAAAAAATTTCTTGTAAAGAGAGAAAAAAAATGAGGGTCGTCGTAGGAATAACGGGCGCTAGTGGAATCGTATACGGTGTACGTTTACTTGAGGTATTAAAGGCCAAAGGTATTGAAACACATCTTGTACTCTCAAACAATGCTGAGAAGATTGCAAAAAATGAACTTGATTTAACGCGAAAACAAATAGAGCGTCTTGCTAACTACTCCTATGGGCTTGATGATTTGGAGTCCCCTATTTCAAGCGGATCTTTCCTAGTAGATGCGGTTATAATTGTTCCTTGCAGCATGAAAACATTGGCTGCAATAGCTAACGGTTACGCTGATAACCTGATCAGTAGATCTGCTGACTGTGCATTGAAGGAGGGAAAACCCCTAATTTTAGTTATCAGGGAAACCCCGCTTAACGTAATACATTTAAGAAATCTTATGACAGCTGCGGAGTGTGGTGCAATAATATTGCCGGCTATGCCTGCATTTTACCATAAGCCTAAGTCGGTTAATGATGTAGTAGATTTTGTGGTTGGGAAAATTTTGGATAGAGTTGGAATTAAACATAATTTATACAAAAGGTGGAAGGACGTTGCCTGATCTAAGAAGTTTTCTAAAAGAATTGGAGCAGACGAGAGACATCATTAAAATAAAGGATCCAGTTTCAATTAGGTTTGAAGCGGCAGCTATTATGAAGGGGTTCGACTGTGGGCCCGCCATTTTTTTTGAGAAGATAAAGGAAAGCGATACTCCTATTGTTGCCAACATTTGTGGAACAAGAGCAAGGATTTGCAGATCATTAGGAGTTGGCGGAGATGGACTTTATCAGAAGATTATGGATTCGCCGATGCATCCGCTTCGTCCAGTTGTTGTTAAGGACTGTCCAGTAAAAGAGGTTGTTGAGGAACCTAAGTTAACTAAGATGCCGATTTTATCTCACTATGAAAAAGATGCTGGACCGTACATAACTTCTGCAGCCGTTTCAGCCAGAAGCCCGGATGGGAAGATAGAAAATGTCTCAATCCATAGACTACTTGTATTGGATGACAATCATCTGGCGATTAGGATTGTACCTAGACATCTCTATAAATTGTATCAGATGTCGAAGAAGTGTGGGAAACCATTAGATGTTGCAATTGCTATCGGATTACACCCGACTGTCTCTTTGGCTGCTGCTTTACAGGCACCGTTTGGCGTAAGCGAATATGATCTTGCAAACACGCTCCAAAATGGAGGATTAAAGCTCACAAAATGTGAACATGTAAATGCCTATGCGCCTGCTGACGCTGAGATTGTCCTTGAAGGACGAATTAGTGAGGAGGATGAAGCTGTTGAAGGCCCATTCACCGATTTGTTAGGAGTGTATGATATTGAAAGGAAACAGCCTATAGTTGAAGTTGTTGGAGTCATGCGGCGAAATAGGTACATATATCAAGCGCTTTTGCCTGCTGGTTCGGAACATATGTTGCTAATGGGGCTTGGAAGAGAGGTTAAGATTTGGGATGCTGTAAGGAATGTTACACCTTTTGTTAAAGGCGTTAATCTAACTCCTGGCGGATGTGGTTGGCTTCACGCCGTTATTTCGATTGAGAAGCAGAATGAGGGTGATGGAAAAAACGCCTTGATGGCGGCTTTTGCAGCTCACACAAGCTTGAAACATGCTGTAGTTGTTGATACTGATATTGATGTTTTCAATCCTTATGAGGTCGAGTGGGCGATTGCGACCCGTTTTCACGGTGATGAAGACTTACTGGTCATTAGGAATGTTCGTGGATCCAGCATGGATCCAGCAAGTGATCAGGAGCATGAGTTAATAACGAAAATAGGTGTTGATGCTACAAGGCCCTTGTATAAGTCTTCTAAGAATTTTGAGAGGGCTAGAGTCCTTGAAAACAAGAATGTTAAGAGGATTTTGAAGAAAAACGCCCGAAAGTTGGTTTCATAGTTGTTTTTGACTACTGAAGAGGAAAAGATGTTAAGGGGTGATTATGGATCAGCTGTAGCTTTGGCTATGAAGCTCCTTGTAACCTTGGGCGATGTCTTTGAAGCTAAGAAGATGATCAAGGTTGGAAGCGCACAGGTTTCAGGCATTTCATATCAAAATATAGGTGATCCTGGGCTTAGATTTATTGAAGATTTATCGAAGATGAAGGCAAAGGCTAAAGTTTATTCTTCATTGAACCCTGCCGGGATGGATCTTAAAAAATGGAAAGAGATGGGGATAAATGAAGTATTTGCTGAAAAACAGTTGCGAATAATAAACGCGTTTAATAGAATGAGGATAGAGCCAACCTGCACATGTACACCTTATCTTATTGGCAATAGACCAGGTATTGGTGAACATGTCGCGTGGGCAGAGTCGTCAGCAGTTGTTTTTGCTAATTCGGTGCTAGGTGCAAGAACAAATAGGGAAGGGGGACCGTCTGCACTCGCCAGCGCACTAACAGGGCTTACTCCATTTTATGGTTATCATCTTGACGGTGAAAGGAAGCCGACGCATATCATCAGAGTTGAAGCTGATGTAGGGGATGAGTTGGGGTTTAGTATCCTTGGATACGCTGTTGGGCGGATGCTGGGGCAGGGGGTCCCTTTCTTTGAGGGATTAGGAACACCTGACCAAGAAGAGCTGAAAGCGTTAGGAGCGGGTCTGGCGGCGTCAGGATCTATTGCAATTTATCACATTGCAAATATAACGCCGGAAAGCCGTTTGATGACGCATAACGATGTAGGCAGCTGTGAAAAAATCACGGTCGAAAATAGAGATCTTAGTGAAACCCTTAGTCGACTGTCAGTTGAAGATGATTTCAACTTTGTATGTATCGGCTGCCCTCACTGCAGCCTTTCAGAAATTAAGAGGGCGGCAGATATGCTTTCCGGTAAAAAGGTGAGAAAGCGCTTCTGGATTTTCACTTCAAAAATGATTCATAAAGAGGCGGTTAAACGTGGGTTCTCTAAGGCGATTGAAAAAGCCGGAGCGGAGATTATTGACGATACATGTATGGTTGTCTCTCCGCTTAATGAACTTGGAATTAATGGAGTAGTGATTAACTCCTGTAAGGCGGCACATTATGTCCCGTCGACCTGTCGATTGAAAGTGAATTTACGGAACTTTGAAGATTGCATTAATGAGGCTATCAAATGATTAGACTTAAAGGACGAGGAGTTGTTGGTGGTGTGGCGGAAGGCGTGGCAGTGGTGTCTAAGGAACCTATTTCATTTTTCGGAGGAGTTAATCCTAAAACTGGAAAGATAATTGAGAGGGGGCATGCCCTTGAAGGTGTTTGTGTAGCTGGAAAGGTATTGATTTTTCCGCATGGTAAGGGAAGTACTGTAGGCTCTTACATTCTTTATGCGATGGCCAAGAATAAAGTGGCACCAGCTGCCGTAATTAACGTTATTACTGAGCCGATAATCGTTGTAGGATGCTGTTTGGCAGATATTCCGCTTGTTGATAAGCTGGATAAGAACCCCGTCCAGAGCATAAAGAATGGAGACACTGTCAGGGTTTTAGCTTACAAGGGCCTAGTTGAAGTTATGGACAGGTGTTAGTTGAGCTAATAAGAAACTCTTGTTGAATAAGGCTTCTTACCGAAGGTTTCGTCAGCAATTTTTCTAACTTTATCTCTATATTGTGATGTTGTATAAACCCTAATGACATCCATGTAGCCTTTTAACGTATCAACAAGATGTGAAACTTCGGAGAGACTCTGCACAGTTTTTGATCCGTCAGGCTGCTTGTGGAAAATTGGAATATCAACTTGTCGCCTCGACATTGGATAATAAGGGACGGAGGGCACAGTGGGTACGTCTATAACTAAATAGTCTGGATCTACACCCGTTTTTTCGCTCATTTCCTTCGCTATTTGATTTCGAATTTCTTCTCTGCTTAATATGCTTGTAAAGAATTCATCACGTCTATGAATTATCATTTCGTAGGCACATTTGAAAAGTTGTCTATCGTTGAACATTCTTGCTAGATTATAAGCCACTTTTAGTTTTCTATCTTTTTCGTTCTTTAGCGACAACAATCCGAGGAGAACACTGGAGTCGTCAAGCTGCAGATAGTCGTCTGGAACTTTAAACCTTGTAAGTCCAAGCTTATCGTTAGCGTACTCCATAGCTCTAATCGCCATTATCTCAGCGGCTCTTACGGTACGGTGGAAGTAAACTGCTTTGAACATTTCATATCTGGCAATTATGAAGGCTTCAAGCGCGTAAGAAGCTGCGACGTCAATCACTAAAGCGTCGTTTATGACGTCTACGGAATCGATTAGACGATATATGTCAACTTTCCCGTATTCTACCCCAGTGAAATATGAGTCGCGGACAAGAAAGTCCATTATGTCCACATCAAATTGACTTGCGATTATTTGGTTCATAAACGGTTTACTTGTTTTTTCTAGAAGACCTACAGATAGTTTAGATAATTCCTCAGCCGAGTAGCCATACCTGTTTAATACGTCTTTTACTTCGCTCTCTTTGATAAGCCACTGAGAAACGTCTTCATGCGTCATTTTGCGGTGTTTGTCTAAAACTTCTTCATATATGTGAGAGAACGGCCCATGACCAATATCGTGAAGAAGCCCAGCAACTCGCATTTTTTGGACTTCGTCCTCTGATATGTAGCCCATTTGCATGAGACGGTTTGCCAAGATGCCTGCAAGATGCATTACGCCTAATGAGTGGACAAAACGTGAGTGTTCAGCTCCAGGGTAGGATAAATGTGCTCCAGCAAGTTGCTTCAGTCTTCTTAATCTCTGCAAAGGACGTGAGTCGATTAGTTCCTTTTCTACGTCGGTCATGAATATGTAGCCATGAATAGGATCGCGGATTTCTCCAACGCGTTTTCTAATTGCCATATTTACTCAGCCTTGCTTAGCATGTTTATCTTGAGTCATGCTTTATTTATACAATGGTAACATTAGAAGAGACAATAGAAGGCGTGTACGTGAAAAGAGGAATTCTAATAAGCATTGAGGGATGTGATGGGGCGGGTAAAACTACCCATTCTCGCCGTTTAAGAGATAGTTTAGTGAGATACGGGTTTAATGCGGCTTATACTACAGAACCTAGCTTGAGTAAAGTTGGCAAATTTATAAGGCTGAACGTAAGTAGGGCTAAAAAACAGATACCGGTTGAGGTTGAGGCGTTACTCTTCGCTGCTGACCGGTTTGAGCATATAAAAACTGTGGTTGAACCAGCTTTACGGCATGGCAAAATTGTGATTTCAGATCGGTATGTTCACTCTTCACTTGCTTATCAAGGGGCACGAATGGCTAATTTAGATTGGTTAAGGAAAATAAATGTGTTTACGTTAAAACCAGATTTGGGAATTTATCTTGATGTACCTCCTAAAGTTGGACTGCGTAGAAAGCTAAAAGATAGGACTGTTTTTGAGAATTTCGAACTTCAGCGAAAGGTTCGAAGAATTTACCTTAAATTTGTTGAAAGAGGCGAATTAACTTTAATTGATGCTACTGGGGATTTAGATAAAGTTGATGCTGATATTTTGAAAGTTGCATTGCGGTTTTTGAATAAGAAATGAGCGGAAATGCCGTAAGTTGGAAAGTTAATTATCTGTTTATCCCTAACAAGTTTGACTAGGTGTTAACTATGTCTAGAATTGAGACGTTACTCCCATATTTGAAGGAAAAAAAGGAAAATGAACCTACAGTGATTGCCGACAGCCGTGAAGCTGGTTCAGCGCCTAAGGTAATTAAAGGTCTAGCTGAACTTGGCGCTCAAGTTAAAATAGATGTTCTCCAGAAAGGGGACTATATAATATCTGATCGGTGTGCTATTGAGAGGAAAACTGTAACTGACTTTGTTCATACTTTAACTAGGCGCTTTTTATTTGAACAACTTTTCACATTAAAGGAGGCATATTTGCAGCCCCTAGTTTTAATCGAAGGCTATATGCCTATTATCTACAAGTATAGTAAGATATCGCCCTTTGCAGTTTGGGGAGCTATGTTCGCGTTAGCGAAACAAGGAATTTCGATAGTTCACACGATGAATTCTAAGGAGACGGCAGATTTCATCTATACTGCAGCTAAACAAGAGCAAATAGTTGAGAAGAGAGTTCCGATGATACGCCCATTGAAGAAGACTGAAACATTGGCTGAATCTCAGTTATTTTTCGTGGCCGGACTCCCGAATATTGGACGTGAAAAGGCGGATGCACTGCTTAGGACATATGAAACGCCTATTGGTGCATTGTCAAAAGTTGACTGTTGGGCGGATGATGTGGCTGGTCTTGGACCGAAAATTACTGAAAAAGTTAAACAAGTCTTATGCACGCCGTATAAGGCTTAAGAGATCTGATATGTATCCCGTTACAATTTTATTATTTAATCTTTCTTAGTTTCTCGAGAGCCTCGAGCCATGTTGAAAGCAGGTTACCAAGTTTTTGCAGGCGGTCAGGATCTTTTTCAATTTTTATTTGAGCGATGGTTTCATGGATTTTATTCAGAATAACTTCGTCAATATTTGAAAGAATAATAGTTGTGGATTCCTTCGGAACCTCTTCCTCACTTTTCACTATGACCACTCGTTTGTTACATTTTGGGCACCAAACGTCTTCGTGAATTTTAAATAGCGGCGAATTGCATTCAGGGCATGACTCCGAAAGCATTGTGGCTCCTTTTCTCAGATAGTCCGCCATTCTCTTAATGTCCTCGCTCATGTTGAATTCTTCCTAGAGAAATCTTTTTGTAATAATAGGTAATTTGATTATCGCTTAAGGAGACGGCTTATGGCTGCGCGTAAAAAACGGTTGGAAGAATATGAAGAGAGGATTCGTCAAGCCCTCGCAATTCTAGGAAAGGTCTCTGAGGATACAACTACCCCTAGAAATATTAGGCGTGCAGCGAAAGAAGCTATGGACGCTCTTCAGTTGAAGGGAGTTACTCCAGCCGTTAGAGCTGCTAACGCTATAAGTATTCTTGACGAAATTTCACAGGACCCGAATATGCCCCCTTACACAAGAGTGGCAATATGGAATGCTGTAAGCATTATCGAGGCAATAAAAGACTAAGTTTTAATTAAAGTACTAATTTTGTTGAATAACTGGTTATTTCCAGCAGCAATGAATGACACCCTTGAGGTTGGAGTAAGGGGTGGATTTAATTTACATCCTTCGGGTGTAAGCATTATTCCACCAGATTCTTTTATTATTAAATAAGCTGCAGCTATATCTGTTACTCGAAGTAGTTTTCGTATATCGACAAAAGCATTGTATAGCCCGTTAGCAACATAGCATAATTCAAGTGCATTTGCGCCAAAGTGTCGAGGATGCCCCGCTATGTTAAGTAAGGTTGATAAACGCTGAAGCTGTTCTCTAGGCTCAATTTTGCTGAGATCAACTCCGATAATGGCTTTTTCAACATCTGATACTTGCGCAGGTCTGATTTTTTTCCCATTCTGCTTAGCGCCTCTTCCCTTTTCAGCTGAAAAAATTACGTTTTTGTAAATGTCCATCACGACGCCGGCTACAACGCCGTTAAGATATGGAGATGTAGAGATAGCTAAAGATGAGGCGAAGAAGGGGACGGCGTTTACAGCATTAGTTGTACCATCTATTGGATCTGCAACAAGATAAATTGAAGATTCCCTGCCGAATTCTTTAACACCCATTTCTTCGCTTACTAATGTGCATGAGATCTTCTTTTTTTCAATAATTTGTATAATGGCTGATTCCGCTACTCTATCTATCTTTTCGGTTAAATCTCCGCCCGCGCCTTTGCCAACTATTTTATGCTTACCGAAAAGAGGCATACTGCTAACTCTGACAGAGTTAGCCATTTCGTTTAGAAGCGGTATCCACCCCATACTTAGCACTTCGAACTATTTTTAAAAACGAATAAAATATAACATTTGATGAAGAAAAGCTTCATGCCTATAAAGCGGGGGTAGCCAAGTCTGGTCTAAGGCGCAGGGCTTAGGACCCTGTCCCATAGGGGTTCGTGGGTTCAAATCCCACCCCCCGCACATTAGTTTAACTAAATCCGTGCAAAGACAATCTTCCTCACTTCTGGCGAGACTTTCCGACATTTGCTCGGACGAAAAAGAGGTCAAGAGTGATGGCGTGCACTTTGGCTTCAAAGTGGACGACAAACTCGAATATGCGAAATGGAAACGCTCTTGGCAACAGTTAAGGGGTCTTCTTTTATCTAGGAACAGACTGTAGGAACTAAACTTCCGCGATCCCTATGTCCGACACCTTAAGTACGAAACCCAGTAGCTACTTTTTCGCACGTCTTGCCTTTACGGCGGACATGTTGGCTGCGACTGCCGCACAGATCAAGGCCTTGAAGGCCTTCTCATCAATCTCGTCTCCTTCATGAATATCTATGGCGCGCCTGACGTTGCTTTCAAGACTCGAGTTGAATAGACCTGTCGGATCCTTGAGAGAAGCGCCCTTGGAAAAGGTCAGTTTCACGACGTTCTTGTAGGTCTCGCCAGTGCAAATCAACCCATTGTGGGACCACACTGGAATCCCGGGGTTCGTCGGCTTCATCCACTTCCACTCTTCGACGACGTCAGGGTCTGCTTCCCTGATGAGCTTCCGCATCCTGCTCAGGGTTTTCCCGCGCCAATCCCCGATCTCGGCAATTCTTTTCGTGATTAGTTCAGATGCCGACTCGCCATTTGTCGGAACTGACTTTTTCATGTTATCATCGTGGAAGTTCCAGATATATATCGTTTGCAAAACAGTTGAAGATCGTCATGTAAGACTTTGTCAGAGCAAATAATAATTCAGTTTTAAGAGACTTACATGTTGTATATATGTAGCTTATTTTGCTTCGATAATTTTTATTTGGTCTTCTAAGAGAATAATAGTTGGGAAGATTGCATGTTCGAAGATCGTGTAGAGGCTGGTCGAAAGCTCGCTAAGGAATTACTGAAATATAGAGGCCAAAAAATAGTTGTTTTAGCTATTCCTCGTGGAGGGGTTGTTGTTGGTTACGAGGTGGCAAAAGAACTGAATGCACCACTAGATATTATAGTGCCGCGTAAAATTGGTGCGCCTGACAATCCCGAGTTAGCTATTGGGGCTGTAACTCAGGATGGAACAGTTATATTGAATCCGCAATTGATGCAGTATTTAGGCGTGTCTGAAATTTATGTGCAAGAAGAAGTAAGAAATCAAGTAAATGAAATAGAAAGAAGAATAAAGAAGTATCGCGGAGAAAAGGCGTATCCTTCGCTAAAGGATAAGATAGTTATTCTTGTTGACGATGGGATTGCTACAGGTTATACCATGCGTGCAGCTATTGCTTCAATTAAGAAGCAAAAACCTTCAATTTTGATTGTAGCAGTACCTGTGGGGCCTCCAGATACAATACAGACTCTTAAAAGCGAAGCTGACAAAGTGGTTTGTTTGAGCACTCCTGAGATGTTCCAGGCTATTGGTCAATTCTACCGCAACTTTAGTCAAACAAGTGATGAAGAGGTAATTCATCTTCTACAGTTGTCCAAAAAAACGGATTAGCTACTCATTTGAAGTGCGTCGTGAACCATTGTTTTGCTAGTTCTGCTACTTCTTCCATCTTCCCTGGTTCCTCAAAGAGATGCGTCGCGCCTGGTATTATTTTGAGCTCTTTCTCGCATTGTAGCTCGTCGTAGGCTGCTTGGTTTAACGTTATTACTTCGAAGTCATTTCCGCCTACAATTAGCAATGTGGGGGATTTCACCTTTTTTAGTACTGGAATCACCATGTCGGGGCGTCCGCCTCGTGAAACAACGGCGCGTATTTTATTTGGGGTGACAATAGAGGCTTTTAAAGCGGCGGCGGCACCTGTGCTTGCTCCGAAGTACCCGATTTTAAGATTTTTAGTTTTGTTATTTTCCATTATCCAGTCTGTAGCGTGCAAAAGTCTTTGAGCCAGCAAATCTATATCAAAAACATTTGTTCGGTCTTCAGCTTCTTCATAAGTTAATAGATCAAAAAGTAGTGTGCCAATTCCAGAAACTCTCAAAATTTCGGCAACATACTGATTACGCTTGCTGTGCCGACTACTTCCACTGCCGTGGGCAAATAACACAATCCCCCTTGGACTTCTAGGAATTTCCAACATTCCTTCTAATCGCACAGAATCTGCTTTAATATCTATCAGCTCATGTTTTTCGGAAGAGGTCATTGATTTGGGCAACCTCACAACAATTGGGACAGGCGTATCTAGGAATTTTATGCCAGATCATCTTAATTTTATATACTATGTTATCCTATTAAAATCAGAAAAAATGCTGAGGAACTAATATGTGCGTTATTGGTAAAGATAAGCTGTTAGAATTGATTGAAAAATACAAGATAATTTACCCGTATAGCTTAGATTTACTTGATGGAGACAGCTATATTCTGACAGTTAAGGAGGAGGCAACTTTACAGTATCTTGAACATAGAAACTTAATTTCAAATGAAGTGGTGTTTACTCCGCCTAACTTTGTTGCGTATCTTACGGCCAAAAGCAAGTTTGGTAGAATGGGATTGTCATTTCTTAACGCGGCAAAAGTTCATAGCGGATTCGTAGGAAGATTAGCTTTAGAACTCGTAAATTTAAGCAACGAAAGAACGCCTATTACAATTAAGAAGGGCTATCCGATGATGCATATAGAGTTCATAACAAGAGAGGGAAAACCCTCGCCATACGTTGGCGAATACCAATTCCAATATATGAGTCAGGACGAAATTAAGATGTACATTCCCATACTCAAAGAGCTCTTCCCTGATTATGAAGAATTATCTAAAATATGGCTGAAAAATCAGCCACGGTTGCTTTCTATTTAATAGATTGCTACCATAGAAATTATTGTTTGGATGCATATCTTTGGAAAAAGAACTGTATGAATTTATTAAAATGATTAAGAATCCTGTTCTAAGGAATAAAACGCGTGAATTTCTAGAGAACCCTAGGGTTAGAGTTAAAGAGCTAAAAGGAAAAGTTGGAATTGCCTTCAACGAAAGCCCGGCAAGCACAACACATCATCATGCATATGAGAGAGGACTTGCCCAGCATACGATTGCAGTAACAAAACTAGCGCTTAACTTATGTGATATAATAGAGGATGTTTATGGCGGAAAACCTAACCGTGATGTTGTAATCGCCGGGGGCTTACTTCACGACATTATGAAGGCGCCTGTCTATGATGCAAGGGAATATGGAGGATACAGACTTTCTCCCCTAGGCGAAAGATTAGACCATTTAACCTTAACAATAGCTGAACTTTACAGAAGAAAATTCCCACTAGAAGTTATTCACGTAGTAGCAGCACATCACGGCGACCATGGGCCCATATCGCCTAAAACTCTCGAAGCATTAATCGTTCATTGGGCTGACTACGCTGATTCACAAATAAACTTCGAAATGCTGGACGCGGCGCGCTTCCTTATAAAAGATGCTACAGGTGAAGATGTGAGAAACATAACCTCAGAAAAAGCATTCAAAATAGTTTATGCCAAAGCTGAGAAAGGACGGGAAGGCGTAAGACAAGCATGGAAGAAGCTTAAACAAAAATAAATTGGTGCTTGATGCTTTTCGACATTACGATTGAGACAATGTGTTGCAGTTCATGGTGCAGAGAGTGAATGCATCTAGATGGTTAAGGACTGGAAGACTTCAGGCGGAAGAAACGTCTTATATCAATACATGCGTCCCGAATCGCGAAAAGAATTGAAGAACGCCAAAGAATACGTAGCTAAAATAAAATAGAAAAAGAAGACGCATTTTATTCTGAATAGGCTGAAGATTTCCCCAAAGCGCCGGGTAGGGGATTCGAACCCCTGTGTCCCGAAGGGACAACCGTTCACTCAGATCCTACTGAGAAATTCGAGACGGTCACCTTGGCCGCTTGGCTAACCCGGCGCATATGACTGAGGGGCTTACGATTGGATAAATACCTTTTGAGGCGAAGACGTTTATTTGTTATTTTAATTACAATCAGTGTTGTGGGAGTCTAGGTTTTGAGCTCTAAAAAGCGGTTTTTTTCTGCTGATCGGCCGGAAACTGTTGAGGGACGTCAATACCATATTGGTTGTAAGCGTGGTGATGTGGCTAGGTATGTTTTGTTACCTGGTGATCCTGGACGTGTTCCTAAGATAGGAAGGTTATGGGATGAGGCAGGAGAGGTTGCGTATAATCGGGAGTATAGGACTTGGACTGGTAAGGTTGGCGATGTTGGAATTTCTGCTTGTTCTAGTGGAATTGGTTGCCCTAGCGCCGTGATTGCTTTGGAGGAGTTGGCTAGAGTTGGAGCGGATACCTTTATTCGTGTTGGAAGTACGGGTGCAATCCAGCCGAATATTAAGGTCGGCGATTTAGTAATATCCGCTGGGGCGGTTAGATTTGAGGGGACTAGTAAACAATATGTTCCAGTTGAATATCCTGCAGTTGCTAGTTTTGATGTTGTTTGTGCTTTGATTAAGGCTGCTAAAAAGTTTGGTTATAGATATCATGTTGGGATAACTGCTACTACTGACAGTTTTTATCTCGGTCAAGGGAGGCCGGGTTTTCGGGGATATAGTCCCTCTTGGGTTAAGGATTTGATTCCTAATCTTCGTAAGGCGAATGTACTGAATTTCGAGATGGAGTCTTCCGCACTTCTTACTGTAGCATCGTTGTATGGACTTAGAATGGGTGTAATTTGTGCAGTTTTTGCGGAACGTGAAGCAAATAAGTTTGAGCCTATTGGCGAAGAAGAGAGTTGTAGAACTGCGGTTGAAGCTGTTAAGATTTTGAGTAAAGTGGATAAAGATAGGAGAATTTAAGTTAGTATAGGCTCATATCGAGTACTTTTGCACATTGACACTGTCTTTCTTTCGGTATTTTTGGAATTAGTTCATAAATCAGTTTGTTTACGTTAGCGACGTTTTCTTCCATACTTTTACGAACTCTTTCCGCATTGACTGGTAGTAGCCCATATACGTCAGTGTCTGTTATGAGCGCTATTGTTTCGTAGCACATTTCTACTTCTCTGCAGAGATAAGCTTCTGTAATCGCTGTCATTCCGACTACGCTAAAACCGTGGTTTTTATAGACTAGACTTTCTGCGCGTGTGGAGAAACGTGGACCTTCTATGCATACGTAGGTGAATGATTTTTTCTGCGTTTCTTCTTCCGCCGTTGGGTGTACTGTGATTTTTGTTAGTGTTTCTCGTGCTGTGTCTATGATCACTCTTCTCAATTCAGGGCAAATTGGATCAGCAAATACTACATGCCCGACTACTCCGCCTTCATAGAATGATAGGTGTCGTCTAACTGTTGTTCTATCAAAAAATTGATCTATGACAACAAATTCGTATGGTTTTATGGTTTCAGGTTGAAGAGAACCTACAGCACATGGACTTATTACTCGTTTAATGCCTAATTCTTTGAATGCCCATATATTGGCTCTCCAGTTTACTTTGTAATTGGGTAGAATATGCCTTTTTCCGTGACGGGCTAAAAATGCTACTTTTCTATCCTTTACCCACCCGACGTATATGAAATCGCTTGGTGCTCCATATGGCGTGTAGACTTTGATTTCTTTTGAGTCTTTGAGCATCGTTGTATCGTAGTTAGCTGTACCGCCGAAGATTCCTATTTCTGCTGATTCTTGAGGTCTAATTCTTTGACTTGCCATAATTGGTCACTTTGGTAGATGAGTAGTTTGTCTATGCACTGAATTAATAATTTATGTGTCGACTATGTAATTATAGGTGATTTAATTCCCCATTTTGCCATGTTACTTTGAACCATTCTATCAATTTTCGCTTCTGTTAACAACTTTATTTGACTTGGTCTAAATGCCCCTATATCTGTAATTATCAGATTGATGAGTTTTGGAGGGGTTACGTCAAACGCTGGATTATATATTAGAACTTTGCCTTTAGTTGGCCTTTTTTCTCTGGAAATGACTTGTTCAGGCGGCCATTTTTTTAGACTCTTCCCTGAAATTATCCCTCTTTTCCTTAAATCCTCAGCTTCTAGGTTATAATAGTAAGTAATTTCTTCTGTTTTTCTTTCTTCGATCGGAATTTGTTCTCCTTTCTCCGTCATTAAGTCAATTGTGCTGTAAGATGTGGCGTAATAGAATGGTATACCATAAGGATAGGCGATCTGAGCTATGTCTAAAGAACCTATTTTATTCGCTACCGAACCGTCTTTGGCAACCCTGTCAACGCCTAGTATAATTTTTGACACTTGAAAATGTTTGAATGAAGATGTAATCATATTATCTGTAACTATTACAATGGGAACTCCTGCTCTGTTCAGTTCCCATACTGTCAATTTGTAGCCTTGGCTTCGAGGTCTAGTTTCTTTGGATATAACCATTAAGTCGGTTCCTTCAGCATAGGCTTCTTCAATCATTCCAAGAGCATGCCCACCGAAGGACGAAGATAGACTTCCACCGTTGCAGTGGGTCATTATTACATCGCCATCTTCAATGTGTTTCATGCCTTCTTGACGTAGGAACCAACTCATGACTAGGTCTGAAGCCAATACATAATCTGCAGCATCTTTAATCGCATCAATAACTATGTCGATGTTTTTGCTGTTTTCCGCGGCCTTGCGTGCCGCGTTCATTGTTAGATTTATAGCCCATATGAGCGGGTAAGCCGTTGGTCTTGTGCTTCTAAGAAATGCTGTTGCTTCTTCCATATTTTTCATAAAATCCTTTCCAGCATTGCGAAATGCGATGGCTGCGAGCAGGACCGAATAGCCTGTGGCACATCCAATGGCTTGGGACCCTCGTACAATCATTCCTTTTATCCCAGGATTTCCTGCTTTTTTCCAGTCATTAGTACGCCATGTCTTTATTTCATAGGGGAGTTTAGTTTGGTCGAGTAAAACTAGTTCATTTGTTTTTTCGTCATAGCATACGGTTAGCGGAATTTTCATTTTTTTATGTGAGTAAATTCCTATTTCGCTGTCAAAGACTAATCCAATTTTATTAAAGATTTTCTCGAGATTTACAGTCAAATTTTAGTCTCTCCTTTAAATAGCCCGTTAGTATTTATCTTAGCTAAATTGGTTTTACGTACAAAAACGTAGGGGTATTTCGTGGAGACAGAGAAATGATCCCGGTATTTAATGCTGCAAGCCATATTCCATTAAAGGAGGATAGACGGAGCCTCGATATTGATAAAGCACGTTCTGAGACAAGGTGGCTTGAAGAGCACGGAGCAAATAGTCTAGTTATATCAGTTCCTGCTGCCTCTCCTTACCTAACGCCAGACCAGATGATTGCATATATTAATGCAGCTAATGATGTGCGGAAAAATTTGAAGATTATTTGTGATGTTGGGGCTCGAGGGACTTTTGAGGCGATAGACTTAGCTCAAAAAGCTGTGGAAAATGGCGCAGAATTTATAATGATTTGTCCCCCTGTAATTTTTCCGATATCAAATATTTCAAAGAAAAGGTACTTCATGAAGATCGCTTCGTCCATTCCGAATACAGAAGTGATTATCTATAATTTGCCTAAGTATACTTTAAACCCGATTGATTTGCCTCTGTTGAAAGAGTTGTTAAGAGACTTAACTAATGTAGGAGGGGTTAAGGAGACAATTGATAATTTAATTGAGTTCCGACAGGCTAAATCAATAATTGAAGAAATGAAGTTAACGAAGAAAGTCAGATTGGTCATTGGGGAAGATCTGATTATTTGGGATGCATTTCTCGTAGGACAAGAAATTGGAACTATTTCAACTTTCTGCAGCATGTGGTTGGAGCATGTGATGCAACTTCGTGAATATGCGAATCAAAATGATAACAGGAAAGGACAGGAACTTGGAAAGAAACTTGAAGCATTTAAAAGTGGAGTAGTAAGGAAGCTAGATTATTTGGTGGCACAGCAAGCTACAGCGACAATTAGACGTAATACTGGCGGTTATAATCCTGAGCCTTTTGCATCACCAACAAAATCAGATATTGATTTTGTTAAGAATAAAATTAATGAAATTGGCCTTTAACTAAATTCGGCGAATTTGAGATATTAATGGTGGGTTATTTGCCAATGAGACTTTATGAGAGAAGTATAGTCGGGATTGTTCTTGCGGGTAAACCGGAGAGAAATTAAAATTTGAGCGAAGAAAGAGCTAAGAAGGCGCTGATAAGCGCAATAAGCGCTGGCTACCAGTTGGATAGAGATGCCCTTTCGTTCTTGGAAGTACTTCCTGAAACGTGTGAAACTGCGGATGTCGTTAAAAAAGCTGTTGAGAAGGCGAGTGGCCTCCCGCAAAAAACTATGTTTATTTCCCGTGACTTATTAGAGGAGGCAGCGGAGGAAATTTTACCTGTAAAAGAAACCGAGAAACCGTGCATTGTTGAAGGGATGACTGGAAAAGAGATTTTTCACCCATATGCAAAGGAAATAAGTGCAGAAATGAAAATAATCGCAGATCCGACATCAATGAACTCAACCGGATCCATAGATGACTTTCTTCAATGTTTCCGCGACCGTTTCAACAAAATTGAGAGGTTGTTAAGACAGAGGATGGATGTAAGGGGCGCCGTTTCAATTCAAGAAGCGTTGAATGCTAGACCAAATACAGAAGTAAAAACAATCGGTCTTGTTTATGATAGACGTGAAAGAAAGAGGACAATCATGTTACAAATAGAGGACTTGGAAAATTCAGCGACTGTGATGATTCCCCCATCAGCGTCACAGACCGTCTTCGAGAAAGCGCAGAAAATACTCCTCGATCAAGTAATTTGCGTTTGTGTAACTAGAAGTAGAGGCGACCTATTAATTGCAAGCGACATAATACTACCAGACATACCTGAAAGAAAACCAATACATGCGAAGGAAAATGTCTGTGTAGCATTAACGTCAGACCTTCATATAGGAAGCCGCGTATTCCTAAAAGACGTACTTAATAGGTTCATTCTTTGGTTAAACGGCAAACTTGGTTCAACTAGAGATAGGGAATTAGCAGGGTTAGTAAAATATGTCGTAATAGCTGGAGACCTAGTTGATGGAATAGGCGTCTATCCCGAGCAGGAAAAAGAGCTTGAAATTTCTGATATCTATGAACAGTACCGGATAGCGGCTCAGTACATAGAGCAAATTCCAGATTACATTGAAGTCGTGATAATTCCAGGAAATCATGACGCAACTAGGCAGGCCCTACCGCAGCCAGCCATACCAAAAAAATATGCTGAACCGATCTACTCGGTAAGAGAAGTCACTATGCTAGGAGATCCAGCAACAGTGCAGCTCCATGGTGTAAACCTTCTACTCTATCATGGAAGAAGCTTAGAGGATGTAATAGGATCAGTACCGCACTTAACCTATAACCAGCCTGAAAAAGCGATGGAACTCTTGTTAAAAGCACGTCACGTAGCACCCGTGTACGGCAAAAGAACACCGATTGCACCAGAATCACATGACCAGCTAATAATCGAGGACTGCCCAGACATTTTCCATGTCGGCCATATTCATATTAATGGCTATGAAAGCTATCGCGGAACCTTGTTAGTAAATTCAGGTGCTTGGCAGAAGACTACAGAATATCAAAGAAAAATGGGACTAACACCGACGCCTGGAAGAGTACCGATCGTAAATTTAGCAACAATGCAATTAACGGAAATGGATTTTATGGGTTATGAACTGTCTACGTAAGTCCATGTGCAATAAGTCGAGCTATCCTAACAGGTTCAGGTACTTTAGAAATTACAGATAATCTGCGTGTTATTTTTTTAGCCCAACCAAGATTTGCGCCGATAACTTCGATGTAGATTGGCAGCTCACCTGATTTTGATGTAACCATGTATATTGGTCCAAGTTTTTCAATAATTGCCCAGCGACGCTCCCAATCTTTAAAATGATCCATTAATGCATTTTTGACAGCCACATTATCTGGTTTCTTTCTAGAAACGATAATTACAGGTATACCGAGTTTTTTGTTTACCTTGACGGGATCTACTAAATTAAATCCAGCAAAAGAAACCCCACTAAGCATTACAACGTCGGCACTGATACCTCTCAACGTTCGAAGAAGCTTATCAGTAGCATCCAAACCATCAACAGTAATCGTACAAGAACGAAAATTTTCAAGTTGCATATCTTTCATCAAAATCACAATGAGTAAAGTCTTTCCATGCCGAAATCCCTCTGCATGAAAACTGCCCTCATCAACACCAGCAACTCTAATTGGATTTAGTTTTGAGACAATTCGGCGCATAATCCAGCAACCGTCCAACCCAACTATCATCAATGAAAATGTTCCTAATAACACTGCTAGAAACGCCAATTGAAACTTTCTTTGTTCGCCCGTACCGTCCAAAACTAACGACTCGTGCGTTGAGAACACCCATGATATCAAGCTCGTTTATTAGTCCGCTTACTCTACGTTGCGTTAAAACTTCGACGCCGAGCTGACCACAAAGTTCCTTGTAAACTTCAAAGACATCGCCGGTAATGGATCCATTTGAATTAGTTTTTTTTATTAAATATACACCAAAGAGAACAAGTTTGGAGTGTAATGGGAGAGTTTTTAGAACCTCCACAACTCTGTCTTGTTCAATTTTTTCCTGCGCTTGGCGTACATGCTCTTCCGTTACATGTTTTTCACTATGTCGTTCAGCTAACTCACCAGCAACCCTCAGTAGATCTAAAGCACGTCTAGCGTCACCGTGTTCAGCTGCAGCTAAGGCGGAACATAAGTTAATCACCCCTGCTCCCAACGCGCCGTCTAGGAAGGCCAATTTTGATCTCTCTTGAAGTATGTCATGTAGTTCAGGTGCTGAGTATGGTCTAAATACAGCTTCTTCTTCGCTTAAGCTACTTAGAACTCGTGGGTCTAATAATTCTTTAAACCGTAGATTGTTGGAAATGCCGAGTATCGAAACTCTACCGAATTTAAGGTTTTCGTTAATTCTAGTTAGCTCGTAGAGTACAGCGTCTCCCTTGGCTTTTATTAACGCGTCTACTTCGTCAAGTACAGTGATTAATAGAATGCGTTTTGACTCTAATGCGCCCTTGAATCTGTCGAAGACTTCACCGACAGCTAGCCCTGTGAACGGTATGTGTAAACCGATTGATTCGCAAAGTTGAGAGAGAACGCGGTAATCTGTGCCGGCGATTCTACAATTTACGTAACAAACTTCAATGGACGCATGCAGTTCGCGACTTTTCCTAACCAGTTTATCTAGCACGAATTTGACGACGGCCGTTTTTCCTGTTCCAGTTTTACCGTAAATAAAAATGTTTGATGGCCTAGATCCATTTAGAACTGGCGCTAGAATACTTCCTATCATTCGCGTCTGCTCGTCTCTATGTGGTAAATAAGCTGGAATAAAATCATGACGCAAGACATCTCGGTTCTTAAAAATCCTGGATTCTTGAAGAAAGCTTTCAAAAAGATTATCAAGTAAATCTGTTCGCTCTAATGTCATGTTTAAATCTCTCTGTTTCTAGTTGTAGAACCACAATTTCAATTGGAATATAAAAGCCGCTTCTACAAAAATTCGAATCCTATACCATAAAAAAATAAACAGATCAAAAGTCAAAATAATGATCTAAAGATCATCTTTCAATTTGTTTAACCAGATCCGCGAAGATACCAAAGGCCTCATTAATGACTGCTAGCGTTTTATCTGGATTAAGTTTTAGTCCCGCTCTTAAAATCAGCGCAGTTGTTTCGTCATTAGGATAGTTGCGAACTCTACCGTTTTTCCCTATAAGATAGAAGTAAACCTGCCGCGGGTGTATCCCGACAGCCTTAGCCGTAGCTGTAGGACTGGATTCACATTGCCGGTAAACTGCCTTAAATAGTTCCAGCCTTAATTTTTTTGGCATAAAGCTAGCAATCTTATCCAAGCGTTCTGTGTTCAATAGTACGCACACGCCCCATAATTTCCAATGGAAGTCTCCTTATATTGGGAATACTTACGAAATGAAATTCTTAGAATAGTCTCCGTTTGCTTTTAGCATAGAAATATAATAACGATTATTATTGAAAATTTTAGAGCTTTTAGTTGATGTTTTTACTGACGAATGATATAGCGACCTGTTTTCCAAGTTAAGGAAAGATCTCCAGTAGAAACGCAGGTGTGGAGGTTTCGTTTTTGTTTATTCTTGGTTATTAATAAACAATTTTAACGCTGTGAAAGTTGTGAAACCCAGGTTTAATTAGACTTTTTCCGAGGTATTTTTTATATTCGCCAGCCATTTTTTGGTTATTTTTTATTTTTAACGCAACCCCTATGTTTCCACTGGAAAATAAGTTACCCCAGTCCTATTTTACGCCTATTTTACAAAAAACTTAGTGAAGCTGTGAATTACATGGAAAGCTATAAATCTAGTTTATTTTTTAATTTTAAACTCAAAAAAAGATAATTCAACGATTTTAAAAATTCTTATTCACCAAAAATCTCTTTAACTTGTGAATATGTAGAGGTGTTAATAACACAAGAGGTTACATCTATGCCGCCACGAAAAGTTAAATTTGAAGTTCTTGATCAAGAAGGAAATCGCTTCTCGATAGCATTTGAAGGCTGCGTCACAAGAGACAGAGTTTTACAGGTAATTGATTTAATTGAATTACTGGGCGGAGTACCTGCCGCAGAATCTAAAACTGAAAGAAATTATAACGAATTATCTAAAGTTGAACGAATTCAAGAGCTTATCAAACAACAATTTCCAGCTGGCTGGTTCGCATCAAGAGACGTGCAAGATGCGTACGAGAATACAGTTAATCAGCCTATCGGATTAAGCACAGTGGCCACTTACCTAACCAGGCTAAGTGAGAAAGGCGTACTTATTAGAGGAGGATCTGTAGCAGAGCGGCGGTATCGTCTAAGAAGAGAATTTTTACCAGAAGGATCAATGAAACTTACTACTTAGTGAGATGTTTTCGCAATTCTCGCTGAAATTTTTTAGCTAAACTTGCTGCCGTTTCTTCAGGGCTTTCTGCAAGGCCCTCTTTTACTGGAACCTCCGTTAGTGGAAGTTTCTTCATCATTTCCTCTACAGGGGCTCGTGCTTTTTCGCTAATGCTATAAGTATATGGAATTTTAGATCCCTCTCTTTCAACATAACCCGCATCAGAAAGTTTCTTCATAAGGCGTGCTGTATGCTCACGTGATTTTCCAATTATTTTTTGCAGTTCTGGAGCTGGCTTTGAGCCATCTTGAATAAGTATCTCAAGAACACGCATTTCGGTTGCAGTCAAATGAGCAACCGATGTGGGACTTACTGCCAACGCTTCGGTTTCTGGCAACAATCCTTGATACCTATTGTCTAAGAGATTTATTTGATCTTGCATTGTTTTTTGCGCTCCAATTAATTTATTGGTTTGTTCACGAACAGTAATCATATGTTTAGCTACTGTTCTTGCTGCAATTAGTGATGTTTCAACACCCGTTACTAGGCTATCTATTTTTTCACTCTGTTTACTTACCTGCACTTCTATTTTTTCGACTGATGTGCGCGTTGCTTGCGCTTCTTGTGCAATAAGGTCAGTTTTTTCACCTTGCTTCTGAAGACGATCGTGGAAGGTTGTAACAATAGCCTGCGTTACATCTTTTTCGTTTACATAACCTGCTCTTGCTTTCCCAATCCAGCGATAGAGAATAATTAACGTAGCTACCAGTACACCTACTGAGGTAATCAATACAGGATCTACTGGACTCAGATTGGAAGCCCCCTTATCTATAATATAAATTCTAAGTTTTTTCTTAGTTATTTACGTTTTTATTTGCATTCTTCCTAACTAAGGTTATTTTCTTCTCTCTGGTTTAATCAGCGCGGATACTACATCGATTTTAGTTATAATTCCCGAAATATTGCCGACATCACTTAAAACTAACACAGCCGGTTCATTTCTTCCTAAAACTGTTAGAACATCAGTTATACTCGCATTTTCAGTAACAGTTGCAAAAGGATCCTCCATTACGTCTTGAACAGGACTACCGTACACTTTTTCAGGTTCATGAGCAAGAAGTAATCGTTTCACTATAGTCGCCTCTTGAATGCTACCCGCCGTCCTCCTTCCTCTTAGTACTGGTAATTGTGAAACACCATGTCTTCTCATTATTTCAACGGCTCTTCGAATGCTGTCAGTAATATCAACTGTAATAACTGGAGTATGCATAATGTCCTTCGCCGCTTTCTTTTCCTTCGAAACTGTAATTGCAGTAATAATTTTCCTAAGAGTTGACAGACGAGGGTCCACCTGGCCTGATTCAATCCTTGCTATAAGTGCTTGGCTTACTCCCGCGCGTTTTGCAAGCTCCTTTTGAGTTAACCCAGTTAATTTACGCAGTCTCCGTATATCCTCTGCGCTAGGTAATCTTATTGTTGCCAAGCTAATTCGCCTCTAAAAATTTACAGGATAATTTCTCTACTACAATAACTAAATAAATTATGGTATCATTTTATTTTATGAAGTTGCTTAATTTTACCGGGAGCTCATTAGGAGGGTCTTAGGGACCTTATTGAGCCTAGGACACGACCCTGTCCTGAAAGAACTTGTGATATCGCATAATATTACTTTGAACACTGGGATAGCCTGCTCTAGGCTATGCTAGGGCACTATCTTGTGACCTAGTGTGATGTAACATTGACTGAGTGCGTAGTTATAGTATCACATGTGATTCTAGCTCTTCAATGCTAATGGTTTTTACATTTAGCGCTTTAAGCAATGACAGAATATGAAAAAGAGATAAAAAAGAAGCGTTATTAAACTAAGATTCTATTTTTTGAACCATTTGAGGTTTTGATAAGTGAAATGAAGCGAGCGGCGGTTATACGCATTGCTGGGATAGTTCAGGGAGTAGGCTTCAGACCGTTTGTTTATAGAAGTGCCGTAAAAAATGATTTGCTCGGTTACGTGACAAATCTTGAAGACGCTACAGTAGAGATAACCGTTGAAGGCGAAGAAGGAAACATTAAACAATTCATTAAAGTACTTAAAAGTGAGGCGCCCCCCGTTGCAAACATTCAATCTATTAAAATCTCTTGGCAATCATATGAAAGATGTTTTAACAAGTTTGAAATAAAAAAAAGTAAGAAAAAACGTCTCTTCTACGGGTTCATGATACCGCCAGATATAGGTATATGCCATGAATGTATTGAAGATATTTTAAGTCCAGAGAAAAGACGCTGGAACTACTATCCATTCACATGTTGCGCCCATTGCGGGCCTAGGTTTACTGCAACATATGAATCGCCATATGATCGTGTTCGAACAAATATGCGTGATTTCCCACTATGCGAAAAATGTCAGCATGAGTATGAAGATCCGATAAATAGACGCTTTCACGCACAAGGTATATGTTGCCCAAATTGTGGGCCTCAAATTGCGCTCTACACTTCTAATGGCAAAAAAGTGAAAACAGGTAATCCTCTCCAAGAAGCCGCCAAGCTCCTTGATGAAGGTTATATAGTCGCAATTAAGGGCATAGGTGGTGTTCATATTGCCGCAAAAACAAAAGATGATAGAATTCTTGAAAAGATTCGAAAAAGGCGTAGAAGACCAAATCAACCGTTCGCTGTAATGTCACCCAACGTCGACATAATTAAAACATACGCAGCTGTTTCGCAGGAAGAAGAAAAACTATTAACCTCCTGGCAAAGACCCATTGTACTTCTAAGAAAATCCTCAAACTATTACTTATCTGAGCTGGTCTCTCCAGGATTAGATACAATAGGTGTAATGTTACCTTATACTGGAATTCATCTCATTCTCTACCAATTTGTAAAAGAACCAGCCCTAATAATGACTAGCGGCAACGATCCCGGTCTACCAATGGTCATCACACATAAAGAAGCTTTCAAAACCCTAGGACGAATAGTCGATTATCTCCTCCTTCATAACCGCGAAATCGTAAACAGATGTGACGACTCTGTACTTAGACTAATTAATGGAACACCGACATTCATACGACGCTCACGCGGCTATGTTCCGTCACCAATAAAAATACCCATTAATGATGAAATAACCGCTATTTCAGTAGGCGCTGAGCTTAGAAATACTGGCGCAATTATTTACAAAGGAAACTGTTACTTAACTCAACATATAGGTGATATTGAAAACCTTGAGACGCTTAACCATTTAGAGCAATCTTTAAGGCATTTATCTGTCCTTCTAGGAGTTAAGAATGATGTAGATGTTATCGCATGTGATTTACACCCAAATTACATTACATCGCGTTTAGCGCAAGAGCTATCGCAGAAAAAAAACATACAACTAGTTCAAGTTCAACATCACCATGCTCATATTACTTCAGTAATGGCCGAAAACAGAGTTCCACCAGACCAGTCAGTTATAGGAATAGCAATGGACGGCATCGGATATGGGCCTGATGGCACCGTTTGGGGAGGGGAAATTCTTGAAACCGCATATCAAAGCTATGTTAGACGCGGCCACTTACAATTACAGCCCATGCCTGGAGGAGATCTATGCACGTATTACCCAGTAAGAATGTTCGTATCAACTCTAAGTTCAGTTCTGTCAGAGCAAGAAATTCGCGACATCACAAGAAGCCACGTAAAAAAGGGTCTTATACGCGGACAAAGAGAACTGTCAACAATTTTTAAACAGATTAAAAACTCAACAACAACAAAAACAACAAGTTCTGGTCGCTTATTAGATGCCATCGCTGCAGCTACGGGAATTTGCTATAAAAGAACATACGAAGGTGAACCTGCTATGCGGCTTGAAACTGCAGCAAACGAGGGAGACCCATATAAAATAAAGTTAAAACCTAAGATTTTACAGATAGATGGTAACTATGTGCTAGACACCAGCCAACTCATATATGATATTATTACACTAGACCGCCAGAGGATTGTTGATATATGCGCAGCGGCCCAGCGGGCCTTCGCTATAGGTATGGCTGAAATGGCTATACGGGTAGCAAACGACCATGGAATACGCACAATAGCCATATCTGGAGGCGTTGGCGTTAACTTTAAAATCACACGTGATATTGAAGACTACGTGCGGGGTCACATGTTGCATTGTATCCGTCACAGAATAGTGCCGCCAGGCGACGGCGGCTTAGCCTTAGGGCAAGCTATTTCAGCGTGTTTAATGTGATGTCACAATAATCATGAATTTTTAGAGGCATCCCAAGCTCAACAAGCTTAAGACCCCTCATGCACTCTCGATAAAATTAAGTGACTCCACAAAATAAAATGCCCATTTTAGTTTAAAATGAAAAAATTTACCTTGAAAGCAAATAGGTCTGTCTTCTTAGTATCGATAATGAGTATCCAATAAAGAATTGCTAGAAAGATACTGGTGAAACTTCTAAAGTTGAAAGGACAAAATCATTTGATCAATAGTGATTAAAGATGGTCGTGATGAAGGATGGAAATGTAACAAGTCATTGGAAACAAAGGACCTTAATTTTTAAAATAGAAAGAGTTATAATTTATTACAAAATAAATTCAATTTTTACTAGGAAAAGAATGAACCGGAATATCTTCTAATAATATCCAACCTGATAATAATTACTTTATCGCGAAATAATTTTGATCTCTTATTAATCTTCGCATATTACCATCTGAATTTATCCAATAAACTCTATTTTTTATAAAAAATACTATTTTATAAAAAGTTATGCGAATATTAATTATTCAGTTATTAAGCAAACGAATAATAATTATAAAGTATGGATTATATTTGGTCAAATATTATACGGGAAAATTAAATTCTATTAAGAAGACCGGGGAAATTAGCTAATTTAATATTTAATTCTATTAAGAAGACTAAGGAAATCAGCTGATTTAATCAAGAGCTCATTAGTGGACATAAATTTTACTTAAATTTATACCCAGACTAAGTATGACAAATGCAGAACTTTCCTGAAGGGAAGTTTACACACTTGAAAAGTAGGAAAAACCCTTTGGACGAAAGAGCCAAAATAAAACTTTCAGGTAAAGGAATTAAAGAACTATGATTCGTTTTTTGGTTAGCTAATATTAATCTTAAAATTATCCCTGATATTACATTGCACTTGTTAAAGAATAATAACGTAGCTTAGCCTTCGGTGAAACTATTTCAGCGTGTTTAATGTGATGTCACAATATGTCACGGATTTTTAGAGGCATCCTAAGCTCGACAAGCTTATTCAGCCCCCTTTCCTCAGGAATCAAAGAATTATAATTCTCCACTCGTTTAGCTAATAGTGCGCTTAAAAATCACACGTGATATTGAAGACTATAAGTGGAGTCACATGTTACATTGGATCTGTCACAGAATAGTGTAATCGCTTAGCGCTGGGACAAGCTAATGTACGTGTTATATGTGATGCTACATTATATCACGAGTTTTTCGACAAGTATACAGGCTTAAGCAAACTGAACGATTCTTTAGTATTAGTTTCCTATCTTCATTTGCTACATTATCTAAGATTGGCTTGGTGCTTTGGCGTTATTCACCTGCTTAGTTCTCTATCTGTTTCACTACGGCCGTTAGTAACTAAGACATCTTAAAGAGCCTGCCACCTTTGGAAGGTATAAACCCACACCCTAAACCAGTCCGTCAAAGGCTAGAATGTCTAAAATGATAGGTATAGTTCAAGATGTTCCGATATACAACTATTTTCCTTATCTGCTTTCAGGTATCCATAGAATTTAACTATGTTCAATCTTTAGTTGCATAGACCTCTCCATACAGCCAGTAACTATAATGCTAAATAGGTTTAAGGGCTTTAACAATCTTCTAATGGAAACTAGTTCTGTCATTAAAAATTTTTCCGAAATGGTTTATGAGTATACTTGTCCGATCTTTTTGACCGATGAAAGAACGGCCACTGTCTATCTTTGTTTGAGCAAAGCAGGATAAGATATGTTGTGAAGCTGCTTTTCTTTAACCTCATTAACTAATATGAATATTTGCTTTATTCCTTCAGGGTTAAGCATTTAGTTCACTTTATTACTTTATTAGATTGTAAATGGGCAATGTTGACAATTGAGTGGATTGCGGCCATTTTTTTGACCATGTGCAATGGAAAATACGTCATCTATAACATGTAAAGTAATTAAAGAACCGTGATTCGCTTTTTCTTTACTGAACTCTAATAATAAATCATGAATAACATTAAGGTTTACACGCAGAGTCCATATACAGCAGACTAGCAAATAGAATAGTGCCGACAGGCGATGACTACTTAGCCTTAGGGCAGTCATTTCAGTATGTTTAACGCGACATTATTAGACATAACAATTGTTTCTAAGGATAACTGTAATTTTAAGTACTGCTCCCGCCTTTAAATCTGTGATATCACATTATATCACATGTTTACGACAGCCTTCTGGGCCTAATACGCTTCCTAAGATCCTTCTAGTGCCCCCTCGGTCAAATTAAGCAATTCTACAAAATAAATAGTCACATATTAGCCTAAAGATGGAAAGATATTGGATGGATTCATCGTGAAGCGATACGACTTTGTCTTCTTAGACTCTACAATAATGATTAATAAACGAATTGATAAGGCACTTTGGTGAAACTCCAGCGGAAGGAGGATTTCTTTTTATCAATTAGGAAAGCAATGAAGGGATTTTTATTGGAAAATGTAATGTGTCTTAGGGCAAAATGAATTTGATTTTGAAGAAATAAGATCATTTGTAAAAATGAAAAATAATGGAATTTTATGTATATATAAATAGATTACAAAACAAATGCTGGATTTATTCAAAAATAAAAGCATGGACCTTCTTCAAATTGGTGAGTTATGGTGATTTATGCGAACAATTTTTAGATTTCTTATTAATTTTACATATTCGATGATTTGAATTTATTTAATAAACTCAATTTATGATAATTATTTTATAACTATTGGCCGTTTTCTATTTAGAAGATGTTATCAGTACTGATGGCATCAGTACCAGTTATTCAATCATTAAGCAAAATGTGGTAATAGTACGAAAATAGAGTATATGATCCAAATACGTTGAGATATACCGAAATTCTAAGAATGCGGGCTGAAGAGATTTAGGATAATCTGACTAAGATTTCAGGATGGATACTAATTTGATTTGTCTAAATTTATACTTAGACTAATTATAGTAAATGAATGATCATTGAAATGTAACTTTATATTTGGAAAGCAAAAGAGAATTCATTTAGGAGAAAGGTTAGAGATAGAATTTTGGATAAAGGAATTAAAGAACTGCTATTCTCTTTTGTCTAGCTAATACCAATATTGAAACCAGTATAAAATTGAGATTTATGGTGTAGTAACATGCTAAATTGTACATACCACTTACAGAGCTGGCGGGCAATACCGTTAAGGCAAGTTATTTTAGTGATTTATTGTGATATCATAAAATATCACTGCTATTTTTCTTCGGGATTTTTATGGCGTATAATTTGAATTATATATTATTTCGGTCTAAATATGTGATGTCACATTATATCACATGTTTTTCGACAACTTTCTAGGCTCAACAAGCTTCTTTAGGCTCTCCTCAAGCTCTTGCTGTAGGATCGTAGTTACTTTAAGATCTTCATTTGTGGCTTCTCCCGCTTCTATTCTTCCCCATATTTCATGGTATGCTTCAGCGTAACGTTTCAGATTATACGCAACTTCTGCATATTTATCAAACGTTGGATCCTCAAAAAAGCCTACATATCCTAGGAGAAAAAGAGTATAAATTGTTTGAATGACATTTCTACGAGCCTGTTTTAAAGTCCTCGTGAAGGCCCCGCGGCTTAAACCTTCCTTTTTTAGCCTTAATTTAACTTTTTCACGGTATTTTAGGCGTTTTTCTATATTTTCTTCAGATAAAATGTCAATTAACAAAGTTTCTAGCTGTATTTTTGTTAAATTACTATTTTCTAGAAGTATTTTTGTTATTGGGTCGTTTAAAATACGTTTTATCCAATTCTGAACAGAATTTAAGTCGCTCAAACTTCACAACTCCTACTTGCTTATTGAGGATACATTTTTGTATACACAACTAGATATTAAAATCGGTGGGCTTTCCATTTAAATATCCGTCAAAAGTTATCTGAGATATCACAGGGTATTACCTTTTTTCAAATAAAACTTAGCATGCAGTTTTTTGGATGAATAATAACATATTTACATTAGAATTGCTGTTTGTGCAGTGTACCGTGATTTTATTGAATTGACCAAAAATATTGTGGTTGTTTTCCGACGAATGTAACTTAGTACAAACATTTCTTTCCTCTTAGGGGAGATTGACTCAATTCTTTCAGTAAAGTTCTATAATAATCCATTTCTGAAGCAAAGATTGTATTAAATTCATTAAAAATGGTATTATAAATTATACTGCCTGGATGTTATCAGTGGATTATAGTGTTTCTAATCTCTAACTATGTATTACGTGCTGAGTTCTTATGAAGAAAATGATAAGAATTTTTTTATCCAAAAAAGAGATGGCCCAAAATATATGAATTGGGAAGGAAGGTAGCAAAATATTAGTAATAAATACATATCATTGATGCAATGCCTGGGATTAAGACGATATTTTCAGTCAGGCATTAATTTGCTTGCGTGAAAAAAGGTATAGTCAGTGCAAAAGCATGATAGTACATGCATTTTTATAGCAAGTGCATGTCAATTTCATATCATTATGCAATAAAACGAAGCATATTATTATAGGTACTAAGCGATAAAAGCTGATTTCTAACTGATTATTTTATTAAATATAGGACTCAACTGTTGACATTATTCCACTCATAGATCCATATGAAACTCAAGTCAAACCGTTAGGAGTGCATAAAGAAATTTCAAGAGAAATAAGGATATCTTAAAGTGAGTCAGATACTGCAGGATGAGCTTGAGTAGGGCCTAAGGAAGCTTGTTGAACATAGGACATTGTCGAAAAACATGTGATAAATTGTGATATCACATATTTTTAAGGCTGTAACTTTGTTTAAACTTATGCATTCTTCACCCTTAGATATATGACCCGATCAACTTGATTAGGCAGAACTAGGCCTGAAATATGATATGCTTGGCCTAATTCGCTAAGTCTTGAACACAAAATTACGCCTACCAAAATTGTGAAATAATTGGTATACCGCATTCATTAGTTCAAAATTCAAATATAATTAGGCATTGCTGGAGAACTGAATATAAACAGTTTAGTCCACTAACCTTAAAACTTAGTTAATTGACAAAAGGTATAGACTTTTAGTAATTATCTAAGCGCTGATGTGGGAAATAGTTATGGGCAGAAGAAGACGTAAGGTAGTTAGAATTCCTAAGAAGCGAATACCTAAAGTTTTTCGCTGCCCTCGTTGCGGCGAAGATGCTGTAAGAGTTATAGTTACCAAAGAGCAATCTTCTGCAATTGTTCAATGCGGTAAATGTGGCTTAAAAGAGGAAATTTCTATTTCGCCAGTTCTTCAGCCAGTTGATATATATTGTAAATTTGTTGATATATTTTCCAGCAGAGCATAAAGTGATCAGCTATGCCTAACAAAATTGAGGCATACTTATTATCCAAAATCAAGCATGATGGTGCAATTCACTTAACTCTACTTGATCCAGAGAACGTTTCGCCAAATGGAGCTACTGAAATATCAATGGAAGCTGAAAAAGCTGGTACAACAGCCATAATGGTAGGAGGATCCACTGTTACAGATATTACAAAAGTAGACTCTATTGTTAAAGCAATAAAAAACTCTGTTAAAATTCCAGTAATCTTATTTCCGAACAATGTGACTGGTGTAAGTCGATATGCAGACGCCATTTGGTTTATGTCACTACTTAACTCATCAAATCCGTACTTTATAATAGGGGTACAGGCCTTAGCTTCCTCGTTAATCAAAAAATATGGACTTGAACCGATTTCAATGGGATATGTAATAGTTGGAGAAGGGGGTGCAGCTGGCCTAATAGGAGAAGCTCATCTAGTGCCATATAATAAGCCAAAAATAGCTGTTGCTTATGCTCTTGCAGCAAAATATCTTGGAATGCATTTCGTTTACTTAGAAGCAGGTTCAGGTGCAACAAAGCCTGTCCCAACAGAAATGATACATGCTGTTAAGAAAGCTTCTGGAATTTACCTAATTGTAGGAGGTGGAATAAAAACAAGAAGTGATGCCATTAAGGCTGTGAAATCTGGGGCAGATATTATCGTAACTGGGACTGTTGTTGAAGAGGCGAGATTTGTTAAAGTTGAACTTAGTGAAATAGTGCATAGTATAAAGGCTACAAAACATAAGCAATCAACAACTTGACAAAAACCAACAAATATTTCTTCAATCAAATTGTTAAGCCCGAGCAACTAAGGCTGAGGTAATTCTTTGCAAATAATAGCGACAGAAAATTACAAGCAATACTTTATGCAGATGGAAAAACAACTCGAAAAACTCTACGCTGTTGCTAAGCAAGCTAGAATTAAAGGACTTGATCCAAACCTTGAACCAGAGCCCCGCATTGCAAAAGACCTCGCAGAACGTGTTGAGGGACTCGTCGGCCCAAAAGGAATAGCAGAAAGGATACAAGAATTAAGTGGAACAATGTCTCAAGAGATGATGAGCTTCAAAATTGCGCAAGAAACCATGTACGGAAAATTCGGTCACATGGATGAAAATCAAGCAGCGGAGCAAGCAATACGAACTTCACTAGCCATTTTAACGGAAGGCATAACCGCAGCACCACTACAGGGGATTTCAAGCGTAAAAATAAAGCAAAATTTCGATCGAACCAAATATTTGGCCATATACTTTGCTGGACCAATTCGTTCAGCTGGCGGTACAGAACAAGCATTGATTCTAGTTATAAGCGACTTCGTCCGGCGAATATTAGGTCTTGATAAATACAAACCAACAGAATATGAGATCAAACGCTTCATCGAAGAGATCAGAATTTACGAAAGGGATGTATCACGCTTTCAGTATCATGAATCTGACGGATTCCTCGAAAATGTGTTACATAATTTACCAATCGAAGTGACTGGAGTAGGCACTGACCCTATTGAAGTTGTATCATTCAGAAACCTTCCAAGAATTGAGACAAATAATGTTAGAGGAGGGGCCCTTCGGGTTGTTAACGATGGTATCGTAGGCAGATCAAGAAAAGTTATGAAAATAATAGACGAACTTGGAATTGAAGGATGGGATTGGTTAAGAATAGCACGTGAATTAAAAGAAGAAGAGGCAGCCGAAGTAGCAGAATTCATGTTTATGGAAGATGTAGTTGCTGGAAGATCAGTTTTCTCCTTTCCATCAAGAAGCGGTGGCTTCAGGCTTCGTTACGGGCGCTCAAGAAATACTGGCCTAGCAGCTATCGGTGTACATCCTGCCACAATGGCCGTCCTACAAAATTTCCTCGCAATAGGCACACAATTACGCATTGAAAAACCCGGAAAAGCAGGTGTGGTAACTCCAGTAGATACAATCGAGCCTCCAATCGTTAGGTTAAAAGACGGCTCAGTTATCAGAATTGAATCAATTGAGGAAGCAGAGAAACTTAGAGACAGCATTGATAAAATTCTCTTTGTCGGCGATTTGTTAATAGCGTTTGGGGAGTTTCTCGAAAATAATAAACCCTTAGCACCATCGGGATTTTCAGAAGAATGGTGGATTGAATTTCTAAATACGATCATAGCAAAAAACTATGATAACTCTGTTGAGGAAGTAGCCGCTGCAATAGGTATACCATTAGCACGATTACAATCTTTACTAAAAAATTTCCTCACAATAAGACCAACTGCTGAAGAAGCTGTAACCATGACCCAAAAATTGAAAATTCCATTACATCCGCACTATACTTACTTCTGGCACGCAATATCTCTTGACGACTTCTTAAAACTTAGGAAAGACTTCCAAGAAGCAGAACAACTAACAGAAAACGGGATGATTACAAAGATCGAATTATCACTAAAACCAGACATTAAAAAAATTCTTGATTCACTCTGCATACCTCACATAGTTAAGAATAAAAAAATAATACTGATTGAAGAAGCGCCTGCAGTTGCTTTCAGCCTAGGCTTAGTTAACCCTGAAGAAAAAATCAAAACAGCAAAAACAACTTTGGAAGCGATTAAAGAACTAACAGGGTTCACTATTATAGAAAAAGCACCCACATCCATAGGTACAAGAATGGGACGCCCAGAAAAAGCAAAGCAAAGAGCAATGACACCCCCAGTCCACGTTTTATTTCCAGTAAGTCTCGCTGGCGGTTCACAAAGAAACATTCTTGAAGCTATTAAAAAAGGCTTCATCGAGGTTGAAATTGCCCGAAGAAGATGTCCAAACTGTAGTGAAGTAACCTACAAAATTAAATGCCCGCTTTGCGGCGCTGATACAAAGCGTGAACAGATATGCCCCATCTGCAATAGAACTCTAAAGGAAGAAACATGCCCAATATGCAAAGTTCGCACAGTATTCTTTGAAAAAAAAACAATAAACATTAAGGAATTATTCAATGAAGCTTGCAAAAAACTAAACATAACTCCACCAGAGCTCGTAAAGGGAGTAAAAGGTCTTACAAGCGAAACAAAAATACCTGAACAGATTGAAAAAGGGCTTCTTCGAGCAAAAAATAACGTCCAAGTATTCAAAGATGGAACAATTCGATTTGATGCGACAAATGTACCATTAACGCATTTCAAACCAACAGAAATAAACATCTCTATAGAAAAACTTCATGAACTAGGTTACGATTGTGATATGTATGGAGATTCGCTACAAACTCCAAATCAAATTTGCGAATTAAAAGTTCAAGATATAATTATTCCAGAAAAATCTGCAAAATATCTAATCGATATCTCACACTTCATCGATGAAGCACTACAAAAAATTTACAATCTTCCTCCATATTATAACGCAACAAGAGAAGAAGATTTGCTTGGACATTTAATTCTAGGTTTAGCACCTCACACCTCAGCAGGAGTTATAGGACGGATCATTGGTTTCACAAAGGCAAACGCTTGCTACGCCCATCCACTTTGGCATGCAGCAAAAAGAAGAGACTGTGATGGAGATGAAGACGCGATAATTTTAGTTCTAGATGCTCTAATCAACTTCTCTAAGGAATACCTGCCATCGCAAATCGGCGGAATGATGGACGCACCTTTAATAATAACGCCGATCATTAACCCATTTGAAGTAGACGATGAGGCTCACAATATAGACGCTGCATCTAAATATCCAATAGACTTTTACGAAAAAACTCTGCTTGCAGCGGATCCAAAAATTGCCGCGCAAAATATTGACTCAATAGCTCATAGACTAGGCACTCCCGAACAGTATGAAGGTCTACACTATACACATGCAACTACAGACATTAATGCTGGCAATCTTGAGAGTGTCTATAAGAAACTAGGCGCGATGACTGAGAAAATGGAAGCACAACTTGAACTTGCAGAAAAAATAAGCGCGGTTGACGTTAAGGAAGTAGCCAAAAGAGTTCTAACAACGCACTTCATTAGAGACATATCGGGCAATCTCAAAGCATTTGCAGGACAGAAATTCCGGTGCATGAAGTGTAATACAAAATTCAGAAGAATACCAATGGTAGGCAAATGTCCAAGGTGCGGCGGAAAAATCTCTCTAACGGTTCATAGAGGTGGTATTGAGAAGTACCTAGAAGCAGCCGGCAATCTAGCAAAAAAATACAAAATTGAGGAATACTACATTGACAGAATTTCATTAATAGGAGACGAAATTGAAATGCTTTTTAAATCATCTATTGAAAAGAAAAAGCAACCAAGTCTAACTGAGTTTATCTAGGTGTCACTCTAATTTTATCGAATGTGAGCGCATACTTCTATGCCTATATTAACTTACTATCCTCAAGCATACCTTTCCAAAAAACGAAAC
Source organism: uncultured Candidatus Bathyarchaeia archaeon (assembly GCA_964473665.1). Lineage (GTDB taxonomy): Archaea > Thermoproteota > Bathyarchaeia > RBG-16-48-13 > CAYPFQ01 > CAYYPV01. The sequence goes on from CAYYPV010000015.1 coordinate 59,903, forward strand.
CTCAAAACTGGTCTACGATCAAGAACTAAAATTCTTCAAACGTTAGAATTAGGAGAAAAAACTGCACGCGAAATATCTGAAACTATGAAAACAAGTTATGCTTGTGCATCCCATCACTTGCACCTTTTACGAGCAGAAAACTATGTTATAAGAGTCGGAGAAAAGAAACCATTCAAATGGCGAACAACTGGGTTAGGTCAACAAAAACTTACTACATGATACTAACCTAGCCTCTATTTAGGAAATATATTAACTCCCTTTACGTAGATGCCTCCAATTATGCACTATAATATTCTTCTAATAACTGCAAGCAAATCATCAAATCCCATATTAAATAGAACCCTTTTTTATATGACCAAGCATCCTCCTTAAGCAAACCTACAAAACATCAATAAGTTTGTAACTATGGCCAACAGTCTGAACGGTATAAGGCATAAGATTGTACTCATCATAACAGCGCGAAACATAACATTAATGTTTAACTATGAGAAATGCTTCTTTTCGAGGAATATAATTTGAGTAAAAAAAAGGACGAAGAAGCTCCGATGCCGGCGACAAGCGCTGGTCTATTGCGCTTTTTTGAGGAGGAAACTGGAGGAATTAAGCTTCGTCCAGAAATTGTAGTTGTAATGACTATTGCTCTAATCATGATAGTTATATTAGCGCTGCTTAGTGTAATTTGAAAGCTCCTACTTGAGTTGCATATGGAGGGCCTCCTATAAGCAAAGAATCAAGGGAAACGATTTTTAGTTTGCTTGAGCGTTCCGTCGGAAAAAAAGTTTTAGTTATACTAGATAGAGATATGGGTTATGAAGGAGAATTAAGCGCAGTTTCACAACATCCTCCTGGAATTTGGCTTAACAACGCTTCCGCAGTAGTTCTACGTGGCACTCTTGCAAACCCCATTCCGCAAATAATAGGGAGAGAAAAACGAAGTGAGCTATTTATCCATCTAAACTCAGTTTTACGAGTTGAAGTTATTGCAACTGAATGAAGGAGTAATTCTTTATAACCTACTCAACTTCATTAAAGGGCGTTTCAGTAGGCGTATCACACTATGAGCCGTCACGCTTCGCATGGTGAAGATGTCGTTAGGCACTATGATTCACTCTTCATCTTTCCATCACACACCAGAATAATTGTTTACCTATACACTGCCTGCATTCTGATAGGCATTTTACCATTTATTCTTACCATCCCCTCATACACAAATGCAATCATAGGTGTGATCTTCGGTCTTACATTAGCTACATGTTCACTTATGGCTGATTTAATCACCTGGACATTTTTAACAAAAGATGATCCGATACTCAACCTAAGAAGACTATCTGCCCTGTCTCTCCTAGCGTGCTTCTTATGGATAGTAATTATAACAATTGGAAGCATACTAAGTAGATTTTTTGCGTTGCACTTAATTACCTCATACTCGGCTCTTCTTGGCTTTTCAGCTGTTTTTTCATTACGTTTCTTGGTAATATACGCAGTATCATCCTTACAAAAATTTACGAAATTAGTTGCATCAATCTTACAACCATTAATTTGCTTTTCAGCGATCACAATTTTTTGGACTAACTTAATAATGGCTCGGAGTCTCGCAGTCCTAATAGCTACTAGCACTATCCTGGTAATGGCCGCATTCAGCTTTTCAAAAATAATCGATCGTTTTGGAGAAAGAAATGTGGGCACTGGGGCAGTTACTCTATTTAGAGCATTTATAGCTGACTGGATATCTGACGTGAATACTCCGCTTGAAAGCTTTCTCGAAAAAAATAGTTCACTTGGAGACATAAACGTAACAACACTGGCTTTTAGAAAAGATGAAAAACTTAGAGCAATTATGGTCATTCCCGCTTTTCACCCAGGACCATTCAAAAATGTTGGAAGCAGCGCCTTACCATTTAGAATTCAAGAGACTCTTGAAAAAGAAAAAAACGCGGTTGTTTGCGTTCCACATGGCACATCCGGGCATGAACTAGACGTAGCCTCACAAGCTGAGTGTGAAAAAATCATTCAAACTACGCTCAAACTATCTACGTTCACTAATTTTGCCGCGTATGCCACAAAAATGGTACGGGCAGAAGTGAATTCTGCAAAAGCAACATGTCAAATATTCGGAAACTGCGCTTTATTAACTCTCACTTCTGCGCCAAAGGGTATGGAGGATATACCGCAAGAAACGGGAATTGAGATATCCAATCAAAGTAAAAGAGCAGGACTTGATTCTGCAGCAGTTATAGATGCACATAATAGCTTCAAAGACGACGTCTCATCATTATCAACTGATGATGTTAGTAATTTACAAAAAGCGGCTGAACAGGCCTTATCACTAGCATTAAAGGAGCCACGCGGAAAATTCAATGTAGGTGTTGCAAAAATTGTTCCAAAAGGTATCTCCCTCAGTCAAGGAATGGGGCCGGGTGGAATTGTTGTTTTTGCAGTAAAAACTGGCATTCAAACAAGTGCTTATGCAGTAATTGACGGGAATAACATGGTAAGCGGACTTCGCGAGAAAATTCTTGAAGGACTTAAAACAATTGGGATAAATGAGGGTGAAGTTCTAACAACTGATACACATATGGTTAATGGAATAATTCTCGGGGGGAAGGGTTATCATCCATTAGGAGAAGCGATTGACCATAGAAAATTGGTAGAGCACGTAACAGAGGTAGCTAATCATGCTCTTTTAGATATGAACGAGTCTGAAGCGTCTTGGAATCAAGGACAAGCGCATCAAGTTAAGGTTATAGGTTCGAAGCATCTTGGGAGCATTTCATCGCTTATAAATTCCACAATAAAACTAGCAAGGAAAATGGCGCTAGTAATATTCTCTATAGCAATAGTTCTTTCAGTTATAATTAGTATAGTGTTGCTATCGTAGAAATGCTTTTATTATAACGCTAAGACCCTAGTTCAACTACTATATCCAATCTTAAGGAAACGCGATTAATAGTTTGGGCTTCGCGATATTGGCGCACCTCTTAACCTTCAACCGAAGGCTTCACAGAACCTGAATCTGGAAGAAGACAAAGAAATAGTGGCGTATTAATGAAAAGCCTTTCTAAGATAGTTCAATATGAACCATTTTTGGTGAGGTAACAATTTATGAAAACAAAAATTGTAAAAATAGCCCCTCCAAAAGAATGCAACATAATTCTGGGTCAATCCCATTTCATAAAAACAGCTGAAGATCTATACGAAGCTTTAGTGAATAGTGTTCCAAATATAAAGTTCGGATTAGCTTTCTGCGAATCATCAGGTCAATGTCTAATTAGGTATGAAGGAAATGATGCTAAATTAAAGAATATGGCTGCAACAACTGCACTAAATTTAGCCTCAGGGCACTGCTTCATAATATTCCTTAAAGGAGCTTATCCTATTAATGTTATAAATGCAATAAAAAATGTTTCTGAAGTTTGCCAGTTATACTGTGCAACAGCAAATCCTGTTGAAGTAATTTTAGCTGAAACGGAACAGGGTCGCGGGATATTAGGCGTAATCGATGGGCATAAATCAAAAGGAATAGAAACCGAAAAAGATGCCGCTGAACGCAAGCATCTCCTAAGAAAAATAGGCTATAAACTTTAGTCTGTCATTTTTTCCCTTCAATAAATGATAAAAGCTCCTCCTCAACCGTCCCGAATTGAAGTGTCTTAACCATGAAACGACCTAACTCGCGCCATTTATCATTATACACAATAATAGTAGGCGCATGGTTGATATTCAATTCCTCAGCTAAATCTCTATGATTATCAAAGTCAATCACTCTGAAGACCAGATTGTTACTGCCTATACTTACTGAAAGCTTGGCTAACGCAGATATTATTTGATGGGAATCAGGAGACCAAGCTGTAGCAAACAAAATGAAATAATACCTCTCAACTATCTGTCCAAACTTATCTGCGGCATCACTACGTAAAATGTACTCTTGAAATCTACGCTTCATACTTTGTTTTGCATGTTCATTCCTAACTTGGTTTATGTAGTCCATTGGCTCCAAACCAAACCGTAAAAATGCAGCCATCATTTCCTATTTACCCTCGACAAGTATGCGAAATTCACGGGCCGTCAGCTGAAGCCCACCAGTAAAAGAATCATACGTTGCTCTACCAGCAACTATAATCTCTTTACCTAAAATATCTTTACTTGCATTTTTAATTGGAGCTGTATCATCACCTGTCTTGGAAACAAGTTCCAATGCCTTTTCTGCAGACATACCGAGCATACTTTCAGCTTGTTGGCCGTAAAAAACAGCAACAATATTACCTGAATCATCTTTAAGGGTTGTTTTAAGGATTATACGGTGTACTGGTGTCTTTACAGATCCACATCGCTCGCAAAATGTGCCTTCAGGCTTTTGTATAATTTTCTTAAAACAAAATGGACAAGCTAAATAAATTGAAGCTTTTTCTGCTAGATTTGCAATTTTAGCTTGAACATAAACGACATCGCCATTTTTTAGCTCAGCAATCTTAGCAATCTTCAATCCCACTTCAGTAACATAGGAAGGTTTTGCAGTAAAAACCGAGACCGCAACATTTCCGTTGATATGAATCTCAACTTCATCGCTCATTCCTTTTTTTGTTCTCGCGCCCATTATTTGTAAGGTATCGCCCGCCTTTACATCTTTAATCACCTCAACCTTATCGTTCCAAAAAACAGCTGTAACATTTCCAGTATCATCAACTAATCTCACTCGAGAAACTCGCCCCACATCTTTTTCTCTTTGGAAAATAGAAACTGGAAATGCCTGTGCTACTGAGGCAGTAATATTCACATGCTTCTCATTCACTTTCAATTCATTAATCTTCTTAAAAAACTCATTAACTTCTGGAAACTCATCTACTTTAAGTCCAGGTGGATTAACAATAACTTCGCCGCGCATACCCAAATGAAGCTCAGGTTTACCGTCTAATCCTTCGCGCACATAACCGTGAAGAATTTTAACCACTTGCCCTTGTATTATTTGTTTTTGGCTTACAAGTTCAACTTTTTCATTCCAAAAAATAACATTCAAAGTCCCTGTTCTATCAGCCACGAGCACCTTAAGCATTTTCCCAACAGTTTTATCAGACTTTAGAAATGTTTGAGAAGGATAAATACAGATTACCCGACCGGTAATTGACATATCATTAACACCAAGAACTAAATCGCGAACGCTGATTTCGGTCTTAACAACCCCTTTCTCAGTTAGATTAACACCTAACTCAGAAGCAACAATGTAAGCGGCACCGTCATCGGTAAGTAGCCCACCAACATCTTTCTTTTTCTGTGTAATCATTTTTTTAACGTCGTCCCGCCTCAAATCTGATCGTTCAGCAAGAATACGTACAACAATTTGATCCAGCGTAAGCAAAACTAATCCACCATAAAAATTTCGCAGAATAAATTATAAGCCCATCATTGCTGAGTCGTATGACGACTCAGTCAAATGCCTTCCGTTCATCAAATCAACGTAACTTTGAGACATCATCGGCGTCAAAAACTCTGAACGAGTCACCTATTTTTATACTTTTAGGGTTTAATTTAGGCCTCAACAAGGGTTTCAGTGCTTCTTACGCCATCTATGGAATTAATCCTACCTGAAACCTCTCTCACGTTCTTGTAATCTAATGCTTCCAAGAAAGCAACTATGTCAAATCTACCGTAAACAAAGTAAGTTTTCTTAACTTCCAGAATTCCACTGACCACCTTATGAATGGCTTCAGCCTTAACTGGTACTACCTTAATCAAAATACATGCATTTAGCATATTCAACCCTTCTTAACTTCTACAAGAGTCTCTGTAAATACAACTCCAGCCATTTTACCCAATCTTAGAACAGTTTCCCCAAGCATCTCAAAACTGGGGGTTTCTAAATCAACTACAATATCAAACCTGCCTAGAACAGTGAAGACCCGTTTTACTCCATCAAACTGTCGCAATCTTTGGGAAACTTCATCGAACTTTCCTCTCTCAGTACGTATCAATACGCACGCCGAAACCATAGAGTACCCTCCAACAATATTTGGATTAAATATCCTTTTTATTCAAATTAACTCTTTGGGTACTCCATCATGGCTGTAGTAGATAATATTTCAATCCCTTTTTCCTTGACCCTTATTTGATATGAAAAACATGCAAGCTATGTCTGCCTTTAATCCCAGAACATTCTGGTTCTCGCATATTCACGTTCTGCACGAACAATATCCATGTAAAACGCCTCCTCAGTTTTATGTGGCTTACGCAAAATTCTAGCAGCAGTTGTGGGACCTATACCTCTTCCAGAAAGAACAATAACCGCCTCTTTACCATAAGTTTGAACAAGACCAGCATTCTTCCACGCTGTTAACCACTTCTTCTCTTCTTCACCAGTAAGTTTCTGTTTCTTTATTTTACGATCAACAATCTTTCTCAGCTCGGTATCTCCCTCATACACGGCGGCAATAAGTGTAAAATTACATTTTGGGCATCTGATTCTATCAGGAACATTTTTAACGCTATAAACGCCTTCCCAGTCAGCTTTAAAAACACAAACGAGTCTGACACGTGCTGTTTTAAGTCTCTCTTTAACTACATCAACAACCGCTCTCGTTGGAACCGCGGGGCGCAAAAGATCCTGCGGGGCAATTTTATCCAATATAGGTAGGGCAAACGGAGAGTATTCAGAACCATAAGGTATAATATCAACCTCAATTTTTCCATTCCGAATTTCCTGAATAATCCTTTGCGTTTTATCAAAATCAAACTTATCCATCTGAAGCTCCCTTAACGCCTCTTGATAAACAGGAGTTCCACGAAGTGCATCAACCAAAGTGCGAGCCCGCAATAATTTATATTCAGCATTTCTCTCAACAATGCCAAACCTCTTTGCAATATGCCAAAAATGCCAAGCAAAAATAGACGTATCACTCAACGTTTCAGATAGAATAACTTTTACATCCTCGGGTCTCAGCTCTAACAACTCCTTCCTTAAAACCACACCATCGATACGATGTGGAGCAATAAACGCGATTCTATATGGATCTGACTGCACGGCGATAATTGCGCCAAGTCTAGCACTTAAAACCGTACCTAACACTCGGCTCAACGTTTCATTAACTAAATTGCCAAAACAAGCATGAATTATTGCATAGTTCTCAAAACATTCAACAACAATCCGATTATGCGTAGGTAATGAAAACCCTTTCTCCATATGTCTCCTTACAGCGTCCACCACCTTAGCGGAAGCAAAGCTATCTAACGGGTAGCCCTCTAAGGCTTCCAAAGGATCCCGCGAAGTAACTATCTTTTCTGCCACTCTCCATCTAAGCTCCCCGACCCGCTGCGCTACTTCAAGCGGGACAGGTATTATTTCTCCTTCCCAACTCGGTATGGCACCGAGAGTTTGAGCTACAGGCTCAACATCAACAGACATTTTCTCCTCATTTACACTAATTATTCTCCAAGTCTGGCCATGCATAATAAACTCTACACCCGGCTTCCCATTTCTTCCAACAAACTCCTGATCCAAAATACCAATCTTCAGGCGTCTAACAAAATCAAAAACAGTATACTGCTTTACATCAGGAATCATTGAGAGGTTTTCAAAGTAGTATCTATACGCTTTCAATAGCCTTAACTTTATAATATCGCCATCAAGCCGGATTAACCCCACTCTTTGAAGCTGAGTAACCACCGACATAAACTCCTCTAAGGCTAATGTAGCATATGGCCCAGCTCCTGTTACAATTCTAAACGCATCGGAAACGCTGACTCTCTTTTTATCAAGAATCATACCAACAATTTGGTGAGCAAGAACATCCATAGCATTTTGATGAACCGTAAGCGTCTCTAACGCATTTTCTAAAGCAAGTCTCGCTATAACCCCACCCTCCAGGATATCATCAGGCCAAGCGGTCAAAATACAGCCTGAAGGTTTAGCTCCAATTAAATGTCCGCTTCTACCAACACGTTGAATAAGCTTCGTAACCTGTCTAGGAGACAAGTACTGTATAACAAAGTCAACAGCACCAACATCAATACCTAATTCAAGTGAAGAAGTGCATACTACCGCCTTTAACTCTCCTTCGCGGAAAGCTCTCTCAGTCTCCATACGAATATCTCGGGAAAGGGACCCATGATGAATCCCAATCTTAAGATTTGGTTTTAAAACCCTAATTCTTGACGCTAAAGCCTCGGCATGTTCCCTTGTGTTTGTGAAAATTAATGTTGATCTATGTTCTTCAACCAAATTAATAAGTCTCCGAATTCTACTCACGCTACCAGCAGAAAGCAAAACATTTTTCGCAAGTCTCTCATCATCATCTGTAGTCGGCGGGCTCTCAACCCAAATCTCGAACTCTTTTGGCTCAAACGCCTTAATCACTCTGATTTGTCCACCTCTTCCAGCCAAGAATGAAGCTATGGGTTCGGAGCTTCCAACAGTCGCAGATAAGCCGATTCGCTGGAAATCTAACCCAACAACATCTCTAAGCCTCTCCAAACCTAGTGAAAGCTGTGCTCCACGCTTATCCGTGGCAACTTCGTGAACTTCATCAACAATGACCCATCGAACCGAACTTAGATGTCTCTGCATACGTTTACCTGGAAGAATAGCTTGCAATGTTTCTGGGGTAGTGATTAACATATTTGGGGGGTTAACGGCCTGCATTCTTCTTACATTAGCTGGTGTATCACCATGTCTAACCTGAACATCTATATCCAAGTTTTTACCAATCTGTGTTAACCTTCGAAAAATATCGCGGTTTAATGATCGAAGGGGAGTAATGTATAAAATCGATATCCCCTTTAACTGTTCTTCGCTCCGCTTCCTTAATAACAGTTCAAAAATTGGAAGAACAACTGCTTCCGTTTTTCCCGTGCCAGTAGGTGCAATAAGTAAACTGTTTTCTTTGTTTAAAATTACTGGAAAAGCGAGTTCCTGAATCTCAGTTGGTTTTTTGAACCCTGCCTTATCCAATTCTTCACGAAAAGATTTTGAAAGAAGCGAAAAAACATCAGACATTAAGTTTAGGATCGCCTCTGCGCCCTCTCTAAACAAGAAATATAGATATCAACATCAGTACGTTTAGTCACATCATCAATTGATTTGACAGAATCTTCCAACATCTTATTTAAGCTTGGTATGTCGTTAACTTTTGGAACTAAGCTCTCCAGCAATGCTTTAATCCAATCTGGATTATACACGTAGGGTCTAGCTTCAGCATAGGCTTGCCAAACAGCCTCCTCCAGCTTCAATTAAGGAAACCACCCTTCAACCTGAATTAACGATAATTAATAATTTCTAACTCGCGAATGCTAATACTGTAATTATCAGCTCTACAATTTTCCCTTTTTACCATAAGCTACATAAAAGAAAATTAACATCAACACAACGAACGCTAAAATATATAAGAAATCCATTATCAGAGAGTAGAAGGTATTTACATCCAAAGCTCTCACATCTCGCTATTAATGATTAAACGAAAATCTATACTTAATACCTATATACACTTATTTTTAAACAAATTAATGTGACAGTCTGATCCTTTCTCCTCTTTATAAAAGTCTTTACAGCATTAGGATGAATTATCAAAAAGCAATAATCATCGAATTCAATGTAATAGAACCGAACTGTATAAGATTATTTTTAAGCTGGTTTCCGCCACTCTCTCATCAATGTCTCGTAAAGATAATCCTCTTCCTCAAATTCTTCGTAGGTACCTATCGCTTCAGCCAGCTTCTGAGCAATTATATGATAGCAAAGATGTATTTCCTCACTCATTACACGGAAAAAAAAGTCGTCACAGGTACAGAAATTTGCGCCTGGAATAATCTGGTAGTCCTTCTCTTTTCCAACAACAATCCATACCACTCTTTTACTTGGTTTGAAAACATATTTTTTTATACGCCCCCTCTGCAGTGCACGAATGGCATTTTTAACTCTAATGCCGAAGGTTGCGGACAATGTAATCAACTCCTCATCCGTAATCTCTCCACTGTGCTTAATCTGTTCACATATTCTGTCGAGCAACACTAACTCGGAACTTTTATGCGGATTTAGCGTGCTCAGATGGCTCTTCCCCCGAAACTCAATTTTAGTTGTAGCAGTAAAACATTTTTTGGTAGGGCATCCTCTTGATAAATCCAGTTCCACCTTGGCAAGCTCTTCTAGTAGAGGAGAAAAATGAAATTACACTCATAGTCGCAGACCTTCACTTAGGCTTTGAAAATGAGTTAGTGGAGATGGGAATAAATATTCCCTCCCAAACACCGAAAATACAGGAGAAACTCGTACAAATCATAAAATATACAAAACCAAAACGTCTAATAATACTTGGAGATTTAAAACACAACGTTCCTAAAATATCCCTTCACGAATGGGAATTTATACCACGTTTTTTTGAAAATATCCAAAAAGTTTTGCTTGATGTAGAAATCATTCCAGGAAATCACGATGGTAACTTAGAATTATTAACTCCTAAAACAGTGAGAATCCTTTCACCAAGAGGTATCGTCATAGGTGAGAAAGAAAAAGTAGCTCTAATGCATGGCCACGCATGGCCTTCTCCTGAACTGCTAGGGGCAGACTTCTTAATCATCGCTCACAATCATCCCACTGTTCATTTCATCGAGCCAACCGGCTTCCGCATAATAAGACAAATTTGGGTAAAAGCGGACTGCGACGGAAAGAAATTAGCTGAATCCTTTCTTCGCTATAATGGAGTAAAAGATAGAACTGATCCAATAAAACAAATGGAAAAGAAATATGGCGTTAAAGTTAGAAATCCAAAACTAATTATGATACCCTCTTTTAACGAAACCTATGGTGGTTTACCGATAAATCTTTTGAAAAAAGAGAAATTACTAGGGCCAATACTTCGATCAGGCGCGGTGGATATGGACGCTGCTGAAGCTTATCTCCTAGACGGTACATTCCTAGGTTCAATTAGACAGCTTCGCCGAATTAGGTAGGCTAAAGCATATATTCACCAACTGATACTTTCTTTTCGGTTCTAGCAAAGGAGCTTAAGCCATTTGGATTATAACGTTATAATCGTTGGAGCTGGTCCAGCTGGGCTTTGTGCAGCAAAAGAGATCATGGAGCATAGCAAACTAACAGTGCTAGTAATAGATCAAGGGCATGACGTGGATCAACGAGTATGTCCAGCCACAACCTACAGAGGGTGCACAAAATGTACCCCGTGTAACATAATGTGTGGAATAGGCGGAGCAGGAACACTATCCAGTGGTCTTCTTAATCTTCGACCAGATATTGGTGGTGACTTAACAAACCTTATAGGAAGCGAAAAAACAGCACTTGCACTAATCGATGAAGTCGATAGGACATTCCTGCGGTACGGTGCACCAAACGATATTTACAACCCAACTTCAGCTGAAGCTGAAGAATTGGAACGCGAAGCAGCTGCCGTAGGAGTAAAGTTCATACCTATTCCGCAGCGCCACATAGGGACAGATCGTGCGCCTCAGGTAATCAAAAACTTCGAAGCTGATTTAGAAAAGAAGGGCGTAAAATTCCTCTTGGATAAAAAGGTTGAACAAATCGAACAAAGGGTAGTGAAATTAGAAGACAGAACAAATATCGGTTGTCACTATATGATTTTAGCTCCAGGACGTGTAGGTGCTGACTGGCTTCGTGAAGAAGCAAAAAGGCTTAAAATACCTACAAAATATGAGCCGCTTGACATAGGAGTGAGAGTTGAAGTTCCTTCAGTTGTTATGGATCCTGTAATAAAAATAAGTAGAGATCCTAAATTTCACATCTACTCAGATACATACGATGACTTCGTAAGAACATTTTGCGTTAATCATCAGGGTTTTGTAGTGCAGGAAGTTTACGATGATTTTGTAGGAGTTAACGGCCACGCATTAGCTCATAAAAAATCGCATTATTCAAACTTCGCATTTCTCGTTCGAGTTGAATTAACCGAACCACTTGAGGATACTACACTTTATGGCAGGACAATCGCGCTCCAGGCTACTACCTTAGGCGGAGGAAAACCAATTTTACAGAGACTCGGTGACCTAGTTAAAGGTCGCCGCTCAACTTGGGATAGAATTAATAAAGGAAACGTAAAACCAACTCTAACAAATGTCACCCCTGGAGACATCGCTATGGCTATGCCTCATAGAATTGTAACGGACATTATAGAAGGCCTCGAAAAGCTCGACCACGTAATGCCAGGCGTAGCCTCATCTTCCACTCTTCTTTACGCCCCTGAAGTAAAATTCTCAGCAAACCGCATATACACAAATAGAGACCTTGAAACACCAATAGCAGGAATTTTCGTAGCTGGAGACGGGGCAGGGCTATCGCGAGGAATAGTCACTGCAGCTGCAACTGGAATAATAGCTGCACGTAGCATTCTAAAAGCAGAATCAATTCCAATACCCGAATTAGGTGACTAATACCTGTCGACGCCGAGGGAATACGGACAGCATAATTACTACTCACTCTTTTGGTCGAAGCGCAATCATTATCCATGAAATGTGATGGTGGTCTCCACCGACGCGTTTTTCAATGTAATCATGCTCATAGAGCTCCGTTATGTCCAAAAAGGAAAAGTCCTCAACAAGCTCTCCCTTAGTACACAAATGGACGTAAGTATCTGCCTTCTGATCGATAAATGAGTTAGCCTCTCCTTCCACAAGTGCCCCCCTCTGGTAGTGTTCAGGATCCCTCACAGAATGCGTACTTAAAAAGAGTAACCCACCTGGCTTCAATAGGCACTTAAGAGTCTTCCTTAAATCTCTTCTTTCATCGTTTCTGAGTATTTGATACACATTTGAAAGGTATATCACGTCGTAAGTTTCGTCTCTCAGTTCGCGGAAATCGATGCATTGAAACTCCACATTATCCAATCCGCTAGAGGAATTTTTTGCATGTTCAATCGCATTTTTTGAGCAGTCAATTCCTAAAACCTTAACATTTGGAAGTTTCGCAATGTATCTTGCATCCCTTCCATATCCACAGCCTATATCAATTAGGTAAACGAAAGAAGTTCTCTGTTTTCGCAGATAATCAACAGCAATGCGTGCAAGTTCACTCGGGTCATCACCCCAAAGAGCACCTTCTTTACCATATTGGCGATTCCAATAGTCACTCATTTCACGTTCATCCTTGTTTTTCGCAAGCCGATTCGTAGGAGAGGAACCTTTTTGTGATATATCCCTTTATAGGGGGATTTAGTCGCGTAAGGTTTCACTATGGAATATCTAAGGCTAATAATACGCACCAATCTTATAATAAAGTGATTAGAGGTTAAACATGTTCGTGATGTTTTGTGAAATCTTAAAGCGCTTCAATTGAATCACTATCTAAAATAACTTTACTTACTAGTAAAACACCTCACAAAAAATACACCCCTCCCTGATTAGATGAAGAGTGGAACCAAAACGACAATGGGGCCGCGGAGATTTGAACTCCGGTCGCGTGGGCCCGAGCCACGTAGCCTAGACCATGCTAGCCGACGGCCCCGCCGCTCTTCTTTAAACCCTAAACCTATATTTAGCTGGTTTGATGTCTCATGCTTAACAGAGGAAAAATTAGGCAATGTCAAGGATTCCAGAGTTCTACAAATTAAGTCCAAAAGAAAGAATGGAAAAAGTGAAATCAATCACAAAGTTAACCGATGAGGAAACAGCCTTAATCCAATCTGTTAACGGCCTAAAATTGGAGCAAGCAGACAAAATGGTTGAAAACGTAATTGGCGCAATGCCTATCCCTCTTGGAATAGCTGTAAACTTCCTAATCAATGGCAAAGATTACCTAATTCCAATGGCAACCGAAGAGCCATCAGTAATAGCCGCTGCGAGTAATGCAGCTAAAATGGCGCGCATAAAGGGAGGTTTCACTACTAGCAGTACTGAACCAATAATGTTCGGCCAGATTCAAGTTGTAGATGTAAAGAATCCACCCAAAGCGAAAAAAGCCATACTGGCGGCAAAAAAGGAAATTCTGGAAAAGGCTAACGCCCAAGATCCCACTCTCGTACTTCATGAAGGTGGAGCCAAAGATTTGGACGTAAAGATACTGAAGACAATCTCCGGGCAGATGGTTATCGTAAATCTTCACGTTGATTGCAGAGACGCTATGGGCGCTAACGCTGTTAATTCAATGGCAGAGGCTGTTGCACCACTATTAGAGCGAATAACTGGAGGCAAGGTTTACCTAAGAATAATCTCGAATCTCGCTACGGCACGATTGGCAAGAGCGGAAGCAGTATTCGCTAAAGAAGCTTTAGGAGGAGAAGAGGTTGTAAACGGCATAATAAAAGCATACGCATTCGCTTCATCAGACCCCTTCAGAGCTGCAACCCATAACAAGGGCATTATGAACGGAATAACCGCCGTTGTACTGGCCACCGGAAACGACACAAGGGCTATAGAGGCAGGAGCACACGCCTATGCAGCGATCACAGGTAAATACAAGCCACTAACAATATGGGAGAAAAACAAGAACAAAGATTTGGTAGGCAAAATTGAACTGCCTATGGCTGTCGGATTAATTGGAGGCGCTACGGCAGTACATCCTGTAGCTAAGGCATCAATAAAGATTTTAGGTGTAAAAACAGCAAGGGAACTAGCTGAAGTAATAGTCGCAGTTGGATTAGCCCAAAACTTAGCTGCATTAAAGGCATTGATCACAGAAGGCATTCAAAGAGGACACATGCGACTACATGCAAGAAACATAGCTGCTACTGCAGGAGCTACAGGTATTCTGGTCGACAAAGTTGCTGAGAGAATGATCGAGGAGCATAAAATAAAGATTGATAGAGCTAAAGAGTTGATAGAAGAACTCAAAGAAAAACAATAAACTTCCGAACGCATTTTCACTCTATTTTTTTAAACAAACTTAATAATGTAAAATTGCTTAGACTTTTAGTCCCTTTGAGGCCTTTGTATGGGACGCCAACAACGAAAAGTAAGCTCTAAGATTTTTGATGCCGCCTCATCGCCTGTTAGGATTCAAATTGTAAGACTTATTCACACTAAAGGTCCTCTTTCGTACAGCGAAATTATGGAAGCCCTACAGCTTGATCCAAGCCGCGACGCGGGAAAATTTGCTTATCACCTCAGAAGCATACTTCAAGCAGGACTTATCGATGTTGATCGAGAGACACGGAAATATATACTAACCGATTTAGGTCGAATGGTTGTAAGTTTCTCACATGACATTGAAGACTATGCTATGAAGAAGAACAGGAAGCTCATGGTAAGAAGCTCTCGGCTAGCAATGGAGGAGTTTGACAGAAACAAAATCGCCAAAGCTTTGGCGCGAGAAGCAGGGGTTCCAACTGATTTGGCTGAAAGAATAGCTGAAGAAGCTGAGGAGAGGCTCTTAGCTCTTCAAACCAAGTATCTCACCGCCCCTCTCATAAGAGAGTTCGTTAACGCTATACTCGTTGAAAAAGGACTTGAAGAATATAGGCACAAACTTACACGACTAGGGCTTCCCGTATACGATGTAAGCCAAAAAATCAAGGAGGCTGGAGAAGCTTCTCAAAAAGCTGAAACCGTCCATAGAGTAGCCGGAGACGCCGTGCTTGAGGAATATACACTCCTTAATATTCTTCCAAGAGACGTAGCGGACGCCCATTTATCTGGTTCAATAAACATATGTAATACAGGATACTGGATTCTTAAGCCAAGTGAATTTCAACACGATCTTAGGATATTTCTTCGCGAAGGCCTACGATCAGAAAGATTAGATTTCCTATCATCCTCTCTTCCCCCTCCCAAAACCCTTGAAGCAGCTCTTCTATTAACCTCAAATATTCTAAAAACTACCAGCATAGAAGCCTCAAACGGTCAAGCGATAGATTATTTTAACATCTTTCTAGCGCCATTTACGCGCAGGATTAGCTCCGAGCAACTAAAGGATGCCTTAGCTTTATTCGTGCAAAATTTAGGTCAATCTCTTTACGGTATAATTTCAGACGCAACTATAGGACTAGAGCTAACCATACCAGAATATTTAAGGGACATACCAGCCGTCGGCCCTAGTGGGCAAAACACTGAAAAATACGGCGACTATGAAGACGAGGTTCACAGAATCTTTGACCTAATCATAGACGCAATGTTTGAGGATGCTATTAACAAACCTATACTCAACCCGTACATTGTTATTAAAATAAGGCCAGAAACACTAAACGAAAAATTCAAACAATCACTGCTAAATGCGCATTTACTTGCAGCAAAATGTGGAACCCCCTATTTCGCAAACTTAACTAAAGAATGGCAGACTGGAGTTAGCTACTTCGCATCAGGAACAAGATTGGCAAACGACTGGACGCGTGACTGGGAGATCGACTCTCTTAGGACAGGGAATCTCGATAATGTAATTATTAACCTTCCAAGAATAGCCTATGAGGCAGGTGGAAACGACGGCAAATTCTTTGGTGCTATCGACTTTCAGATGGATTTAGCTGTGAAAGCGCTTGAAATAAAGTATAAGATAATGGAAGAACGCATACACAAAGGCACTCTACCCATATTATCCCAACTAACTACAGGCGAAGCCTACTTCAGACTTGAAAATTCCTTACGTACAATAAGCATCGTCGGTTTAGATGAAGCGATTAATGCACATATTGGCAATCATATAGGCGAAAGCAAAAATTCACTAGAATTTGCAATGAAAACAATCAGTCATATGAACGCTTATACGCACAAGTATTCAAGGAAACCCTTCACCCGCATCGTACTATCTCAAACCACTGACGATAAGGCTGCCCAACGCTTAGCGGAACTTGACGTTGAAAAATACGGTTGGGCAAGAGTACGCGTTCAAGGTACAAAAGAAGGTCCCTATTATACTACAATGCCCATAGCTCCGCTTGAACTTAACACTCCGGTCAACGACAGGTTACAAATGGAGAGCAATTTTCATCCGATGCTGACTGGAGGTCACTTATTACCAATTCAACTTGATGAGCCAGAGCAAAATTCTGAGAAACTCTTAACGACAACCGAACGTATTTGCAATAACTACGATATAGGGCTCTTCACGTTCACTAGAAATCTAACTTATTGCAGTAATTGCCGTAAAATATTTGGCGGTCTAAAGGTAAAATGCCCAGACTGCAACTCCTCTAATACACTGAACGCATACAGCCGTTCTTCAGCAAAATATTTACCGCTTCAATGGTGGTCTTCAGCAAAAATATCAAACCTACCGCAGCGTTTTGCATATCTACTCTAATGTAAAATTCAAGGCAATACACTGATAAATTAAATAAAAAATTACCAGAAATCTATACAGATTTATGGAAAAAATAAATTACAAATGAAAAATTACTAAGAAACTACATATAAAATTGTATACATTTTAATCCAAAATTTTAAATAATAATTAAACATCTTCTGTTACTCTTGCTCCTGCAGAAGGTTATTTTTAATATGAGTTCAGAGCAGATTGTCGACTCTTTAAAATATTTCCCGCAAGTAAGAACTTCCAAAATACAGTTTGAACAATTTGATCCTACTAAAATCAAGCGATCTTTGATGAAGGAAACTGGGCTATCAGAACATGAAGCTGAAACAGTAGCCCAAAAGGTAGCTGAAAGAATACACAGTATTGACCTGTCCTTCCTGTCAGCCCCCCTAATCCGCGAATTAGTATGCGTAACCCTATTAGAGCGCGGACTCGAAGGAGCTAGGGCAAAATACACACGTCTAGGCTTACCAGTTTCAGACGTTGACCACCTAATAGATGCTGGCGATAAAGAAAACGCAAACTTACAGCATAATCCCGAGACAATTCATAAGCTAGCAGCTGATACTGTATTCGATCAATACGCTCTACTAAGCGCTCTTCCATCTCACCTTGCAGACGCACATATAAGCGGGGCAATCCACATTCATGACCTTGAATACTTTGTAACCCGCCCATTCTGCCAAGAACACGACTTAAGATTCTTCATCCGCAGAGGCTTAGTTGTTGACGGACAAGGCATTCATACTTCCATAGCAGGCCCAGCTAAACATCCAGAGGTCGCAATTTTACACGCTGCAAAAGCGTTAGCTGCAGCCCAAACGAACTGGGCTGGCGGGCAAGGATACGATTTCTTCAATATATGGTTAGCACCATTCATCAAAGGGCTAACCTACAACAGAACTAAGCAATTAGCGCAGATGTTCATTTATGAAATGAGCCAAATGTATGTGGCACGCGGCGGACAAACAGTCTTCTCATCAATCGCACTTGAACCATCAGTTCCAAAAGTCGCTGAAGACATACCCGCAGTTCTTCCAGGAGGCAAGACAACTGAAGGCGTAACTTATGGAGACTTTGTACCAGAGGCAAATATGCTATTCAACGCCATAATCGACGTCTATCTTGAAGGTGATTATCAAGGTAAACCGTTTAACTTCCCTAAGCCTGAAATCAAACTTAGACGCGAATATGTTAACAAATTTGACGAAGAGTACATAAAGGTCGCTCAACTAGCAGCCAAGTTCGGCTCACCCTACTTCCTTAATTTATGCCCAGACTATATGCCTGACATAGTAAACTCCCAATGTTGCCGCATTATACTTGTGCCTGACAGCGAGGAAATCGACGACTTATACGCAGGCAGAATTCGTATGGGAAGCCTTCAAATGGTCACAGTTAATCTACCACAGATAGGCTACGAAGCAAACGGAAACGACACTCGACTTTTTGAACTCATAGAGGAAAGAATGAAAATGGCGAAGCAAGTCCTTCTAATAAAACGTGAAATAATAAAGCAGAGAATGAAAGACGGCACACTGCCCTTCGCCTCAATGAACTGCGATGGAGAACCATATCTAAAAATCGACAAGCAAATACTCAACTTTGGATTCGTAGGGCTTACTGAACTTCTAAAGGCACACACGGGGATGTGGCTTCATGAAAGCGACGAAGCTTGGCGGTTCGGACTCAAAGTTATGAAATATATGTCTGATTATGCAATGAGAGCCTCAAATGAAAACGGCAACAGTCTACGATTCGGCATCGTTCAAACCCCTGCCGAAAGCTGTTCACACCGATTAGCTCTAATAGACTACAGGAAATACGGAGACAAGGCAATTGTCGAAGGAGACATGAACACAGGATCGCTTTATTACACAAACAGTTCACACGTTCAGCCATCAGCCGACGTACCATTAATGACTCGAATTAAAACAGAAGCCAGCTTCCATCCACTTACCCGCGGTGGAGCTATAACACATGTATGGATTGGAGAAAGTAGCCCAGATCCAGTATCAATTTTTGAGTTAACTAAACGAATCGCAACTCAAACCTTAGCAGCATACTTCGCATACACAAAGGACCTAACAATCTGCACAAAATGCTCCAAAGTGTCGCCAGGCTTAGTATCCAAATGTCCTAACTGTGGTGCAACAGGCGACCCTATAGAGTGGTGGTCAAGAATTACAGGCTACTATCAAAGAGTTAAAGGCTGGAACTCCGGTAAACGCGCTGAACTCCTTGATAGACACAGATACCAACTGGGAGCAACAGTTGAAAATTGATAAAAATTCGCCTTTTTGTGTCTCCAGTATGCCCAAAATGTCCATCAGCGAAATTACTCGCCTATGAGCTTCAAAAATCCAGAGATGACATTCAAATCGAAATTCTCGACGTTTCCGCAGAAGAAAACTACTTAGTCGCATTAATGCTTCAGATAGCATCCACACCAACATTCGTAATAGGCGATACCCCAATTTACAGAGGAACCGTACCTGCACTTCCAGATTTTAATGAAAAAATAGATGAATACAAGCAAAAATACGGAAACTAATCAAAATCTATTCAGCTACTTAATTGCCCCGAGAACCAGCGCCAACACAGCCATCCTAAGCATTAACCCATAGCGAACTTGATCAAAATACTTTGCATGAGGAGTCGCATCAACTTCTACGCTCACCTCATCAACTCTCGGAAGAGGATGCATTACTATTAAACGACTTTTAGCATTTCGTAAAGTATTCAGAGTTATCTGATAAGACCCCTTAACTTTACTATACTCAGCTGGATCAGGGAATCTTTCCTTCTGTATTCTTGTAACATACAGTACATCGATGCTAGGAATAACATCCTCAATGCTTTTTGCTTCAATAACTTTAATCCTACTTTTCACATAATCAAAAACCTCGCGGCGCATTTTTAAAAGATCAGGGGACACAAGATACAATTTTACATCATAAAGCGATAACGCATAGGCGAGGGAGTGAACTGTTCTTCCATAACGCAGATCACCTACAAGCGCTATATTTAAGCCGTCAATTTTGCCGCACTCTCTCAATATGGTGTAAAGGTCAAGCAAAGCCTGCGTAGGATGCTCTTCTGCACCCGAACCTGCATTTATAACCGGGATTGCCGCGAATTCAGCAGCCATTCTTGCAGCTCCCTCCATAGAGTGCCTTAATACAATAGAATCAGCGTAATTCTCAACAGCTCTAATCGTATCCGCCAAATTTTCACCCTTCTCAACAGAGCTTACACGCGCCTCCGTGAACCCAATTGTACTCCCGCCCAGCCTCTGCATAGCCGACTGAAAACTAAGCCTAGTTCGTGTACTCGGCTCAAAAAATAATGTTGCAAGTATCTTTCCCTGAAGAATATTTGCCCCCCTCCTTACAAGAGGCTCCATTAAATCAGTCATTTTATGAATGTAATCGATTTCATCTCTACTAAAATCCTTGATTGAAATTATATCTCTACCTTCAAAGTTTATTCGCCGCAACTTAAGCACCACCCAAAATGAAGAGGGCTATATTACATAACTCTTACTAGTTTCTAACTAGCTAAATCCATTCTCTGTAACATTTTTCCATTTAATCACCGATTATAAGCTTGATTTGAATATTAATGAACTGCAAAACATATTGCTCCCGCATAAACTTAAGTCAATATTTGAACCATACTAAAGCTAATCAGCTTTAACGGATGATGATTTGAACCAACTGGTCAAAGAAAAACAAAAATAGAAATATTTCTACTAACTCAATTTTGCAATTAAGGGTGATACAAATTGGATAAGGAGGAAGAATTCCGAGTAAAGAAGATCCGTGAAGGAACCGTCATAGATCATATAACCGGCGGAAACGCTCTTGCAGTTCTAAGATTTCTTGGAATAACTGGCCGAGAAGGCGCAGTTCTTAGCATAGTTTTGAATGTTCCGAGTAAAAAACTAGGACAAAAAGACATAGTGAAAATCGAAGGGCGAGAGTTGAACCCTGATGAAGTGGACAAAATTGCACTTATCGCTCCAAAAGCTACAATTAACATAGTACGCGACTTCAAAGTTGTAGAAAAGAAGAAAGTAAAGCTACCTAAAATCATTCGCGGAATAATTAAGTGCTCTAATCCCACATGCATAACAAATGGAAATGAACCCATCCAACCTATGTTCTTCGTGGACAGAGAAGATCCTCTATTATTAAGATGTTATTACTGCCACAGATTAATGGAAAAGGATGATATTTTAAAACAGTTTTAAATCTTACGAGTTTAATATAACCTTTAAACTGGAGCCTGTAGCTATGTCTGAAATATTTAAAGAAGTTATTGAAGCCGAAGTCAAAGCTAAGGATATTGTTGATAGCGCTAAAGAAGAAGCTGAACGAATAAAGAAAGACGCAAATTCTAGACTGAGCTCTATCTACCAAGAAGTTTATGAAAAAGCTGCGAAGGAATTGCCTGAAGAAATAGCTAAAATGATGGATGAAACTAAAAAACAGGCTGAAAAAGAGTCTGAAGAAATTTCAAAGGGGGTCCAAACAGAAGCGGCCCGTCTAAAATCTGTGGCTGAAACAAAAATAGACAAAGTATCAAATGAAATCTTTAAGGAGTTAACTAAAATTTAGCATGAGGCTGCTAAAATGGCTGAAACCAAACTGAAAAAACAAGAAGTTGAATCCTTTCTAGAAAAAATATTAGCCGAAGCGAAGAAAACGGCAAATGAAATGGTGGAAGAAGCGAAAAAAGAGGCTGAAGAAAATATAAAGGCGCAGGAGGAAGAAGAAAAGGAAAAAGCTCAACAGGATATCAAAAAACAAAAAGATTCTGCAAAAGCGAATGCAGAAAGCACAAGGGTAAGAATTATTTCTGAAGCTAAAGTTAAGTTCAGCTGGGTCACGCCATCTGTGAAGGATAAGCTTATTCAAGATGTTTTTGACTCTGTTAAAGCCAAAATGGAGTCTTTAACAGGTAAACCTGAGTATAAGGCCTACATTGAAAGACTAATAACAGAAGGCGCTGAAGCGCTAGGCGGCGGCGAAATAAGCATAGTTCTAAACGAACGTGATTCCAAACTTAAATTAGATTTAAATAAAATTTCAGAGAATGTTGCCCGTGAGCTTGGAACCAATACTGCAATAAAACTTTCTTCTGACAACATTCAATGCATCGGCGGAGTCATTATAAAAACTGCGGACGAAAAAATCTCTATGGATAACACCGTTGAAGGGATTGTTGAACGGGCTTCGCGGGAATATCGTCTCAAAGTTGCGCGCGAACTTTTCACAAGCTAATAGGTGGTTTAACATGGGAAAAATCTCTGTAATAGGCGACATAGATACGATAAGTAGCTTCAGACTTGCTGGCGTAAAAAATAGCTACGCAGTTAAGGATGCAAAAGAAGCAGAAAAGTACCTTTTAGAGCTTTCAAAGAACCCAGAAATAGTTGTTGTGGTGATAACAGAGCGTCTAGCAAAAGAGCTCTCATCGGTAATTGAAAAAATAACAGAACTAAACCCATATCCTTTAATCCTGACAATCCCTGACAAAAAAGGGCCAATTGAAAAGGGAGAGGATCCAATGGCTCAATTAATAAAACGAACAATCGGAGTTGAAGTAAAGGTAGGGTGAAAATATGCCAAAAGGAGTTATCACGCATATCGCCGGTCCAGTTGTAATAGCAAAGAAAATGGCTGGATCGCAGATGTACGAACTTGTAAAAGTGGGCGAATCAGGATTGATAGGAGAAATAATCAGGGCCACTGGCGATACTGCAACCATACAAGTTTATGAGGAAACATCGGGAATGAAGCCAGGCGAAACTGTCGAAGGCACTGGAAAACCACTATCGGTTGAATTAGGCCCAGGTTTGATGGGGCAGATCTATGATGGAATTCAACGTCCACTTCCAACACTTGAAACCTTGGTCGGAAGCTTCATCGAAAGGGGAGTTTCAGCTCCTCCATTACCTAAAGATAAGAAATGGTCTTTCCATCCAATAATAAAAAAAGGCGCAAAAATAACAGGTGGGGACGTTATCGGAACAGTTCCCGAAACACCTCTCGTAACACAGCGAATCTTAGTTCCTCCCGCAATTAAGGGAACAATCAAAGAGATGGCAAAGGAAGGCGATTATACAATCTCGGATACAATAGCTGAAGTGCAAACGTCTCAAGGCTTAGAAAAAATATATCTCACGCAGTTTTGGCCAGTACGACAAGAACGGCCATTTTTACGGAAAATTCCTCCCACAATTCCCCTTTCTACTGGGCAGCGTATTATTGACGCTCTATTTCCAATCGCGAAAGGTGGAACAGCATGCATTCCAGGAGGATTCGGGACTGGTAAGACTGTTATGCAACATCAACTTGCACAATGGGCTGACGCTGACATCGTTATATACGTAGGTTGTGGTGAAAGGGGCAATGAGATGGCAGAGGTCCTTGAACGCTTTCCAAAGCTTACTGATCCGCGAACAGGTAACCCTCTTATGACGCGTACAATTCTGATAGCCAACACTTCTAATATGCCCATTGCCGCTAGAGAAGCAAGTGTCTATACAGGAATAACACTCGGCGAATATTTCCGGGATATGGGCTACGACGTTGCTTTAATGGCCGATTCTACTTCAAGGTGGGCTGAGGCTCTCCGTGAAATTTCAGGTCGTTTAGAGGAGATGCCTGGTGAAGAAGGGTATCCCGCCTATCTCGCTTCAAAATTAGCTGAGTTCTACGAGCGAGCAGGACGCGTAGTTGCTTTAGGCAGCGATGAAAAAATTGGATCCGTTTCTGTAATTGGTGCTGTTTCTCCACCAGGAGCTGATTTCTCGGAGCCTGTGACGGTAAACACTCTGCGAATCACCAAAGTCTTCTGGGCTCTTGACACAGCATTAGCTCAACGCAGACATTTTCCAGCGATTAATTGGTTGACTAGCTACTCTCTCTACTTAAAAACGATGGAAGAGTGGTATGAAAAGAATTTCGGTAAAGATTGGACAGATCTTAGGAATACCGCTATGTATCTATTACAACGCGACGAGGAACTACGTGAAATAGTGATGCTTGTAGGCCCAGATGCATTGTCAGTAAGCCAAAGGATAATTCTTGAAGTTGCTCGAATGGTGAAAGAGGACTTTCTTAGACAAAGCGCCTACCATCCAGTTGACTCATACTGTCCTGGAGAAAAAACTTACCAAATGCTTCGGCTAATCTTGAAATTCTATGAAAAATCAAAATCCGCAGTAGATCAAGGAACACCTCTAGAAAAAATACTAAGTCTACCCGTTAAAGAAGAGATAGCAAGAATGAAAATCATGCCGCCATTAGATTTTAAGAAAATCAGCGAAGAACTCGATAAACATATGGACGAACAATTCAACCAACTAATCGGCGAGCAATCGGAGGCACAGTAAACATGAGCAGCAAACTAATCTATACTGGGCGAGAATTCACAACAGTTCATGAAATCGCAGGCCCCCTATTATTCGTAGAAGCTGTAAGCGGTGTAGGCTTCAGTGAACTAGTACGAATTAAAACCCCGTCTGGCGAAGAGCGAAGAGGACAGGTTTTAGAGGTAGGAGAAGGAATGGCGGTTATACAGGTTTTCGAAGGCACCTCAGGCCTTGACGTGAAAAAAACCTCAGTCCGATTCCTAGGGGAAACAATCAAACTACCGGTCTCAAACGATATGTTAGGTCGAACTTTCGACGGAAGCGGTGAACCAATAGACGAGGGTCCAGCGATCACACCTGAAGATGAACTTGATATTCACGGAGCACCACTAAATCCGTATTCACGCGCCTTCCCCAGAGACTTCATCCAAACTGGTATTTCAGCTATAGATGGAATGAACACGCTTGTACGAGGTCAAAAACTACCTCTCTTCTCAGGCTCAGGTCTCCCACATAACACAGTTGCAGCCCAAATTGTAAGACAAGCAAAAGTGAAAGGCATGGGTGAAGCGTTCACCCTCGTATTTGCCGCTATGGGCATAACCGCCGAAGAAGCACGATTCTTCAGAGACGACTTCGAAAGACAAGGCGCGTTAGACAGAGTAGTTATGTTTATGAATTTGGCTGACGACCCAGCAATCGAGCGTATTCTAACCCCGAGGCTGGCATTAACCGCCGCAGAGTTCCTCGCATTCAACCACGACATGCATGTACTCGCCATCCTCACGGATATGACCAACTACTGTGAAGCCCTACGTGAAATTTCAGCCGCACGTGAAGAGGTTCCCGGCCGACGCGGCTACCCAGGATACATGTATACCGACCTCGCATCAGTTTATGAACGCGCTGGAAGAGTCCATGGAAAGAAAGGTTCAGTCACTCAAATGCCAATTCTGACCATGCCTCAAGATGATATGACTCATCCAGTACCAGACTTAACAGGGTACATCACTGAAGGTCAAATATTCTTCGACCGAGGCCTACACCGAAAAGGAGTATATCCGCCAATAAACCCGCTGCCCTCCCTTTCAAGGCTGATGGATGAAGGAATAGGCAAAGACAAAACTAGAGAAGACCATCGGCAAGTAGCGGATCAACTCTACTACTGTTACGCTGAAGGTGGAAGTCTACGTGACTTAGTTGCCGTGGTAGGTGAAGAAGCATTAACAGGCCGTGACAAGCTGTATCTTCAATTTGCGGATAGATATGAGCGCGAATTCATCACGCAAGGAGCTTATGAAGACAGAGATATTAAGAGGACGTTAGACATCGGATGGGATTTGCTCTCTATGTTTCCAGAATCCGAGTTAAAACGAATAGATCCTGATTTAATTAAGAAGTATCTTCCAAAGTACCGAGCCAAATAAAAAAGGGATAATCGTTGGCCGAAATCCTGCCAGGTCTTCGCGCAACTCGCATGGAGCTTTTGGCATTAAAAAGACGTAAAACGTTAGCTGAACGAGGTCATGATCTATTACGTGAAAAACAAGATGCGCTAGTTATGGAGTTCTTTGAATTTATACGAGAAATAGCGCCCTTACGAAATAAGCTTGATAAAGCACTGCTCGAAGCATATGTAGCCTTCACGGAAGCCCAAATGATTGCGGGAATAGGTAAACTGAGGCAGACCGCATTATCAACCTCATTCGATCGTTTTGATATAGGCTCCAAAACTAGAAGCGTAATGGGAATTCCAATCCCAGTATTTAACATCACTGAAATCGCAAGTCTAACTCCAGCAGAACGCTATGACATAATAGAGACAACGGCGAAGCTCGACGAAAGCGTATCAAAAATTGATGAAGTGATAAAAACCATGATTACCTTGGCTGAAACGGAGGCCGCCGTTAGAAGACTTGCCGAAGCTATTGCTACGACAAAACGCCGCGTAAATTCATTAAAACACGTTATTATACCCAAATTCGAGAACTCCATAAGATTTATTGAGATGTACCTGGAAGAGCGCGAACGGGAAGAATTTCTTCGACTAAAACGAATGAAATCCGCTATAGAACGCGGCGAAAAAGAATCCGAACCTATTTACGCTGTACCCGCTTAAACTAATTCTTCAAACTTTGACAGGCATTTCTATCTTCGTTGACTCAGTAAAAGTATGGCTTGAGCTAAATCTCCTTCAGTTTGTTCTAATGCTTTTCTCGCTTCTTCTAGACCTACATTACTCTGCTGCGCCACTATCTGGGCATCCTCATCTGAAATTCCC
The DNA here is from genome assembly GCA_964473665.1 of uncultured Candidatus Bathyarchaeia archaeon. GTDB lineage: Archaea > Thermoproteota > Bathyarchaeia > RBG-16-48-13 > CAYPFQ01 > CAYYPV01. The sequence continues at coordinate 86,762 of CAYYPV010000015.1, forward strand.
AATTTCTTCTCCGTAGACTTCTCTACAAGTTCCCCCATTATCTGAAACATTTTCTCTCCTTTGATATCTATAACGCTGACCTTGGGGTTATTGATAACTATGTCCTTAGATGATGTTTTAATTACAACCTGCTGAGCGTCTGTTAATTCATCTACTTTTAATCCCATTTGCTGCATTAACCGTTTAGCTTCTCTCGGATTCATCTTTCGCATCACGGGTTATCTCCTTTCAATCCTTTACGAACTTTAACAGCTACTCCACGTTTAAAAACTAACATCTCCCTCCCAGTTAATAACGCTCTTCCTACAGCTATCACTTTATCATTGCTATCTGTAACCGCGACCTCTTCAAACGGTCGGATTTCAGCATCCGCTTCTACAACATGTTTTGCAAAAACATTTCGCCCTTCCCTAATAAAATCAACCACATCATTACTCACAACCACTCTAAACTTAGGACGAGGAAACTTTCTTAATAATCGCCTAGCGCCACATAATGTTAACGCTAACATGCCATCTCTAGCTCTAAGCGTAGCCAATAAGTCATTATTTAAATAAATAAAACGAATTTTACCCGTCTTTTTTGAAAATTTTATTGTAACCTTCTTAGGCAGCAACGCTTCGCCAGCACCGCTTCCAAACTGATAATTTGCCACGCTTCTTATTTTTTGAAGAGAATCCTGCTTTTCCATACGCTTACAACTCAACTAAACTTCGACAAAGTATAAAGAACTGTTCAGTATAAACCAGTTTTGACTTTACGGAGAAGAGTCACATTGAATTGCGAGGTTTGCGGAAAGCAGATTCAAGGTAAACCATACAGAGCTATTATTGAAGAAGCAGAAATGCTTGTTTGCAGCGAATGCGCCAGACTGGGATCAACATCGTGGGAAATGAGATCCAAATCAGCTCCAACCAGGTCTAAAACTGCGAGTAAACCAATGAAACCCGCCTCAATGGAAGAAGAACTTGAACTAGTTGAAGATTATGCGCAGAAAATAAGGCAGGCGCGAGAAAAACTTAATTTAAACTATAACGACCTTGGAAAAAGAATAGGCGAGAAGGTATCAGTTCTACACCAAATCGAAACGCTGAAAATGGTTCCAAATAAAATTATGTCGAGGAAACTTGAGCATGCTCTTAAGATAAAACTTTTAGTAAATCCAACAGAAACCACGATGATACACGGTACTAAACAATCTCCTCCCCAACTCACATTTGGCGATGTAGTAAAAGTGAAGAAGCGTGAGAAAAGCTAGTAGGGACCATGGGGACGAGGACAGTTGTTGTTCAGAGGCAATCAATTAGAGAAAATTATAGCTTAAGCGAACTAAAGAGCCTTGGCGAAGCTGCTGGCTACTCCATTATAGGATCAATAGAACAAATACGCGAAGCGGATCCAAGCTATCAGATTGGAGAAGGGAAAGCTGAAGAACTTGCAAAGCTAGTTAAAAATCTGAATGCTGATAAGGTAATATTTGAGAACGATCTTAAGCCTATTCAAGAATACAACTTGGCTAAACTGACCGGAGTTGAAGTCATAGACCGCTTTAGGTTAATTCTCGAAATCTTCACTCAAAGAGCTGCAACTCAAGAGTCAAAGCTTCAGATTCAACTTGCAAAGTTAAAATATGAGTTACCTAGAGCGAGGGAGAAAGTTCGACTCGCAAAAAAAGGTGAGCAGCCCGGTTTCCACGGGCTAGGTATGTACGATGTAGATGTTTACTACGATATGATTCGACACCAGATGGCAACTATTCGAAATTCGCTTAAAAAGACGGCGAAAAAGCGTGGAAAACATAGAGAACGGAGATTAGAATACGGTTTTTCCCTCATATCTTTAGCCGGATACACTAACGCGGGCAAAAGTACACTTTTCAACATGCTTGCAAAAGAAAAGGTTCCAGTTGGAGTCGGATTATTCACAACGCTTTCCACCCTTACTCGTGCAGTCAACTTTTCCGGCAAAAAAGCGCTGCTAACTGATACAGTTGGGTTCATCGATAAACTTCCCCTGATCTTAATTGAGGCTTTTCACTCTACCCTTGAAGAAACGATCTTCTCAGACGTCATTCTTCTAGTAATCGATGTTAGCGAGCCTCTTCCTGAAATTAATAGAAAAATTAAATGTTGTCTGGATACGATACGCGAGATAGGTGCATCAGGAATTACAGTTGTTACCGTATTAAACAAAATAGACCTCATTACATCATCGGAACTAAATGAAAAAATAAATCAAATAGACCTCCTAACACCGCATCCAGTAGCTATTTCCGCTTTGCATGAAATTAACTTAGACAGATTGAAAAATGAAGTTGCGAATAATTTGGAGAACTATATTAACGCAACATTCGTTATCCCAATGAATAAACAGGCAATGTCGCTTCTATCATGGATTCACAGCAGAGCAAATGTAATTGAAGCACAGTACGAAAACAATCAAATTAAAATCAAAATCGAAACTCTTGCATGGTTTATGAATAAAATTAACGCACAAATTGAGAAACTAGGAGGAAAACTCTTAGATTAATCTCATTTAACCTTGATAACTTTTTTTCCACGTTTCTGCGCTATAACCCGCAGTTTAGCTCCCTTAAATTTATGAGCCAATTCTCTGCCTTTCCAAAATTCATGTAAAAATACGGCTAATGCACTTGTTTCTGCGTGAGGTTCATTTCCCACCGCTACCTGAAAGTCACACACCTTATAGCATTCCGGATTAATTTTTTCAGAACCAACTATAATCAATAAATCTTTTCTTAACTCAGTAATTCGTTTTAAAACATCACTGTCTGCTATATTTTCGCCATACATAGTTAACAAAACCACCGCGCCGCCTTTCTCCTTCCAACTTGAAACTGCCTTCCTCCAAGGGGTCCCCATCTCTATAGAGAAAGGTCCTCCCCATCGTTCAACAATTTTTTCAACGGTACTCCGAATTTTTTCATCAACTACATCACTAATTATAACTTTAGACGCTGAGAAAGCGCGTGCTGTTAGGCAAACATGGCTTGTGACTCTATTATCTCTGAACGGCCTATGGCCCATACGTAGAATGACAATTTCAGGCATAATTTACGCCAGCTAACTAAGTATTAGGCAAAGTTTAGTGGAGTTAATTGAAACATATTTAAGGCTTCGCCGTTAAGTAATATTCTACCAAAAATCCTTCTTTTGAGAATAAACCGCAACTCTGCTATAATGAGGAAAAACAGTATGTCAGCTAACGAGGAGCTTCTAATTAAAATAGTAAATGTTCTAGGCGGAGAAGAAGCAGTTAACATTATTAAATCCCTAAACTCATTGGGTAGGGCTACTGATGATGAGCTGTCAGCTAGAACGAATGTACGCTTAAATACAACCCGTAAAATCCTCTATAACCTCTACAATTACTCACTCGTTACAGTGGAAAGAATACGCGATGGAAAAACAGGTTGGTTCATTTTCTATTGGAGACTGCAGCCAGATCAAGTTGAAGGTTTCATCCAAAATCAGAAAAGAAAAATTTTGGAAAAATTAGAATCACGATTACGGTATGAACAAAAGCACGACTTCTACCATTGCGGAACACCAAACTGTAAGCGCGTTGTATTCGAGGACACCGTTGAACTCGTTTTTAGATGCCCAACATGTGGAAAAACACTTCAGCATGTTGATAATGAAAAAATAATTGAAGTTTTAACAAATAAAATTGAAGCTGTTAAAAAAGAATTAAGCGAATAGGCGCTAACTAACGTGCTTGCCGACATCAACCTCAATAAACGCGACAACAACTTCCAAAATTAGTACAACTATTTTTCAATATTAACGTAGGATCATTTGTAAAGAGAGACGATTACTAGTTAAAGATATGTAATTGTTCTCTCTCTTCGTTATAACTGCATCAAATAAACAAGAGATTTTATTAATGGGATATCAACCGCAGACAAGGTCACCCCGAACATCAAGTCGGCGACGAGAAAAAGGCAAAGCCAAAGCAAAAGAACAGAAACATCGATCTACTTACAGCAACATATTTGAGGAAGAGCATGTTCCAACCTCGGCAGAAGTCGCGGAGAAAACTCTTACCCAGCTACACAACTTAGGAAACCAGAGATTTGCCGTTCCACCATTCAATATACACTTTAACCGTTGGATGACGAACCTAAGAGATGTACTATCCGAGTTTGAGTCAAGCTCAGTAATAAGCATAGATGACCTATTCGTCACCGAGCGTTCACAAACACTCACAAGTATTGAGCTTAAGCTTGAGGAAAAACGACGTAAAGAAGCTTCTAATGAGGAGGCTGTAAAAAGTCTGGCGGATACAACGCTTCTTCTTAAACGAATTGAGGACGAATATGCTGATAAGACAAAGCAAATTAAGAGAGAAAAAAACAGCGAAATCAACCGTCTTACCAATAATGTTGATAGTCTCAGAGCAGAGCTGGCTCATATGGAGCAAACAAAAAAGAGCATTCTTGCAGCCATCTTGAAGAAAGGTAGAGTTCAAAAAGAGGCAGAATTAACCCAGAGACTGAACTCCGCAGAAAAAGCGCTCGCGACAGCAAAGCAACACTTCACCGACGAGCAAGAGAAGCTATGCGACGAATACGAAAAGGGTAAACAGCCCGCCATCAAACAGATGCTTGACCAGCAAAAACAGATCGAGAGCCAAGAAATCGACGACTCTCTCGAAGACCGTCGAGCTGCATGCGAAACCCTCGCCAACGCTTTGAACGCGCTTCTACAAAGAAGCCTTCGGGAAAAAGATTCTGCATGATAGATACAACATGCAGACACAATTTAGTAAAAAATGACTAACCCTATAAGTGGAGTGGATATGTAAAGCAACGATACGTTAAGTTGCAGTTTTTGCATTTAGGAGAGAGATAATTGAGCAGTATCCCATCTAGAGAGCAGGCAATGGATATACTTCGTAATGCTGGCTGTTCCCCGGCTGTAATCAGGCATTGTGAAGCAGTATCTAAACTGGCCGTTGAAATAGCTAAGGAATGCCAAAAACGCGGCATGAATGTAGATTTAAATCTAGTTGAAATCGGTGCCATTCTGCACGATATAGGAAGATCAAAGACTCATGGTATTGATCACGGCGTTGTAGGGGCTGAAATTGCACGCTCTAAAGGGATGCCTGAATCAATAATATCAATAATCGCGAATCATCCTTTAGCTGGTATAACTGCAGAAGAAGCTAA